>JAABSU010000004.1 GCA_011390265.1 Spirulina sp.
GCCGTTAAAGGTGCCTGAGGGTTTAGATGATTGGCAGATTACCCATCAAACCCTCTTCGATTGGCTCAAGGTTTAGGCGTTTTTAGAAACGATAGGCGCGATCGCCCACCCACAACGTCGCGGGAACCGCATGATTCCCCTTAACCCGCACCTCCACCACCATCGGCGGATCGGTGGGAAAACGGCGGTTAATATCGGCAATGTGGTCGTTGATTCCGTCTTTTTGATCCTCCGGCATATAGTACCGCTCCAGGCCGTAGGTCACTTGACCATAGTACAATTGCCCCGCTAACGCCACCTCATCAATGGCCAAATCTTTGGGGGGATTCAACCCCACCGCCACCGGCTCCCAAGGGGTCGGAATCCCTTGGTTCATCTCCGTTTCAGGACTCCCCAAGGTGACATAGATCAGCATCGGTTGAAAAGCATTATCTGCATCCGCTTCTAACTCAGCCTTAATCGTCTCCCAACCAGGCAATTTTTCCAGGATTGAAACTTGGGAAATATCGTAATTGAGGGTTTGAGAATAGCCCCGTAACAAATCGTAGGGATCGACGGGGGCAGTTTGGAGAATGACCGGTTCCCCCGCAAAGTAAGTGATCATCGCTTGGGCAGGAACGCCAACAATTAGGGCAAATTGGGCCAAAAGGGTGACGGCAAAACGCCAGGGGGGGGTAGTGGTGTCCGAGGTTGTGGTCATGGGAATTGCTGGGGTGGGATGTGGCCTATTTTAGGAGGGCGATCGCCCCCTGTTCCCCCCATGGGTCAATTTCGCGATCGCCACAAACCAAGAAGCGGGCGATCGCCCAATCGATAGAGATGTATTTATCTATACAAACAATAATCAAAAATTCCATGATTGTAGGCCTGAACTATAAAGGAATTGCTAAGAATGCTGTTGTCGTGGATACGGGCGGTCATTAGCCGTCGCCGCTGGATCAAGTTTGCCTCAGGGATATTGCTGGGGTTTACCCTCTCCCTGGCCTTATTAACTGCCTGTCAGCCCGCCGCTGACGTGACAGATTCCGCCCCCAGCGTCCCCGATGGAGGAGGATCCGGCGGCACAGTGCGCATCGGCATGACCGCCTCAGATATTCCCCTCACCGCCGGAGCACCTAACTCCGGGTTTGAAGGAGTGCGTTTCACCGGCATGACCCTCTACGATGCCCTCGTCACCTGGGATTTATCCGTTAGTGATCAACCCGCTCCCCTCGTGCCCCAATTGGCAACGGAGTGGTCAGTAGATGAAGCGGATCCTCGCCTGTGGACATTTAAACTGCGGGAAGGAGTCAAGTTTCACGATGGTTCAGACTTTAACGCCGATGCGGTGGTCTTCAACTTTGAAAAAATCTTTGATGAAAACGCCCCCCACTACGATGCCCGCCAATCCGCCCAAGTAATCGCCCGGCTGCCGGCCTACGAAAGCATTCGCAAAGTTGACGACTACACCGTTGAGATCACCACTAAAACCCCTTCCTCACTGCTGATCAACCAACTGCCCTTTATGTTCTTCTCCAGCCCCGCCCACTATGAGGCTCTAGGGGAAGATTGGACAGCCTTTGAACAGGATCCCTCTGGAACAGGCCCCTTCATGTTGGAGGAACTCGTGCCCCGGGAGCGGGCTGTGCTCGTGCCTAATCCTAACTATTGGGATGAAAACCGCATGGCCAAAGCCGACCGCATTGAACTGATCCCAATCCCCGAAGGCACAACCCGCGCCAATGCCCTGTTAGCGGGACAAGTGGATTGGATTGAAGCCCCGCCAGCGGATACCTTGGCGATGCTGGAAAGTCGCGGCTTTGAAATTACCAGCAATGGCTACCCGCACCTTTGGCCCTGGCAATTCAGTTTTGCGGAAGGGTCGCCCTGGCTGGATAAACGGGTGCGCCAAGCGGCTAACCTTGCCATCAACCGGGAGGAAATCCAAGCCCTTTTAGGGGGCAATATGATTCCGGCCAAGGGGATCTTGCTTCCCGATGATCCCGCCTTTGGGAATCCTGCCTTTGATGTGCATTATGACCCCGATGCGGCGTTGGCATTGCTGGAAGAGGCGGGCTATGGCCCCGATAATCCGCTGGATGTGAAGGTGTTGATTTCCACTTCGGGGTCGGGGCAGATGCAGCCACAGCCGATGAATGAGTTGATTCAGCAGCAGTTGGCAGCGGTGGGGATTAACGTTGATTTTGAGGTGTTGGTGTGGGAAACGCTCTTTGATAACTGGCGACAGGGGGCGGAACATCCCGACTCTCGCGGTGCCCATGCCACCAATATCACGTTTGCCACCCATGACCCCTTTGCGGCAATGGTGCGCTTTGTTTACACCGACAGTGCGCCCCCTAACTCCCTCAACTGGGGGTTGTATAGCAATCCGGAAGTGGATGCCTTAATTGAGGAATTGCAAACCACCTTTGATCCCGAAGCCAATCTTGCTGTTTATCAGCAACTTCATGAAACCTTGGTGGAAGATGCGCCCTTCCTGTTTGTGGCCCATGATGTGGGGCCGCGGGCGATGCGCAGTGAGGTGGGCGGTTTTGTCCAGGCGAAAAGTTGGTTTCAGGATATTACGCCGGTTTATCTCACGGAATAGTTCGTAAAGATGGGGGCGATCCGCCGACGGATCTGCCCCGATCGCATTGCTCTTGTGGTTTTCCCCCAACCCTCTGATCCCGATCGCCCTAACCCAAGATCTCCCAATGTTTTTATATATTTGCCGTCGCATTGTTTACACCGTCCCCATTGCCTTAGCGGTGGCGGTGGTGTGCTTTTCCCTAGTGCATTTGGCTCCGGGGGATCCCCTGTCGGCGGTGATTCCGGCGGATGCCCCGGCTGAAGTGGTGGAGCGGATTGTGAAAGCCTATGGGATGGATCGCCCCTTGCCGGTGCAGTTCTTTTCCTGGTTGGGACGGGCGATCCAGGGGGATCTAGGGGTTTCGGTGGCGACGGGGCGGCCGGTGGCGGCGGAAATTAGTCGGGCGTTGGGCAGTACGTTTATTTTGGCCTTCGCGGCGGCTCTGTTGGGTTTCCTCTTTGGCATTTTGTTTGGGACGATCGCCGCCTTTTTGCAAGGACGGTGGAGCGATCGCCTTGTGACCGGCATTGCCCTGTTTGGCGTATCGGTTCCCCATTATTGGCTGGGGCTGCTGTTGGTGATTATCTTTTCAGTACAGTTGGATTGGTTGCCCTCCTTGGGGGCGGGATCCGGCTCGTTTATGGATCGTTTCCCCTATTTGATTTTGCCAGCGGTAACGATGAGCTTTATTCCCATGGGCATTGTCACCCGGACGGTGCGATCGACGGTTTCAGAACTGCTCGGATCGGAGTTTGTCACCTCCCTGCGGGCGCGGGGTTTAAGCAATGTCAGCATTGCCAAGCACGTTGCTAAAAATGCCGCCCCTTCGGTGTTGGCGGTGATGGGTTTACAGTTTGGCTACCTTTTGGGAGGGTCGATCCTCGTGGAAACCGTGTTTTCCTGGCCCGGCACTGGCTACCTCCTCAATGGGGCGATTTTCCAGCGGGATATCCCCCTCTTACAGGGAATTATTCTCACCCTCTCGATGTTTTTTGTCGCCCTCAATCTCTTCGTGGATGTGTTGCAAACCCTGTTTGATCCCCGCATTCGCCGCAGTTAGGCGGTCTGCCTAGGCCTCGCCATGCCCGTTTGTTTGTTGATCCTTGAGAAAATTGACCCCATGCAAAATGTGACCTCTCCTTCACCCACCGCCCCCAAGGGTGCGGATGGCGGCAAACTTTCCACCCAATCTCGCGGCTATTGGGCCACGGTTTGGTTGAGCCTGCGGCGGGATCCTCTGTCTATTGCCTGTGCCACTGTCCTGGTGGGTTTGGTGCTGATCGCGGTGTTTGCGCCCCTGGTGGCTCCCCACAGTCCGGCAGAAAGCACAATGGTGAATCGGCTCTTGCCCATTGGCAGCGCGGGCTACATCCTCGGCACCGATGAGTTGGGCCGGGATATGCTGACGCGGCTGATGTATGGGGGGCGGATGAGCTTGGTGATGGGGATTTTGCCGGTGGTGATTGCCTTTGGGATTGGCACGAGTTTGGGACTGATGGCGGGGTTTTTCGGGGGTTGGGTGAATACGCTGGTGATGCGGACGACGGATGTGTTTTTTGCCTTTCCAGCAGTGCTGCTGGCGATCGCCATTTCTGGGGCCTTGGGGCCGGGCTTAGGCAATTCGATGCTGGCCCTCACCCTTGTATTTATCCCCCCCATTGCCCGCGTGGCCGAAAGTGTCACCACCAGGGTGCGGATGCTGGATTTTGTCGATGCGGCCCGAGCTTCCGGGGCGCATTCCGTAACGATTATCCGCATCCATGTGGTCAATAACGTCATGGGCACGGTGTTTATCTATGCGACGAGTTTGGTGTCGGTGTGCATGATTTTGGCGGCGGGTTTGAGTTTTTTAGGCTTGGGGGTGAAGCCGCCCACGCCGGAATGGGGCTTGATGCTGAATACATTGCGACAGTCGATCTATGTGCAGCCTTGGGTTTCGGTGTTGCCGGGGTTGATGATTTTCATCACCTCCCTCTGTTTTAACCTCCTTTCCGATGGGTTGCGGGGGGCGATGGATTTGAAACGTTAGCGCGTCGATTTTTTGAGCAAGGAGTAACAACACCATGGCTGATTTTCTCAAGGTTGAAGGCTTACAAAAATACTTCCCCATTGGCAAAAACCTCTTGGGGCGGCCGAAACAAGTAGTTAAGGCTGTCGAACAGGTTTCTTTTACGACGGAGCGGGGTCAAACCCTGGGCATTGTCGGGGAATCCGGCTGTGGCAAATCCACCACCGCCCGTCTGTTGATGGATTTAATTCCTCCCGATGCGGGGCGCATTACCCTTGAGGGGGAAACCTACGGGAAGGGGCGCGATCGCAAGCCGATTCGGGATCTGCGCAAACGGATGCAAATGGTCTTTCAGGATTCCTATGCCTCCCTCAATGCCCGCCTCACCATTGAGGAAAGCATTGCCTTTGGGCCAAAAATCCATGGGGTGAGTGAAGGGGCGGCCCGGGCCAAAGCTAGGGATCTCCTTGATCGCGTCGGCCTCGCCCCCGATAACTTCATCCGCCGTTATCCCCATGAACTCTCCGGGGGGCAACGGCAACGGGTGAATATTGCCCGTGCTCTCGCTATTGATCCTGAAATTGTCATCCTCGATGAGGCGGTATCGGCTCTTGATAAATCCGTCCAGGCTCAGGTGCTCAACCTCTTGGCGGATCTCAAAGCAGACTATGGCCTCACCTATCTCTTCATTTCCCACGACCTCAACGTCGTGCAGTATGTCAGCGATAGGGTGATTGTGATGTATTTGGGCCAGGTGGTGGAATCGGGGCCTGCCCATGCCCTCTATGCCAATCCCGCCCATCCCTACACCGCCGCCCTGCTCTCGGCCCTGCCTGCCCTCCACCCCGAAGACCGCAAAACCCACGCCCCCCTCGAAGGCGATCCCCCGAACCCCATTTCTCCCCCCAGCGGCTGCCGGTTCCATCCCCGTTGCCCCCATGCGGAAGCGGTCTGTGCTGAAAAGATGCCGCCTTTAACGGATTTGGGGGAGGGTCGCCATGTGGCTTGCCATCTGCGCATTGAAGGTTCTGGCTATTCCGCTGTCCGTCCCATTGATGTGGGGGCGATCGCCTCGCCAACGCAGATTACCGCCCCTTCTTAACCCTTGCAAACGCTCCTTTTCTGCACTGATGGAATTTGATTATGGCTAATATTGTTGAGGTTCGCGATCTATCTGTCACCTTCAAAACATCAGAGGGATTGGTCTATGCCGTCTCTGGGGTGAATCTAGACCTAGCGGAGGGTAAGACGTTAGCCCTGATCGGCGAGTCCGGCAGTGGCAAAAGTGTGACGATGAAATCGTTGATGCGGCTCCATCCCCCCCATAAAACGGCGATCGCCGGCCAAATTACCGTCGCGGGGCAGGATGTCCTCAGTTTGGGGGGGAAGGCTCTGGGGGATCTGCGGGGCAAGGAAATTGCCATGGTGTTTCAGGAGCCAATGCTGGCCTTTGATCCCGTGTTTACCGTTGGGGATCAGATTGCGGAGGTGGTGGTGCGCCATGAGGGTTGTAGTTATCAGGCGGGGCGCGATCGCGCTTTGGAAATGATGGAATGTGTGCAAATTCCCTCCCCCCGTAAACGCCTTGATGCCTACCCCCACGAAATGAGCGGCGGGATGCGCCAACGGGCGATGATTGCCCTGGCCCTCTCCTGTCGCCCCAAGGTCTTACTGGCGGATGAACCAACAACGGCCCTGGATGCAACGGTACAAATTCAAGTCCTGCTCTTGCTGCGGCAACTTCAGCGGGATTTGGGGATGAGTATGATTTTTGTCACCCATGATGTGGGGGTGGCGATCGAGGTGGCCGATGAGACGGCGGTGATGTATGCCGGGCGGATTATTGAGCAGGGGCCCGTTGATACGGTGATGACGAACCCGTGGCATCCCTACACCCAGGGCCTCCTGGGGGCCACTGTTTACCCCGACATGGATCGGGAAGCGCGGCTCGTGGCCATTCCCGGCGCACCGCCGCAACTGTACCGCCAAATTACCGAATGTGCCTTTGCCCCCCGCTGTCCCCACGCCGTTGAGGAATGTCTTCAACCGCTACCGCCCCCGATGGTGATGGGCGATCGCATGGCCCGCTGTGTGCGGTTGCCGGAGGTGGCCCAGTTGGCAGAGAACGCAGTAACTACGCCCTCTTAAGGCGGGTAGGGTTAGGATCTGAACGAAAAAAGGATGCAAGGATGGTTCCCACAGAACCGCTCACCTGCATCCTTACCCGGTGGATCTCTGCAATCCTAGGGATCTACTCTTCGTCTTCGTCCCAGGCTTCCACCAGCAGGATTTCGCTAACAGGATCCTGCATCGCAAAGCCAAAATCCAGCAGTTCTTGCTTCCAGTGGCTCCAGTCATCCCCATAGAGGAAGGCAATCTTCCAAATGCTATCGCCGGGTTTGAGGATATTGGAATCCACCAAAGAACGCACTTTCCGTTGTAACTTCACCATAGGGTGAGCAACTTGTTGAGTCATACGCTGTTTGTGATTATTTAATAAATGGTGCAAACTTTTTGTTCTTGCGCTCCCGATCCCTAGGGTTTCCACTACGAGGAGAGGATCTGTTGGAGGTTCACTGCTTATTCTTTTAGCGCAAAAAGAACCCTAAATGCAAGGGTTTACCCTGATCTGGCGAAAATTATTTAGATTTTCTTAAGATTTTCGCTTCCCGCCCTAGGATAGTCAGTTGATGTAGGGGCGAAAAATTTTTGTGCCTCCGGCAGGCTTACGCCAACGCCCCTCCGCAGATCTAAAGTTCTTGGCTCATCGCGAAAGTGGGCTGAAGCCCACTGTGGAACCCGTTTTAACGGGTTTTCGCTCTGAGGTGGGGTAAACCTAATGCAACGCTGCCAAGGCCTCGGGAGTTAAGCGGGGGCCGTATTGCGTCACCACCTGGGCGGCGGCCCGGGAGGCGAGTCGGCCCGCTTCGGGGTAGCTCATGCCGTGGGTGATGCCGTAGAGGAAGGCTCCGGCATAGGTATCGCCGGCCCCCACGGTATCGATCGCCTTTACTGGCATTGGCTCAATCTCGTGTAATTGTTCCCCATCAAAAACGAGGGAACCGGCAGGGCCAAGGGTGAGGGCAAAAGTGCGGGCCAGGGTTTTGAGGTAGGCGATCGCCTCCTCCCGGTCTTCTACCCCTGCCAACGTCATCGCTTCGGCCTCATTGGCAAAGAGCAAATCCACCCCCGGCCCGATGATCTCCAGCAGACCATCCCGGAAAAACTTGGCCATATTGGGATCTGAAAGGGAAAAACTGGTTTTCACCCCGGCATCCCGCGCAAAATTCAACCCGGTAATCGCCGCATCTTTGCCCGTGGGGGATGTGACCAGATAGCCCTCGGTGTAGAGATATTGGGCTTGGGCCAGGGACGTGCTATCAATTTCGGCGGGGGAAATATCCGCACTAATCCCTAAAAAGGTGTTCATGGTGCGATCGGCATCGGGGGTGACGAAGACTAGGCATTTCCCCGTTACCCCTTCCGTCCGGGGTTGGTGTTGGAGGTTGGTATCCAGGCCACATTCCAGCAAGTCGGAGAGGAAAAAACCGCCCGTGGGATCACTGGCCACCTTACAGGCGTAGTAACCTTTGCCCCCCAATTGGCTGAGGGTGACGAGGGTATTGGCGGCGGAGCCACCGCTGGCCTTTTTGCACTCCACCCCCTGAAGATGAACCACAATCTCGCTTTGGCGCAGTTCATCCACCAACGTCATCACGCCCTTTTCAATCTTCAATGCTGCTAACTGCTCTGGTGTAACCTCATATTCCATATCCACCAAGGCGTTGCCGATGCCGTAAACGTCATACATAAGCCAATTTTAAAAATTTGCAAGTTTAAGCCTTTGGATGATACCGCGACCTGTAGGGGCGAAAAATTTTTCGCCCCTAGAATTGTTCGCCCCCACCGGATGTATCAACCAAAACGGCGGCGGAGGAGGGGTTGAATCATCAGCAGAACCACCACATCAAAGGCCAACAACACCGCCAACATCACCCCAAAATTGAGATCTCCCCAGGGGGCCGCCATCACGGGACTGGTGAGCGACCATTGGGCATTGAAATAGATGTAGCGGATCGGCTCGATCGCATAGGTGAGGGGGTTCAATGCCGCCAACCATCGCAACCAGGGGGCCATGAAGGAGAGGGGGGCGAGGGCGGTGCTGGCGAACAGGAGGGGTAAGTTAGTCACAAAGATCACGGCAATTAATTCAATATGTCCCGGTAGGGCAAAGGCCAGCCCCAAACTGAGGGCCGTGACCCCTAAAACGATGAGCAGGACAATGAGGGCGATCGCCCCCAACCCCACCACACCGGGCAACCCCGCCCCCAGAGCCGCACTCGCGCCAATAATCACCACCGTTTGAATAAATGCCAGGGTAATAATGTAGATGGTTGAAGCCGCCACAATCGAATAGCGGGAAGCCAGCGGCGCGACTAGGAGGCGATTTAAAAACCCAAATTCTCGGTCAAACATCACCGGCAGCCCCGCATTGAGCGCCCCCGAAAACGCCGTAAACACAATCACCCCCGGCGCGAGAAATTGGCCATAGTGAACATCAGGGCCAAACAAACTTTGGGGCGCATTGGTAAACAACGCCCCAAACAAAATCAACCACATCATCGGTTGAATCACCCCCGCCACCAATGTGGAGGGCCGCCGTTGCAGTTGAATAAATAGCCGCTGGGTGAGGGCAATGGTTTCCTGTGTAAATTCCGCCAGCGCTCCCGGCTCTGGGGTTGAGCTTACTTTCGGGGCAAGGGTCGTGGGACTGATGGATGGACTCATGGTTAGGATTTTAAAGGAGGGTTTAAAAGAGAATCTTTCTGAAAAGTCCCCTTTTTTTTACGCCGAAGGCGCATCCCCGAAGGGGCTTAGGGGGATTTAGGGGAATCCTGGCTCAAAGTCCCCCTTTTTAAGGGGGATTGAGGGGGATCTTTCCGGATCTAAGTCGTTTTCATCGCTTGTTTTTGTTCTTTCTTAAGATCCCGCGTGCTAGCGGCCGCCAATTCCGCATCCATGAGCGTGCGACCCGTGGCCGCTAAATAAACATCGTCCAGGCTCGGACGGGCTTGGGCAAGGCTAAAAATTGGCAGACCAATACTTGTCAACGTTTCTTGGATTTGGGGCAGGGCATTACTGCCCCGTTGGACAACCAAATTGAGGGAATTCCCTTGAGCCGTATTGACAATCACCGTTTCCACAAAGGGGAGGGCATTGAGACTATGCTGGGCTTTTTGGGCTTCCTCCTCCGGCGTGAATTCCCGGAGCCGGAGCGTGATGCGATCGCCCCCCACCTGATCCTTTAACTGGCTTGGTGTTCCCTCGGCAATGACGCGGCCCCCGTCAATAATGGCGAGGCGATCGGCCAAGGCATCCACTTCCTCTAAATAATGGCTGGTGAGTAAAACCGTCGTCCCGGCGGCCTTCAATTGGCGCAAAAATTCCCACACCACAAACCGGCTTTCAATATCTAAGCCCACCGTTGGCTCATCGAGAACCAAAAGATCCGGTTGATGGAGGAGACCGGCGGCAAGGTCAAGGCGGCGGCGGATTCCCCCGGAATAGGTTCCGGTTTTTTGATCGGCGTAGTCGGTGAGGTTAAGGGCGGTGAGTAGTTCTTGAATACGGTCTTGGGCGATCGCCCGAGGGATGTGATACAGTGCCGCCTGTAGCCTTAGCAGTTCCCGCCCCGTCAGGACTTTATCCAGGGCGACTTCCTGGGCCACATAGCCCAATCTACGACGTACTTGTTTGGGTTGCTGAATGGCAGAAATACCGCATACTTCAACACGGCCGCTATCGGGTTTAGCGAGGGTACAGAGACAGCGAATTGTGGTGGTTTTACCGGCTCCGTTGGGGCCCAACAGCCCGAAAATCTCCCCCCGCTCGACGATGAAGGAAATATCTTGCACGGCTGGGTTTTCCCCGTAGCGTTTTTGCAGATGTTCAATGACAACAGCGGCGGTCATGACGGCACCATGGGTTTGGGACAACGCTCCCCATTTTAAAGGGTTAGGGTGAGGGCGTGGGGAAAGTAGCGGATTCTCAGATTTCCGGAGATGCGGCCCTAAAAGCTATGCTGAATTTTGGCAAAAAAATTGGGGGTGAGCTTGAGCAAAACCGAATGGCGTTGGCTGGGGGGATTAACCCTAGCTGCCCTATTTTTGTGGTTGGTGGGCTTGGGCAATGCCCCCCTACGGGATTGGGATGAGGGAACCTATGCCGGGGTCGCCCGGGATATGGTGCGATCGCAGGATTGGCTCCATCTCACCCTTTTCGGCCAACCCTTTTGGGCCAAACCCCCCCTAGGGATTTGGCTGATGGCCATGGGGTATCAAGTGCTGAGTGGGTTCGGCCCGGAGGCGTTGCAATCCCCAGCCCTCGAATTTGCCTGCCGCGCTCCCTTAGCTATGCTCACCGCCCTCGGTGTCCCCCTCCTCTACCTCCTCGGCCGGGAACTGTTTCGGAACCAACGGGAGGCGATCTCCGCCGCTGTCGTCTACCTCACGCTCTTGCCGGTGGTGCGCCATGGCCGCCTCGTCATGCTTGATGGCATGATCAATACGTTTCTGATCCTCTTCCTCTTTTGTTTGGTGAAATCAAAACAGCGGCCCCCCTGGGCCCTGGGCATGGGGATCGCCCTGGCCGCCATTGCCCTAACGAAGGGGGTTTTGGTGTTGGCTCTGGGGGCGATCGCCCTCGGTTACATCCTCCTCCAACGACAATGGCAAGTGTTTAAAAATCCCTACGGTTGGGGGGGAGTGGTGATGGGGGGGGCGATCGTCGCCGCTTGGTATGGTGCCCAATGGCAGGCCCACGGCTGGGAATTTATGACCTTTCATTTTGGTGGCCATAGTTTTGGTCGCCTCAATACCGCCTTTGAAGGCAATGAGGGGCCGATTTGGTATTACCTACTCGAACTCCTGAAATATGCTTGGCCGTGGCTTGTGTTTTTGCCCGCTGCCCTGGCCAACGCAGGACAACAATGGCGCAGCGGCGGATTATTGCCGCTGTGGGGCTTTGGATTTTTCCTCAGCCTGGTGAGTGTGATGGGGACAAAATTACCCTGGTATGTTTTCCCGGTTTATCCTTTTTTGGCCCTGCTGATTGGCGGCTATGGGTTAACGGATATCCCACGGCAATTGCGCTATTTTTTCGGGTTTTTAACGGTGGCTAGCTTCGGCGGTGGGGCCTATCTGCTCTGGAGTGATCCGCAAATTCCCCTCTTGGGGGGGGCGGCGATCGCCCTCGTCACCTTCGCCCTCTGTACCCGATCCCTAAGCCGCCCAAACCCAGATCGCCATTTTTTAATCACCCTCAGCATCGGGCTATATCTGGGGTTAACGAGTTTCTTTCTCTCCCCCGCTTGGGTGTGGGAGGTGAATGAAGGTTTTCCGGTGCGGGAAATTGGGGCAATGGTGCAGCGGGAAGTGCCCCCCGGTGCTGTGGTCTATTGGGGTTATCCCCATAGCCGCCCCAGTTTGGATTTTTATGGCGATCGCCCCTTCATTCCCGCCGACCTTGCCACCCTCCAAACCCAACAGGCAAATCACTTCATCCTCATCGACGAACCCACCCGCGCCGCTTGGGGGGAATCCCTCGAAATCGTCGCCAGTGCTGACGGCTATCACCTAATTGCCCCCCAAATTCAGCAATGACGCTGAAAAATCCGTCCTTTTACGGATGACGACAGTCGCTTCATTTCTTTTTGTCTCTGGTTAACGGTAATCCAGACTACACCCCCCCTCAAAAATGTCTGCTACTTTGCGGGAGTTCTGTGTTCTGTCAATTCGGTGTGAGCATGAAATTGAAGAAAAGTCGAGGAATGATGGTGGGGGCAATGGCCACCGCCTTGAGCTTCGGGTTCAGTCCCGCAGCCCTGGCTAACGAAATGCTTCAACAACTGGAAGCGATTAGTGGCACAGCCCCGATGGCCCAAGTCCGGGGCGTGGCGGAATTGAGCGATGTTTCCCCCAATGATTGGGCCTATGCGGCGTTGAGTGATTTGGTGCAACGCTACAACTGTATTGCCGGTTATCCCAACGGGACATTTAGGGGCGATCGCCCCTTATCCCGCTACGAATTTGCCGCCGGTCTCAATGCCTGTCTCCAACAGATCGAGCGCCTAATTGCCGAAAGTACCGCCAACTTTGTCAGCCGTGATGATCTTGAAACCATGCAACGGCTGATGGCAGAGTTTGAAGCTGAACTCGCCATGTTAACAACACGGGTGGACAACCTCGATAGTCGGGTCGCATTTTTGGAAGATAACCAATTCTCCACCACCACCCAACTGCGGGGGAATGTGTTCATGAGTATGAACCATGCTTGGTCGGGGCGGGATATCCTCGCAGAAGGAGCTACTGCATTTGCCTTGGCTAACCCCCGCCGGGATGCCAATAACATTCCAGTTCGCCGCACGATTACCGATAACAGTCAACCAACATTTTCCTATCTAACTTGGCTCAACTTCAGCACCTCGTTTACCGGTAAGGATAATTTAGCAATTCAGCTTGCGGCTGGCAATGGTGTTGGCCCTGCCAATACCTATGTTTCGACAAATTTATTTAATACCTGGGGGGTGACATTTACCAACCAAGGAACAAACAATAACGCGGTCATCCTGCGAGAACTCTTCTATCAATTCCCTGTCAATGACAGCTTGCAATTAGTCGTCGGGCCACGGGTTAATTGGTATCGCTACTTTGATGGCAACCGCTACACCAATTTATTCAAAGGGGCAGATAGTTTTAACTCCAGTGGTGGGACGTTAATCAATACCCTAGATCGGGGCGCGGGGGCAGTGGCGTTAGCCCGCTTGAACAATAAGATTCAGTTCAATATTGGCTATTTAGGGGAAAGCACCGAATTTCTCACCCAACCCGCTTTTAATACCGCCGCTAACCCCTCAGAGGGGCTGTTTTCAGGAACCTATACCCTCAGCGGTGAACTCACCTTTACCCCCGTTGATGACCTCAATTTGCGGTTTTTATACACGCGATCGCGCCTCAACTCCTTGGGAGGCTTGATCGGCGCGGGCGGGCAAAGTGAACCCCTCTATGGTTTAGCGGATGATGGCTTTGGGGGCGGTCTCAATGATGCCAATGCAGACACCTATAGCTTTAATTTCGACTGGCAACCTTTAGAATGGTTGGGTTTATTTGGTCGTTATACCTATGGGAAAACCCATGTGCGCCCGGTTAATACCGGTTTACCTCGGGGGGTGATTATTGGCCAATCGGTACAAGCGGGGTTAGCGTTCCCAGATTTGGGTAAAGATGGCTCGTTGTTAACCCTGTCTTATTTAATCCCCTTTTCGGTTATTAGCGGCCGCAGTTTTGTGGTTTCCGGAGCAGGAGATGGGGGAATTCAACACGAGTTTGAAGCAAACTACTTCTATCCCCTCAATAACAGTATTGCCCTAGTTCCTTCGTTTTTCTGGATTAAAAACCCGAATAACTTTGGAGCAAATCCCGATGTTTATGTGGCCAACTTCCGAGCACAATTTAGTTTTTAATTCGGATGTAATCTAGCCATCCCTCACCCCTCTGGATATTCAGGGGGGTTTTTTGATGAGTTTTTTGTTAAAATCAATGCAAATGAACTTGAGGCACTATGGTTCAGCAACCCCCCACCCTCACCCCACCCCTGATTTATCCCGATAGTGATGGCCAACCGATGTCGGACAATACCGAGCAATTTCAATGGATTGTGATGATTAAGGAGAATTTAGAAATTCTCTTTGCCGATGATCCCCAGGTGTTTGTGGCGGGGGATCTGTTGTGGTATCCCGTGGAGGGTGACAATAAGCTGCGGGCTGCCCCCGATGCCATGGTGGCCTTTGGTCGGCCCAAGGGGCGACGGGGTTCCTATCGCCAGTGGGAGGAAGGGCAGATCGCGCCCCAGGTGGTGTTTGAAATTCTCTCACCGGGGAATCGTGCCGGGGAGATGGTGCGGAAATTTAAGTTTTATGAGCGGTATGGGGTGGAGGAGTATTACATTTACGATCCCGATCATTTTGAGTTAACGGGATGGTTACGGGAGGGGAATGAGTTGGAACCCATTGCCTCCATGACGGATTGGCTCAGTCCCCGCTTACAAATCCGCTTCGGTTGGGATGAAACGGGTTTAACCCTTTATTACCCCGATGGCCAGCGGTTTTTGACTTCCGTGGAATTGCATCGTCGGGCAGTGGAAGCAGAAACGGCATTAGATCAGGAACGGACAAGGGCAGAAGCGGCATTGGCTCAGGAACGAGCGAGGGCAGAGCAGGCGGAGGCGGCCTTAGCGGCTTTGCAAGCGAAATTGGCAGCGTTGGGGATTGATTCCGGGGGTGAGGAAGCTTAGGGCTAAGGCGATCGCAACGAACAGGGCGCGAAAGTTTGTTAAGATTTTCGCGGATTATTTATTTTGCACAGGAGCAAATTAACCACGATGGGGACAATTAAGGCACTACGGGGGACGCGGGATATTTTGCCGGGGGAAGTGGGCTACTGGCAACAGGTGGAAGCGATCGCCCGGGGTGTGTTTGGCCATGCCCTCTATAGCGAGGTGCGGCCCCCCATTTTTGAGCAGACGGATTTATTTGCGCGGGGGATTGGCGAAGCTACCGATGTGGTGGGGAAAGAAATGTATACGTTTAGCGATCGCGGCGATCGCTCCATCACGCTGCGGCCGGAATTTACCGCTGGGGTGGTGCGGGCCTATATTGAACACAATTTAGGCACAAAGGCTCAGGTGCAACGGCTCTGGTATGGGGGGCCGGTGTTTCGCTACGAACGACCCCAAGCGGGGCGACAGCGGCAATTTCACCAAATTGGGGCAGAGTTGATCGGCAGTGATGCCCCGGCCGCCGATGTGGAGGTGGTGGCGATCGCCACCAATATCCTCCAACAGTTGGGTTTAAAATCCCTGCGGTTGGATTTAAATTCTGTGGGCAATGGGAGCGATCGCGCCCAATACCGGGAGGCCCTGATCAACTTCCTCACCCCCCATCAGCAGGATCTCGATGCCGATTCTCAAGACCGCCTCACCCGCAACCCGTTGCGCATTTTGGACAGTAAAGACCCCAAAACCCAGGCGATCGTTCAGGATGCCCCCCAATTATTGGATTATTTAGGGGATGAATCCCGCCGCCACTTTGATCAGGTGCAGAGCCTGCTCACTGCTTTAGGGATTGAATATCAGATTAATCCCCGGCTTGTGCGCGGCTTGGACTACTACAGCCATACCGCCTTTGAGATTCAGTCCGATGATTTAGGGGCGCAGGCGACGGTGTGCGGTGGGGGGCGTTACGATGGTTTGGTAGGACAGTTGGGGGGCGCAGCGACCCCGGCGGTGGGTTGGGCCATGGGGGTGGAGCGGTTAATTTTGTTATTGGAGCAATTGCAGGCTGCCCCGGTGCTTGCGCCAGAAATTTATTGTGTATCCCAGGGTGATCGCGCCACAGCTCAAGCCCTCGTGTTAGCCCAACAGTTACGGCAGGCAGGGCTACGGGTGGAATTTGACCTCAGCGGCGCGGCCTTTAAAAAACAATTGAAGCGGGCCGATCGCAGCGGTGCGCCCCTGTGCTTAATTCTCGGTGAAACCGAGGCCGTCCAGGGAACCGTTGGCCTAAAATGGCTGCAAACTCAGGAACAGACGAGCCAAACCCAGGCGGATCTCCTCCAAGATGTGGAAACGTTAAAAAAACGTTTAGCTCTGGCAGAATCAACGCCATAATAAGCGGTGTTGGCAAGTAGGTGGTGGTTGGCAGCCTTAAGGGATGAGAAATCGAATTGATGGATACTTGGGAATTTTTACTGCAAAAACAGGGAACGCGCAATTGGCTGCGGCTTAAATCGGAGAGGCTGGCCATTGCCCCTGATGTCTATCGTATTGCTGCCCAAAACTGCGCACCAGATATCGAGGTTAACCTCCAGATCATTCATCAAACCGTAGATGCTGGCGGGCAACCGAAACGGCGATCGCAACAACGCACCTGCAACACCAACCCCAAGGGGTTAATGGTGGTGATCCCCTTCACCGAACTCACCCCCGGCCTGTGGGAACTCCAGATCACCACCCAGTCCGGCGCACCGATGATGCAAACCCTGCGGCTTCAGGTGGAAACCCCGCCAGAGCCGCCGCGCCCCAAAACCCCCCCCATTGCCTCCCCCGAAACCTTTGCCGCCGCCTTTGCTCCCCCTAGCTCCCCCGATCCAGATCAACCCGCCGCGCCCTCAGACTTTGATAGCGAAACCGCCCACGGGTTGCTCGAACAGTCGATCAGCAGCTTAGAGCATATTCTCGCCCAAGTCTCTGAGCCTCCCCCCTATATCGATCCCCCCCCCGTGGCGCAACCCGTAGCCGTGGCCCCCGCCTCCACGGAAACCATTTTTCCCGATGACCCTGAGGCGATCGCCCCTTCCCCGGCCCCCTCCGATCTCCACCGCATTCAACTGACCATTGCTCTCCTTGAAGATAGTTTTGTCCGGCGGCGGGATGAACCGATTCTGATTTCGGGCCATGTCAACTGTCTCAACCCTCACCAACCCAACCCCCTCGATCAGGGCTTTGATGGGGTGTTGCGCTACGAATTGCGGGACCCGCAAAGTTTTGATCTGCTCTTAAATGTTGAGCAGCCCCTCAGCGACGCGACGATCCCCTTAGTCTTCAACTATTTGCTCGATGTTCCCACGGCCTACGCCACCCGCCTGATCCTCGGGGAAGTGATCCTTGAAGTCTTTACCGAGCAGCAGGGGCGAATGCTGCCCTCTAAACTCACCAGCCAGAGTTTTTCGATCACCGCCAGCCTTGAAGAACTCCTCGATACCGTCACTCAGGTTCCCCTACCGGAACCGGAACCGATTCCCAATATCCAACTGCCGCCCACCCAATCCGTGGATTTTGGCGATCTCTGGGCTTCTCCTGGGCAGACAGCGGAACAGGCCTCTGCCCTGCCGCCACGCCTCAACCGTTCCCCATCCCAACGCCGTAAACCCCTGGATTTGCCCAGCTTTGGCAATCCCCCCCCTCAACAGCCACCGTTGGAGCGGGGCCGATGGGACGACAATCCACAGCACAAGCAGCCGCCCCAAACTCCGGCCCTAACCTCCCATCCTGAACCGGAGCCACCGCCATCGATTTTTTCCCTGCTTTCTGAAGATGAGGGGCCGCCTCCGCCGTTAACGACGACGGAGGAGGATTGGTTAGGGCTAACGTTTTGGCCAGAACCCTCGGAGCCGATTCCGGCCATTGCTGCTCCGGCCCCCTCAAGCCTTGACCCCTCAGAGCCAGGAACCTTTGCTGAGGTGAACCCGCCCTTAGATGTTCTGGAGGGGGAAGAGCCTCGCCCTGGGGATTCGGAGCGAGAGGCGATGATCAATGATGGTGAAGCCTGGGAAGCCGGGCCACTGCCAGAGGCAGAACCCAACGATCCTGAAGCCAATGGCTGGTTAACAGCGGTGGATGATGCTGATCAATCGGTGGATGCCGCGTTTGCCCAACTTCCACTCCAGGATCGGTTTTGGCAGCAGATCAATGATTTTGCTCAGGAAGGGCGGAATCTGGGGCTAGATCCCGAAGCGATGGATGATGGGCAAGGGATGGATGAAGCCCAAGCCTCGGCTCAATTTAGCCCTTGGGTTGATTTGGGGGAAGGCTTGGAGGCGGAATTTACCGCTACGCCGCCCGGTGAGCTTGCCCCGGAGGCGGATCTTGAGCCGGAGGCAGAACCCACACCGCCGCCCCATTGGGGTGCGGTGGAGCAGGCCTTAAGTGCGATCGCCGATGGCACATCCATGGCTGGCAATACGACTACTTGGGATCGGGGAGATTGGCCGATTCAGGAGTTTGTGGTGGATGAGGAGGAAGAGGAACTCCCGCCGCCATCCCCGAAAGGTATGATGCAACGCCAAAAGGGCTATGACACCTCAGGGCTACCTTACCCGAAGGAATTATGGCAAACCGCCCAAACCCCAGGGAAAGCGCCCCCTGTTTTCCAGGAACCCACTGCGGTGGCGGCTCCCATTTTGGGGGTGCAGGGGGGGGAATTGACGGCGGGGGAAATGATTTTGGTGAAAATTAAATTGCCCCCGCAGGAGGGGACGTTTTATGTGAAGCTCTGGGTACAGGATCGTGAAACGCGGCAATTGCTCGATGGGCCGCGATCGTTTATTGAGTTCACGCCCAATGGGGCGGGGGAGTTGGAAACGATGACGCAGCTAATTGTGCCGTTGGGAACGCAATCGGTGCGGTTTGAAGCGGTGACGATTAATGTGACGACCCAACAGGAAAGCCACAAAACCCAGTGCGATCGCACTGTCATCCCCCCCAATCTTCAAGCTTTCAATGATTCAGAGCTATTTTAAGCCGGGTCATCCTGAGGATCTGCGGTGTTTTCTTCACCCTCTGGGGGAAGAACTTCAACAGTCACAGCGGGTTCTGGTGTTTCAGTGCCTTGATCATCAGCGGGCGGCTCAACATCCACAGGGGAACTAACTGCCTCCACTTCCTCAGGGGTTTCGGGCATCGTTTCAGGATCTGGGGAGGGGGAGATCTCTGGAGCGGCTTCAGGGGTAATTGTGGGTAAAAGCTTTTGTACGGGTAAGCCGATATTGAGAAAATCTTGACGAATTTGCGCCACGGGGTAATCCGGTGTGGCGGTGAATTTGGCCTCACCCGTGAGCAATAACCCCGCTGTGCTGGCGCTGACCTGCACCATGCCATTGGCCAAAAAGAGGGCGATCGCCCCCAGCCCAAACCCCAAAACATGGTTGGGAATCGGCGTAACCGCTTGGGCCAACGGGGCAAAACCGTAGATCTGCCCCACTAACCACACCATCGGCAGCGCCATGATCACCGCCAGGGGGCCGGTAAACTTACCCTTGATCCGTGTCAACCATTGCCGTTGGGCTAGGCTCAACTGGTTGGGCGGCAACACCGCCACCCAGATCCCAAAGGGATTAAAGGGGCGCGTCCATTGCAGCCACACCCAAGGCACCACCGCCACCGTCACCAACAGGAAAATTTCCACCGTGACGGGGAGAATCGGCCGCCCCGCCGCCACCCCCAACCATGCCACCCAAAGCCACAGGGGCAGGGCAGCAAAACTGGTCAAATGGAGCCAGAGGTAGGGGTCACGACGAAACATAAGTAGGAAGTGGGAAGTAGAGTTGATCTGTGGAGGGGCGCAAAATTCTCCCGAAACCCCCCTTTTTCTACGCCGAAGGCGCATCCCCGCAGGGGCTTAGGGGGGCAGGGGGGATCTCCTACGGTTACACCAAGGTGAGGGTGCGTCGCTTCATCGTCATTTGATAGGACTCAATGCGATCGCCCTCCTGCCAATCATTGAATTTATCCGTGCCAACGCCGCATTCATAGCCAGCATTGACTTCTCGGACATCTTCCTTCATCCGTTTCAGGGAATCCAGCACGCCGTTATAGAGCACTGTATCGCCCCGGAGGACACGAATCCGACGGTTACGAATTACCTTGCCCGACAGGACATAGCAACCGGCCACCGAGCCTTTGCCCACTGGGAACACTGCCCGGACTTCCACCACACCGAGGTGTTCTTCCACCTCTTCCGGTTCGAGCAGACCCTCCATTGCCCCCTGCACATCGTCGAGGAGGTTGTAGATAATCGTGTATTCCCGAATATCCACCCCTTCGCGATCGGCGGCATTGGCGGCCCCGGAAGCGAGATCGGTATTGAAGCCGATGATCACCGCTCCTGAAGCAGCAGCCAGATCCACATCGGTTTCGCTGATCTCCCCAGGAGCCGCTAAGAGCATCCGGACTTGTACCTCGTTTTGAGGCAGTTTTTCTAAGGCAGCAACGATCGCCTCCACAGAACCCTGCACATCTGCCTTGAGGATCAAATTGAGTTCCTTCAATTGTCCCTCTTGGGCTTGGGCAGAAATACTGCTCAACGTCACCCGGCGCGACATCGCCTGTTGCAAACGGTTTTCCCGTCGCTCGGCAGCACGGACATCCGCCACCGCCCGCGCTTCTTTCTCCGTGGGGTAGACCCCGAATTCATCCCCAGCGGAGGGGACATCATTCATCCCGAGGATTTCCACGGCAAAGGAAGGCGTTGCCTGTTCGACGCGATCGCCTCGATCATCCACCATCGCCCGGATTTTACCCAGGGAAGCCCCCGCCACAATACAATCCCCAACGCGGAGCGTACCGTTTTGGATCAACAGCGTTGCCACCGGCCCACGGGATTTATCGAGGTGAGCTTCAATCACCGTCCCTTTTGCCGAGCGGTTCGGGTTGGCGGAAAGTTCTTCCATTTCCGACACCAGCAGGATCATCTCCAGCAACGTATCGAGGTTTTCCCCCTTAATCGCGCTAACGGGAACCATGATCGTTTCACCGCCCCATTCTTCGGGGACAAGACCCTGCTCCGTGAGTTCCTGCTTGATGCGATCGGGTTCAGCTTCCGCTTTATCCACCTTGTTAATCGCCACGATCAACGGCACACCCGCCGCCTTCGCGTGACTGATGGCCTCACGGGTTTGGGGCTGTACCCCATCATCGGCAGCCACCACCAAAATGGCGATATCTGTCACCTTCGTACCCCGCGCCCGCATCGCCGTAAAGGCTTCGTGACCCGGCGTATCGAGGAACACCACCTGTTGAACCTTGCCGGCATGCTCCACATCCACATGGTACGCACCAATATGCTGGGTAATGCCACCGGCCTCCCCTTGAGCCACCTTGGTTTTCCGAATCGAATCCAACAGCGTTGTTTTCCCATGGTCAACGTGACCCATAATCGTCACCACTGGTGGCCGCAATTGGAGATTTTCCAAATCTCCCAGTTCGAGCATCTCGCTCTTCGTTGCCGCCGATTCTTTTTCCGGTGTATCCACTTCAATCCCCAATTCCTGGATCACCTTCATACAGGTTTCCATATCCAAGGTTTGGGTGATATTGATGGCGATCCCCTTGGTGAAGAGATTGCGAATAATTTCCGTCTCTGGGATTTTAACCAGCTCCGAAAGCTCCCGCATACTCATGCTGCCGGTGAGCGTGACAATCTCGGGGGTTTTCGCCACTGCCTTTTGGTCGCGAGGATTGCGACCACTGGCAGCAGCCTGCTCGCTCCGACTTTCTTTGCTGGGCCGGCTGGGCTTGCGGCCCTTGGGCATGGGAGGGCTGCTGGTGGGCTTGGGTTGGTTGGGCTTGGGTGGCCGAGCAATGGAAATGCTCACAGCCGTGGGTTCTTCTTCCACATCCTGCTGATCGATGTCGAAATCTTCATCGTCTTCAATCAGGAGGGGCTTACGCTTGCCCTTAGTCCCGGCTTTAGCCTTGACGGCCTTGGCTTTATCCGGATTATCCTCTTCCTCATCCTCCCATTCTTTGCCTTTACGGATATTGGCGGGACGCTTGGGTTTCGCCTGGGGCCGTTCCGGCGGGGCGAGCAGGGTTTTCGCGGGCGCATCATCGAGAGTGAGGTTTTCATCCTCATCGTCGAGATCCGGGCTTTCCGGTTTGGACTTGGGCTTCACCAATTGCACCACATCCGCTTTTTTGAGGCGGGGCGGTTGTGCTAACGCCGGAATGGAGGGGACATTATTGTCCCCAGTGGGTCGCCGTGATTCCCGTTTGGGTGCGCCAGACTTCACCGGTTTAGCGGCAGGAGTCGCGGAGCCAGGGGCTTCGGGGCTAGGGGTACGGGCCACCTTGTTTTTCCTGGGCCGGGGCGGAGGAGAAAGGAGTTCAAGGGAACTTTCTTCCTCCGGCGGGGGCGGGGCAGGGGGCTTACTGGCTTTGGGAGGGGCGGCTTTGGGCGCAACCGCATCCGTTGCCGTGTTGACCGGACTGCCGGGCTTCATGGGCCGGGCAGGGGGGGCAACGAGGCGATTGTCTCCGCCGGATTCTCCGGGGGGCTTCCTGACCTCGGTAGGTTGGGATCGGGGCGCATCGCCCTCCGAGGAGGGGCCATGGCGCACGATCCTTTGAATTTGGGGCTTACTGGGGGGGCGCTCCGGTGCTTTAGCCCGATGGACTCCCACCCGATTCGCCCCTTTCTTCCCATATTTGTTGTGAGCCTCGGCCCGGATCTGGGCCACCTCTTCTTCAGTAATGGTGCTGCTATGGCTTTTAACCGCGATGTTGAGGGTTTCACAAATCGCCAGCAAATCCCGATTTTCTAAATCGAGTTCTTTCGAGAGTTCGTAAATTCTAGTTTTTCCGTTGTTCATCCACTATGCCCCGTGCGTATCGTCAGGTATGGTCAATTTTTTAGTTTGGGTTGGGTTGGGTTGAGGGTGTTAAAGTTTCTGTTCTGTCACAGCGGTTGAGGTTGAAAACAATGCTTATTTATCTATCCTAGTCAGTCCTGGGGATTGTTGACCGTTGGATCGGGTGGGATGGGGGGGGTGAGCCGCTGCCAGAGGTGGTTGTAAATCACATCGGGAACTTGAGTTTTGAGCGATCGCCCCAAACGATTTTTCTTTTGGGCAATCTGCAAACAACGCACCTGAGGACAGAGGTAAGCAGATCTCCCCATACCCCGATCCAATTGTACCGTCCCCGTGGGATGGAGACGGACAATCCGCCAAAATTCAGCTTTTGTTCCGGTTTTACGGCAGGCTAAACAGCGCCGATGATTGGGTGGCATCGTTTAGCTCCTCCCGCTAATACCGAGGAATCATTGGCATCATTTTACTCCTCTTCCAAGGCAAGGGGGGGAGGCTCAGGGTCGGGGCTGGCTTCCGGGACTAATGCCGGTTCAGGCTGGGGTAATGCCTGATCGGCACGGTAGCGAACGGTGTCTTTGATGTCAATTTTCCACCCCGTCAACCGGGCCGCGAGCCGCACGTTTTGCCCCTCTTTGCCAATGGCTAAACTGAGTTGATCCTCCGGCACTAACACAAGGGCTTGACGCTCTTCTGGGTCGATTAAAAACACCTCATCCACCCGCGCCGGGCTGAGGGCGTTGGCAATGTAGGTGGCAGGGTCGGGAGACCAACGGATCGCGTCGATTTTTTCCCCCCGCAGTTCGTTGACCACCGCTTGAATCCGTGAACCCCGAGCGCCAATACAGGCCCCCACCGGATCCACATCCCGCTCTAGGGTATCAACGGAAATTTTCGTCCGCGGCCCCACATGGCGAGAGGGGGGGTTGGCTTCCCGGGCGACGGCGACAATCCGCACGATTTCCTCTTCAATTTCTGGTACTTCCGTGGCAAACAGTTCCACCACCAACCCGGCAGCAGCCCGGGATACGATCAGTTGCGGCCCCCGATGTACGCCTTCGCGGACTTTTTTCAAATAGACCTTAAACGTGGCGTTGACGCGATAGGTGTCGTTGGGGAGTTGTTCCCGTTTGGGCAGTTCCGCTTCAACTTCCGGCTTGCCGAATTCGCTATTCACCGCCATGATCACTGATTGCCGCTCAAAGCGCAGCACTTTGGCTTGAATGACCTGATCTTCGATGTCTTTAAACTCATCTTGGATCAGTTTGCGTTGCTGATCTCGGAGTTTTTGCAACAGGACTTGCTTGGTTTGGATGGCGGCCATGCGCCCAAACTCTTGTTTATCGGGGGTGACATCGAGGACAACGGAATCCCCCACCTGGGCTTCGGAGGTGACTTCCTGGACTTCCTGAAGGGCAATATGATGATCGGTGTCTTCGATTTCTTCGACAATGATTTTTGTGGAGAGGACGCGGAAGCCCTCTTCATCCACATCGAGTTCTACTTCAAAGTTTTCAAAATAGTCTTCTCCAAAGACTTGTTTTTTGTCCATGATCTGGGAGCGGCGGTAGCGCTCGTAGCCTTTAAGCAGGGCTTCTCTGAGGGCTTCCCGCACCGCATCTTCAGGGAGACGGTGTTGGTTACTAATTTCGGTGATCATCTGGCGCAGGCCAGGCAGGTTAACAAGGGACATAGGGAAACGTTGAAACTCCAATTACATCGCTTCGGCATGGTCGTCCAATTGGACTGTGGCGATCGCCTGCCGAGGGATAGCGATCGTTTTACCTTTCTGGCTGAGGTAGACGTTTTGCTCGTCCCGACGTTGGAGACGGCCAGACCAAAGGGTTTTACCCTGATGGGGGGTGTGTGCTCTGACGACAACGGCAAAGCCTTTGAAGGAGGTAAATTCCCGGTCGGTGGTGAGTTCATTGGGAACGCCAGGGCTGGAAATTTCGAGGACATAGGCCCCCGCAATTAAGTCTGTGGCATCCAAGGCTGCTTCCAATTCCCGACTCATCTGTTCACAGTCGCTTAAGCTCGTGTCTCCCTGAGGGTTACGGATATCAATCCGGAGGATAGGGGGGCTGTTGCTGGTTTGGAACACTGCCCCGGCCACTTCTAGGCCCAAGGCGCTGGCCACAGGGGTCGCGAGGTCTAAAAGTTCGGGGATCAGCGGGTGAGTCATGGGAAATTACCAATAAAAAAAGCGGGCTAGACCCACTTCTGCAAAGACAGTTTGATCTTGACAGGGGCGAAGTCCCCAAAAATTTGGGCACTTCTCTCCTCCATCATAATGGACAGGTTGTTTTTGTGGCAATTCGACAGGCCCTGCTCTCAAGAGACGGGAATTTTTAAAACCCTTAACCCTAATGGATGATGAGTGATTTTGATTTGGTGATTCGCGGCGGGGGCCTCTGGCTGGCTCCGCTGGGGGGCGATGGGTACGCTAACGCGGATCGCTCCCCGGTGATGGATGTGGGGATTCGGGGCGATCGCCTCGTGGCCATTGCGCCCCAACTCCCCGGTACAGGCCGGGTGGAAATTGATGCGGGCGGGAAATTAGTCTCCCCTCCCTTTGTGGAATCCCATATTCATCTCGATTCGGCCCTGACGGCGGGCCAGCCGAGGGTGAATGAGAGTGGGACGCTGTTTGAGGGGATCCAAATTTGGGCGGAGCGTAAGCCCTCGTTAACGGTAGAGGATGTGGAGGAGCGGGCGATCGCCACACTCAAAACCCAAGCCCAGCAAGGGGTACTCTATGTCCGCAGTCATGTGGATGTCAGTGAACCCAACTTGACGGCCCTCAGAGCTTTGTTAGCGGTTCGGGAAGCCGTGCAGGACTGGATCACGCTCCAGATCCTCGCCTTCCCCCAGGATGGCCTCTACGGCGATCCTCGCAATGCGGAACTTTATCAGGAGGCGATCTCCCTAGGGGTAGATGTGTTAGGTGGCATCCCCCACTACGAGTTAACCCGCGAAGCGGGCGTGCAGTCCGTCGAGCAAATTTTTAATTGGGCGGTGCAAAAAGACCGACTGATCGACCTCCATTGTGATGAAATCGACGATCCCCAATCCCGATTTTTAGAAGTGATGGCCGCCTGCGCCATCCGCCACGACATCGGCCCCCGTGCCACCGCCAGCCACACCACCGCCTTCGGCTCCTATGAAAACGGCTACGCCAACAAACTGATGGGCTTTCTCCAACGGGCCAAGCTCAATTTCATCGCCAACCCCCTGATTAACATCACGCTCCAAGGCCGCACCGACACCTACCCGAAACGGCGGGGGATTACGCGGGTCAAGGAGCTATGGCAAGGGGGTTTAAACGTCAGCTTGGGCCATGACTGCATTCAAGATCCTTGGTACAGCCTTGGCACGGGGAATATGCTCGATGTGGCCAGTATGGCGATCCATTGCTGCCACATGACCGGCCAGCAAGAAATGGTCGCCTGCTACGACATGATCACCTATGGGGGAGCGCAGACGCTCCAACTCCAAAATTATGGTTTGGCGGTGGGGAATCCTGCGGATCTGATCATTCTCGATGCCGCCGATCCCATAGCAGCCCTCCGCCAACGGGCCACAATTACCACCGTGATCCGCAGGGGCAAAATTCTCGCTGAAACGCAACCCGCCGTTACGGCTTGGCATGGCATCCCAATCCCCTAGAAGAACATACAGCCTTTACTTTGACGATTGGCTATAGTTTTCTCATTACTTTAAACCATTAACAGTTATTAATTGCATCATGATTCGCCAGGTTGAAATTCGAGGCTTTAAGTCTATTTATCATGCCACCCTTGAACTCGGTCGCGTTAACAGCTTCATTGGAGCTAATGGTGTTGGTAAAAGCAATCTACTCGAAGCATTGGGTGTGTTGGGGGCAGCAGCCAACGGCGTAGTTGATGATGAAAGTCTTTTGCGGCGGGGCGTTCGGGCGGGGTTGCCTCGGTTGTATAAAAGCTCTTTCGCATCCGATCGCACTCCGCCCCATATCACGATTGAGGCGACCAGTTCGGCCAATGCTGTTTACCGCGTTTCCTTATTGAATCCAATTGAATCACCCGAACCTGCTTGGTCTTATAAAACTGAGGTTCTTCACGACGGAGAAATAGATATTATTTCTGATGGGGTTCGCAATAAGAAAAACCTGAATGCTCAAGCAGGACTTGCTGCTTTACAGTTAGTGAACTTGACAACTGATAACCCTGCTGCACAACTGATGCAAAGACTCCAGGAGTTTGCAATTTATTGCCCGAATACCCCCACATTGCGCGGCATTTTACCCGACCAGCAATCTCGTTCGCCCGTTGGCTTGAGTGGTGGACAGTTAGCCGGTGGGTTCGCTACATTGCGGCAACATTTGGAATCCCAAGGAGAGCAAGGTGAAGCTGTTTTGGAGCAAGTGCTAGAACTGATTGATTGGGTTGCTGACATTGAAACCACCAGCTACGGGGCTAACCTGCTCTCGCCTAAAGTGCCACGAACTAAGCAAATTTTGAAATTTAGCGATCGCTTCATGCAAAAAAGCCGCAACGAACTCACGGCCTATGATGCCAGTGAAGGTGCACTCTATGTGTTGTTCACCGCGCTGCTGTGCCTCCTGCATCAAGCACCTAAAATACTGGCGATTGATAACCTGGATCAGGCTCTCAATCCCCGCTTACTCCAGGCGTTGATCGCTCGGATCGCAGCTTGGCTAGAATACAATGCCCCAGACCGACAACTTCTGTTCACCGTCCATAACCCCGCCGCTTTGGATGGTTTAGATCTAGCTGATCCTGAAGTGCGCCTATTTGCCGTAGAACGCAACAGCAAGGGGCAAACCGTGATCAATCGCCTCACCCTCACGCCCCAACTGATGGCACTCAATCCACAGTATCCCCTCTCTCGTTTGTGGCTGATGGGACATTTAGGAGCTGTGCCCAATGTCTGAAGAATTACGCATTGCGCTCATCGCTGAGGGGCCGACGGATTACGAAGTGATTCAAGCCGCCCTCAAAGCCATTTTATCCAACCCTTTCATTCTGATCCCATTGCAACCAGAATCCACTCAGCCAAGGCTGGGAGGGGGTTGGAGTGGCGTACTGAAATGGTGCTACGAAGCCCATCAGCGGCACAGCGGCCCATTGCACGAAGATCCCACTTTGGTCAGCTTTGATCTGCTCATCATCCATGTTGATGCCGATGTCGCCTGTAAGCAGTATTCAGACTGTGGTAACACCGTCGAAACTTGGGCGCAGGAAAACGCTTGGCAAAAACTCCCCTGTGTGATGCCCTGTCCACCCGTGTCTGATACGGTGGATGCTTTAGGAGAAGTCGTCAAAAGTTGGCTAAGACCAGTAGAATTGGGCGATCGCTCCCTCCTGTGCCTACCTGCTCAATCTTCAGGAACCTGGTTAGCGGCCGCTCTGCTGAATCTGAATCATCCACTGCTTGCCCAAGTTGAATGCAATCCTCATGTGGAGTCAAGGTTGGCAGGGCTATCCAAAGCGCAACGCATTAAGAAAACGCTAAGAGAGTACCGGACTCATGCCCCAAAGATTACCCAACAATGGCAACAGGTCAAGCAAATCTGTTCCCAAGCAGAACAATTTGAGTCCATGATTTTGAGCATTGGCGATCGCCCCACCCCTTAGATGGAAAGCTCTCGCCTTAGGGCGTTTTTTGCAGATCTGGCCGCTCCTCCGGGAGAATCGCCCCCGTCACGGGACAGACCTGTAAGCAGATGGCGCAATCAATACAGGTTTGAAAATCAATCCAATACCAATCGGTTCCGAGGGCATTTTTACTGGGGCCGGGATGGATACAGGCTACGGGGCAGGCGGCCACACAGTCCGCCACCCCTTCACAAACATCGGTGACAATGGTGTGGGGCATGGTTTTTACATTTGTTTACAATCCAATTGTAAGGCTTTACTGGATAAGCCTGCTCAGGTGTAAAGCCTTTCTAGTTGGGTCGTTATGCCGTGGCGATCGCTCCACGGTGCTATTGCCTCTCGATAATTTTCTGGTGCTGCTGAATTGATATCGCAATCTTACGCATTAATTGCTGATCCCGCTTCAGATCGAGTGGAGGCGCACTTTTCCAATCGTAAAACCATACTGGTTTGCGCCGCTTCTCTTCTGGCTCGGTTGCGAACCTGGGAAACACATGGGTGTGTAGCGCCGCTTCACTATTGCCCAAGATCTCGTAATTGATCCGAACTGCGCCAGTAACCTCAAGCAAAGCATCACCTAAAACCGTCATGTCTTGCAAGAAGCTTGTGCGTTGCGCCATTGTTAAAGCGTTCAGGCTTGGCACAACTGGATCGGGTAGTAAAAGTGAATAACCCGGCAAAAACTGCACATCGCCAAGCACAACCCAGCCTAATGAAACCCGACAAATCACGGCTGGATTGATTCCTTGACGTGCTTCCTTAACCCGATGATGAATTAGAGTAGACATTCCAAGTTTTAGTTAGATGTCCACTTTAAGCTACAATTTCAACGATTGTCCCAATCTGCACAAAGTCATAAAGCTCATTAATATCTTGATTTTTAAGCGATGGACAGCCCCATGTCCAATTTTCTCGACGATCAATCATGGCATCACTACCGACCGGCACGCCATGAATCCCAATTTCACCGCCAATGGTACTATACCAGGGGATTTTACCCTTTTGTTTTGCGAGATTATGTTTGCACTCGGATTGCGCGTTAGGATAGTCAAGCCAAAGAAATTTTGACCAACTGGGATGGGGATATTTGTCCTTGATTCTCAAAATGCCTTCGGGGGTTTTGAGATCTCCTTCCCGCTGTTTATCGCCGACTAAATTACCAAACACGACTGGATAAGATTTTACGGGTTTTTGGTTGTAGTAAACGGTCAAACGGTACTGATTTTTTTCGATCAGAATGGAGATTTGGCGGCGATCAAAATTCGCGGGCAGTAGTTGGTCTAAGGCTTGATCGGTATTTATGAATGTGTTTGGAACCTGATGCAGGGTGGCATCGGCGGGACAAACAATCGGCCGGGTGAGGGAGAGGAGTTGAACAATCGGGGGGATAAACCCTCGATGAACGGCCAATTTATAGATCAACCCCAAGCCTACCGCTACAATGATAGCCAACCGGAATTTTGATGACTGAAGATATTGCATAGGTTAATCCCCTTGATTTTTTCAAAAGCATAGCTCAATGGCGTGAGGAATTACTATTAGTGATAATTCTGTGCGGATTCGTAAGCTTCCCATTCAAGGAAGTGACATCTAACGACCCAAGCTCAGGAACCCGGCCCACGGGACACGCGGATTGCAAACGTAAGCGAGGTTCGCTGTAGCGCAGGGCTAGCTCACATGTGTTTGGTTCGGCGAATGATATAAAGCGACCGGGCTGCTGAAGCAATCATTAATAGTAAGAACAGGACATGAAAACCACCCACAACTAAAAGTCCCAATCCGAGGTGCAACCAATTCAGAAGTGCCGCTAGTCCCCATGCACAAAGGGGAAAAAGTGGAATGCCAGGGAGAATGGATGTGCCGCCAAAGTCACCTCTCGCCGCACGCTGTAAAATACAGACTGGTATCCAGAACAACCAGACAACGAAAAGGAAGATGGGCAGGAGGATGGCCATGATGCGTGATGTCCGTTAAAGATGGAGTTAAACTTCATCGGCTACGCTTGCATTTAACTGAGCGTTATTTCGCCGCTTCTAGATTTTTATATTCTCTCAATAGGTCGAGTTGCAACATTCTAAAATTCAATACAATTTTGAGAAGAGATTTGTAGTTTATGTCCATTTTGACGTAGTTCTCGAACAGCGGTTCTAATCAAGGGATGAAGAGGGTGAGAGCGATCTGCGAATCGCAAAAGAACGTTTGTATCTACCAAATAAAGCACAATCAGGGATGCTCCTCATAAATTCCTGCTCGACTCACAGAATAATCTGACAGGCAAGGTATGGTGGTTCCAATATACCTTTGAAATTCGTCTGCTAGACAATCAGCAATCGCCTCAAATTCTTCATTTTCTTGAAGAAGATCATTACTGAATGGTCGCGAAGTCAGGTGCTTTTCATCCCAAGCTAGAAATTCAACAAAATCGAGAACTTCCAGGATTTTGATCTCAGATAGAGAGTGGAGCTTGCGCACGATTTCGGCAATTAATGTTTCCATGGTTTCTCCTTTTGGATTTCTGGGGGTTGCGAGTTCAGTAGCAACAATATTAGGAACAATCACGGATTGGTGAAGCTTACATTCCTCAGGCCAAGAGAAATTATGTTAGTAATCGGTGCGTCAGACATAATTCAACCTCTCATATCATCATTGATTCTGTCTGACACACCCTACAATTCTTCCTTGTTTTATTTCAGTTCCACGAATATTTGATTGGGTTTGCGGCCCCTCTCTTACGATACTCATCAGGAATCTTTTTTCCTACATATTCTTGTTGTATTTCAAGAGGTGCTTCTCTCCCAACAAAGCCATATCGGCCTTCGATAGTCTCTCTACCGGGGAAGTTATCAATGGTAGCAGGCAACCATTTTTCAGCAGTGAATGCCCCAACAATCATTCCTTGCACAGTCGCTAATATAAGTTCTGCTTGCTCTGCCTTATTCATGTTCAGTCTCCATGCAAACCTTGTCGCCTCATAGAGCGATCCCTCCAACGCACTTCTATTCACACTTATCAAAATAACTCGGTGCCTAAACTCGGCTGTTTCAGCGAGGTATCTTTTTATGATCTCCTCCGCGTGCATCACACCAAATTCACTATTTCCATGCCCGTCAGCGATATTCGACAAGCCCGGATAGGCATCTATCAAGGCTGCTTCGACCTCTAACGCTGTTGTTTCGTCCATCCCATGGCGGTGTATGACGTGTGCTACATCAAATCCTGCAACCTGAATAGCTCTAATTCGTTTCATTTTCTCACTTAGATTGTCACCCTCAATTTCCCCCGCAGCATGGGAAAAAACGCGGTTTCCTTTCCCTTTACCAACGTAAAATGTCTCTCCATTCCGTGGATCGATCAGTCGATAAACATAATATTGCAGTTTTTCTATGATTTCTGGTTTAAATTTTGAGACCATTATTAATTAGGTGACGATTAGTTTCCTAAGTAGATCAGGGTGAATTTCGCAAACTATTGTAACGAAAGCTGGATTTCAGTTTATATCTAATGTTTTGCTGGCACTGTAGCACATGAATGTCAAGGTTTCACAAATTGCTAGATCTAGCATATACAAAACTTATTTTTTGGGTTAAAATCCTTAACAGAATAAGGCTTTAACAAATAAGGCTCTTTAACAGAGAAGGCTTTTTTAGGTTTGCTTCACCGCCAACTGAAATCTTTTCATCATAAACATTCAGTTTTAGGCACAAGAAACAGTCTGAACTTTGATATCTACACGCAACTCTTTACGAAGGACATTGAGAATAGTAGTTAGGTTATCCATTGTAGGATTACCTTTTGCAGATAACATCCGGTGAAGACTTTTGCTTGGTTTAGATGTTTCAATAGCCAGCTCCTCAAAGCCTACGGTTGCATTTACAAGATCTCTTAATATGAGTCTTGCAGTTTCTGGTTCACCGTTGAGGAAAAGAGAAACAGCTTCATCAAGTAGAGCTGCTGCAAATTCAGGATCTCGTTGAACTCGCGCATTAATTGTTTCTTTGAAGTCTCTTGTTAATGCCATGATCTTTACCTCTTCTTTCTTTTCTTGCTTTTAGTTTCTTCTTGTGTCGCTGTTTTACTAGCCTTTTTCTTTCGTCTTTTATATTCTTGGTACAGTTCTCTAGCTTGCTTAATATCTGACTCCTGACCTTTTTTAGTGCCACCTCAAAATAGGACAATGAGCTGTTTACCATCTTGAGCCAAGTAAATCCGATACCCTGGCCCCCAATTAATTTTGTACTCGCCGATTCCATCGAACCACTTGATGCTGGATGTGTTACCTAGCTCTAGACGAGACTTAGCCACTGCCACCTTTGCAGCGGCTCTAGCATCCAGACTATCGAACCATTTCTGATAAGGATTTGAGTCATCTTCTCTAATGTATTCCTGGACTTTCATACTAGATTGATAGTAACTTATACGTTACCAACTGTCAAGAGCAATGTCTGAGCAGTGTATGTGTACTCAAATTAATCAGAAAATGACTACCTGTCTAACCGCCTTAATGTGTGGAAAAGCCGGAACTTCCACACATTGGCGGGATTCTAGCACATGGATATCGATGTGTCCAAGATTGCTAGGGATAGCATATACAAACTTCTTTTTTGGGTTAAAACCCTTAAAGGATTTGTTACATTGAAGGACGATAGATACGCTAATGCGGATCGCCCCATCCCCCGGAGTGTTTGTGCGTCTTTCTCAACTGCTGATTTCCCTCTTGCTCACCCTCACCCTCCTCACCGGCTGGATCGCCCCCGCCCAAGGGGCCATCACCCTGGCGGATTTAGAAGCGGGGGAGGCCCTAGCGGGAGAGGCGATCGCCGCCCTCGAACAAGGCAATTTTGAGCAAGCCGAAACCCTTTGGAGCCAACTGATCGAGCAATTCCCCACCAATCCCGCCGTGTGGAGCAATCGCGGTAATACCCGCCTCAGTCAAAACCATATTGATGCCGCCATTGCTGATTTTAATGAGGCGATCGCCCTCGCCCCCGATGCCCCCGACCCCTACCTCAACCGAGGCATTGCCTACGAAGCCTTGGGGGATTGGACTAAAGCTATTGCGGATTATGATCAAGTACTAAGCCTCAACCCCGAAGATGCGATCGCCTATAACAATCGCGGCAATGCCAAAGGGGGCCAAGGGGATTGGCCAGGGGCGTTGGCAGATTATCAAGGGGCGATCGCCCGCCAGCCTCAATTTTCCATGGCCCAAGCCAACTATGCCCTCGCCCTCTACGAAGTCGGCCAAGATCAAGCCGCCCTCAAAGCCATGCAATCCTTAGCCCGGAAATATCCCATGTTTCCCGATATGCGAGCCGCCCTCACCGCCATCCTCTGGGGGATGAACCGCCAAGGGGAAGCGGAAAGCCATTGGGTCGCCGCCATTGGTTTAGATGGTCGGTATCAAAATCTTGACTGGGTGCGGGAGATTCGCCGCTGGCCGCCCCGCATTACCCAGGATCTTGAGCATTTCCTGACGTTGGAATGAAAAATTAAAGTCTGGGCTTCTTAATCTCTTCTTTAGCGGCGATTGAAAGGAATCACGGTACGTTAAAACTAAAGGCAGGTGTTTGCAGGCAAACACTGCCATTGCTATAGATGAGGCGATCGAGAAGTTTATGACAAAACGAACCTTTGGTGTGATTGGCCTAGCCGTCATGGGGGAAAATCTTGCCCTGAATGTGGAAAGCCGGGGCTTTCCCATTGCCGTGTACAACCGCACAGGCTCAAAAACTGAGCAATTCATGGCCGAACGGGCCCAAGGGAAAGATGTGAAAGCAGCCTATTCCCTGGAAGAACTTGTCAAGATCCTCGAACGACCCCGCAAAATCCTCGTGATGGTTAAAGCGGGTGCCCCTGTGGATAAGGTGATTCAAGATCTTATCCCCCTCCTGGAGCCAGGAGACATGATCATCGACGGCGGCAACTCCCTCTATGAAGACACCGAACGCCGCACCGGGGAACTGGAAGCCGCCGGCCTCGGTTTTGTGGGCATGGGAGTGAGTGGGGGCGAAGAAGGAGCGCTCAAAGGCCCCAGCCTCATGCCGGGGGGAACCGCCAGCGCCTATAAGGAACTGGAGCCAATTCTTGTTAAAATTGCTGCCCAAGTGGATGATGGCCCTTGCGTGGCTTACATTGGCCGCGGTGGGGCGGGGCACTACGTCAAGATGGTGCATAACGGCATTGAGTATGGCGATATGCAACTGATTGCCGAAGCCTACGATCTGCTCAAATTGGGGGCTGGGTTAACTAACCCGGAACTTCATGAAGTCTTTGCCCAGTGGAATACTACCGATGAACTCAACTCGTTCCTGATTGAAATCACCGCTGATATTTTCACCCAGATCGATCCCGAAACGAATCAGCATTTGGTGGATTTGATCCTGGATTCGGCGGGCCAGAAGGGCACGGGGCGATGGACGGTGATGTCTGCGTTGGAGTTGGGTGTGCCGGTGCCGACGATGTATGCAGCAGTGAATGCGCGGATTATGTCTTCCTATAAGGAGGAGCGGGTGGCGGCTTCCCAGCAGATTACCGCTCAGGTGGGGACGTTTGGCGGCGATAAGGCGACGTTTGTTAACCAAGTCCGCGATGCCCTCTACTGCTCGAAAATGTGCTCCTATGCTCAGGGGATGGCGTTGCTCCGTAAGGCTTCGGCGGAATATAACTATGGGTTAGATCTGGGCGAAAGTGCCCGGATTTGGAAAGGGGGCTGTATTATTCGGGCGGGTTTCCTGGATAAAATCAAGGCGGCCTTTGCTGACAATCCTGATCTCCCCAATTTACTGCTGGCTCCAGAATTCAAACAAAGCATTTTGGATCGGCAAGCGGCTTGGCGGACGGTGTTGGTGACGGCCAATGATTTGGGCATTCCGATTCCGGCCTTTAGTGCGTCGTTGGATTATTTCGATAGTTATCGGCGCGATCGCCTCCCCCAAAACCTCACTCAAGCCCAACGGGATTACTTCGGGGCGCACACCTACGAGCGCACCGATAAACCGAGGGGTGAGTTTTTCCACACCCAATGGATGGCGGATTAAATCCGGAAAGAAGTGAGAAGTGAGAAGTGAGGGAGAATAATAAACTTGCCTCTCTCCTCTCTTCTCTACCCTCTTTTCTCCTGTTGAACCCATACCTTTGCCTTGCGGTCTTAACAAAAAAGGGGTTCATCATTAGTGCTTGCTATTGATCGCGTTACGAGTTACGAAATCGGACTCAGTTCCTGAAAAGAGGATGTTAGCTTGAGGATAATCTACTGAGTTGACAATGGGCTGCGGTGTTGACCGATAAACTCAAGGGCTGATGCTGTTGGAGGAGCGGACTCAACGAACAATCACGGTGCTGAAGGCTCAAGATAAAGCTTACCCCTAAGCTTTTTTGATGATTCTAGTCTTGATGAAATGGAGCAATTATGAAATTGAACTCATCCCAGATCGTTAAAAGTATTTCCTCTTTGAGTGCGATCGCCCTCAGCATTACTGTCCTGGGTTTGCCCGGTTTAGCCAGTTTTGCTCAAGATTATCCCGACTACAGTGCTGAACCGCTCTTTGGTACATTAAACCTTGATGCAGGCTTTACCCCAGATCCCCAAACTGTGGATATGTTGGCCGGGGGAACTGATAATGCCAGTAATTTCAACTTAGGGCCAAATTGTGTGGGCTATGTTGCTGCCGCACAACCCGATCTTCGCCTCAATTACGCAGCGGGAGGTTTTGAAATTCTCAGTATTTATGTTAATTCAGAGGTGGATACCACATTGGTGATTAATGGCCCCGATGGATCTTGGTATTGTAGTGATGATGATGACACAGAAGGATCGCTAAATCCCCGTGTTGTGTTTAGTTACCCCCGTTCAGGACGGTATGACATCTGGGTGGGAACTTTTCACGATGAAGTTCACCCCGCACAAATCCAAATTAGTGAAACTTGGGCTCCGTAGATGAAGCCCTACTTTCCAATACAGAAGCGGCTGAAAATTTGATCCAGCACTGATTCCGTAACATCTTCCCCGGTGATTGTGCCGAGGGCTTGGATGGCACTGCGCAGATCAATCGTCCAAAAATCGAGGGGGAGGGGAGTGGCGATCGCCTCCTCCACATGGATTAAGGCCCGTTGAGCAGCGGTGAGGGCAGCAGCTTGGCGCTGGTTAATGGCAATATCCAGGTCGGCAATTTGGGTTTTGCCCTGGTGGACATGGGCGAGGATTGCGGTTTCCAGTTGATCAATGCCCGTTTGAGCCGTGGCGGTGGTGGCGACAATGGCGGTAATTTCTGAAGGATAGGCTACCCCTTGGGGGTCAGCAAGATCGCTTTTATTAATCACCAAAATTAAGGGGCGGTGCTGGATCTGGGCGTAGATTTCCGCCTCTGCCGCCGTCCAACCCTGTTGCGCGTCGAGGGTGAACAGGATTAAATCCGCCTCCGCTGCGGCTTGGCGCGATCGCCTCACCCCCATTTTTTCCACCTCATCTCCCGTCTCCCGAATCCCCGCCGTATCCAACACCTGCACCGGAATCCCCCCCACCGTCAGGCTCGATTCCACCACATCGCGGGTCGTACCGGGAAGATCCGTAACAATGGCGCGATCGCTCCGACTCCAGGCATTTAACAGGCTCGACTTCCCCACATTGGGCTGACCCACAATCGCCACCTTCAACCCACTACGGAGCAATTCCCCCCGATCCGCCGTGGCTAAAATTTGCGCCACCTGCTCCCGGACGGCGGCCACTTGAGCGGCGATCGCCCCTTCATCCAAAGGCGGCAAATCCTCTTCAAAATCAATACGGGCCTCCACTTCCGCCAAAATAGCCAAACATTGGCCCCGCAATTGGCGAATCGGTTGGGCTAACTTGCCCCGCAGGCCCGCAAGGGCCATCTGAGCCGCCTGGGGGGAGCCGGCCCCCACCAAATCCGCCACACTTTCCGCCTGGGTGAGATCTAAACGGCCATTGAGAAACGCCCGCAGCGAAAATTCCCCCGGCTCCGCTAACCGCGCCCCCGCCTGCAAACACAATTGCAACACCTGTTGCACCGGCATTATCCCCCCGTGACAGTGAAACTCCACCACATCCTCACGGGTAAAGGAACGGGGGGCCAACATCAACAGCAATAGCGCCTCATCCACCATCACCCCGGTTTCGGGATTGCGGATCGAGCCGTAGAGAATGCGGTGAGTTTCCCAAGGTTGCGTTCCCGGAGCATGGAAGAGTTGACGGGCGATCGCCACCGCCCCCTGGCCCGAGAGCCGCACAATGCCAATACTGCCCTGATGGGGAACCACCGCCGAAGCAATGGCGGCGATCGTTTCACCCTGTTGCATAATCCTACCGAGATCAAAAAACCCTTTCCATTCTAGGGAAGGGGGGTGAACATCGGTGCAAATTAACGTAGGTCGGGCCACCATCCTGCTGAACTTGCAGGGTTTTCGCCATTCCTACGAGAATCTACGGATGCTCCCCAAGGGACATCATCCTATACTGAAATTGAACCATGATTAAACCCACCAACTAAGCACAACGGTCTACCCACAGACCATCAGAGTTAGTTTGCGCATCTTCCCTAATTTTGTAACAAGTCGAAGTAAACTTGTTTCTTCCATCCCGATACCCTAAGACCCAAACTGCTTAGTTGGGGTTTTTTTTTGCCCTTTGCCCCCGAGACAAAAGCGGCAGATGGATAATCCGCCGCTGGGGGGTGAGAGCGAGACTCAAATCCTGGAAATATGGAGAGGCGATCGCTCCATCAATCCCGATCAAGCTCAAAGCGTCGCTATGCTGCAATTAAACCCAAAACCCTTGGCACAAAACCCAAAAGCGGTTTATAATGTGCCTAGCTGTGATTAAACCCAAACCCC
>JAABSU010000043.1 GCA_011390265.1 Spirulina sp.
GGAGGTTTTGTAGAGATAATTCCTGTAACCAAAACCGGAGGCGATCGCGCACCTCCAACGACAATACCAACTCCTTCAGCCGCGCATTAGTGATTTCTTTTTCATCCAAACAAAATGTCCGCAACCGCACCAAAGAATTGCGCACCCCGAATAAATTCGCCATCACCCAGGTCGTGCCGCTGGTTTTCTCCCGTAGCCCCTCATCAATAATTTGAATATTGCGATCAGTAAGAAACTCAATCAAACCCTGACGTAACACATCGGGGGGAACCATCACCTGTAATACCCAATCCGCCAACTGCCGCGCTTGGGGATCAGCAAGTTGGAATTCCAACACCACTTGATCGAAAATATAATTAATTTGTTCAGCTAAAAAATCCTCTTGGCGGGCAAAAGCTCGCAACAGCCGAGGCAACGAACTGCTGAACAGATCTCGGAGAATATTGGCGAGGATCGTCGCCGTCTTTTGCTCCTGCTCCGCCTGTACCTGTTTCAATGCCAAGCGTAGAAACCAGAGCAAGGCTTCCTGCACCCTTTCCTTTTGCAGTAACCGCTGGGTGAGCCGTTGCAATTCCCCCGGCGTGAGCAATGACCCCATGATCGTATCGGCAACCCGCTGCGCTAACCGCTCCTGATTGGCGGGGATTAAACCCGGCGTGAAGGGGACGCGCCATTTCCCCACAAACAACGGTTTGTAGGGACGAAAAAGCATCTGAATGGCGAGATCATTGGTGAAATAGCCAATCACGCCCCCGGCAATGGGGGGAATCAGGATTAGCCAAAGATTTGCAGGGTCCACAGGTGGTTACGCGGCGGCTTGGGCAACTAATACCCCCATCATCCCACCAAAGATCGGGTAATGCACAGCTTGGCAAAAGCCGGCCCCTTGCGCTAGGCGGATCTGTTCTGGCCCGGTGGGGAACCGTTCCACACTGGGGGCGATGTAGGCGTAGTCTTCCTTGAGGTCGAATTGTGTGGCGGTGGGTAAGACGACTTGAGCGAGATACCAGGTTTGGAACTGCTGCATCCAGGGGTTTTGAGGGCGGTGGAAGTCGAGGATCGCAACGCGGCCGCCGGGCTTGAGAATGCGGTGCAGTTCCCCTAAGCAGTGGGGAATATCGGTGACGTTCCGCAGGCCATAGGCGAGGGTGGCGCAATCGAAATGAGCAGCGGGGGCGGGAATGGCGAGGGCATCCCCCTCCTGCCAAGTGATTTGGGGGTAGGAATCTCCCCCCCGTTGAGCCGCGATCGCCAACTGGCCAACGGAGAAATCCACCCCCATCACTGCCCCTTGAGGCCCCACCGCTTCGGCCAACAGGAATGCCAGATCGCCACTGCCACAGCAGAGATCGAGGGCGCGATCGCCCTTTTGGGGAGCCGCCCATTGCACCGTCATTTTTTTCCAAACCCGGTGTAATCCCCAGCTTAACTGGTGGTTGAGGTCGTCATAAACCGGGGCAATGCGGTTAAAGAGCGCCTGCACTGCCTCCGCTTGGGGAGTCTTAACCATGCCTACCCTAACGCCGCCAGAGCCAGCACCACCTGTTGAGCGGCGAGGTGGATGAGGTGGATTTCCTCCTCATTGGGTTTAGGCGATCGCCCCCATTGCAACGACAACAGCGCGATCAGTTGTTCCCGGTAATGGAGGGGTAGCACAAGATGGACTTGCAGGCCAGCACTTTCGTAGGCTGATCCCTCCGGCGGGGGAGTGGTGGCGGAATTGACCCACACTTGTGTATTCCCCGTTGATAGAGCGGCTTGGAATAGGGGATCGCTCTCAATGGCAATGGGCTGGTCGTGGCGGCCTTCCGCTCCCAATTGGCCCCCCTCGACCCGGCGCAGAATACAACCATCGGCGGAAAAACTTTCCCCCAAGGCCGCCGCCAATGCCATCAAACTTTGATCTCGATCTGTACTTTCCTGGGCCACATCGGCAATTACCGAAAGCAGTTTTGCCTGCTCTTCGGCCCGCTCCAATTGCTCGGTGCGCTGCTTAAGCAAGTCGTAAGTTTCAGCGGCGTGATCTACCACCGCCTTCAGTTCGTTGGGATCCCAAGGTTTGGTGATGTATTTATAGACTTGGCCGGAGTTGATCGCATCTACCAAATCCTCCACATCCGTAAAGCCCGTGAGGATGATCCGCACGGTATCGGGGAAATCTGGCACCGTTTTACTGAGAAATTCCGTCCCCTTCATTTCCGGCATCCGTTGGTCGGAGATAATCACCGCCACTTCTCCCTCTTGGGACAAAACTTCGAGGGCATTCATGCCACTCTCGGCTTTAAAGACGCGAAAATCCCGCCGAAACGTGCGGTAAAGGAGATCAAGATTATCAGGCTCGTCATCGACAACAAGCATTTTGGGTTTCTTTTTACGATCCATACCGGTTATCTGGCGTGCAACATCATCAAGGCCGGAGAGCAGGCTATTCATAGGGAATTTACAAGACTATCAAGTCGGGGAACTGCGGGAGAGGCTGGGCAAGGGGCCAAACCAATCCAGTTGTTCAACAGCATTCACATCTATACCAGATTACACCGGATTTATTAGCGGTGTTTTTGTTTTTCAGGAATTGTCGTGGCATTGATAGCGTTGGTAGGGAAATCCCAGACGATAAAACTGATCCGGGTCAATCTGACAGCTTTGATCCAGGGTGAGGGCCACGGTTTCCGGAAAAGCATCGTCGAGATAACCGGGGGCGATCGCCCACAGGCTCACGGGCTGAATCGGGAATGTTGCCAAGGTCGTCCACACCTGTTCATAGCTCTGCTCATAGCTCAAGAGGGCAAACTCGGCTTTTTGTTCCGGGGGGCGGCGTTCCCCTAGGGCCAAACCATAGCTTAAGCCGACAGCCATTTCTAAGGTATTGCGATAGGCCATCATCACCATTACCGGCCGGGGGTCTTGGTCGAATTGAGCAGCCACCTGATCGGGGAGATAGGGTTTTTGAAAGGCGAGGTTATAGACCACACAGAGGCTACTGAGGATCAACACCGCCGCCGCGAATCCCTGAAACCGTCGGGATTGCTCCCCCCAAGCTGCCCCCAGTAAAGCACAGACGGCCGGGAAATAGACAAAGTGGTAGCGGGGGGCGATGCTGATATCTTTGCCCAAACCGTAGATCAGCGCAAAGTATTCAATCACGACGAACACGACCACGGCTGAGAGCGTTAACCGCTCCATGGAAGGTTCTAGGGCCTGCCACCCTTGGCGGGTTTGCTGGATGAGGATGGCGAGAATGGCTAGGCTGAGGAGGGCGATCGCCCCCTGCACCATCATCGGCTGCCCCTCTACCGGCGGCACAAACAACATCACGACCCAACTGGCCACCGTTTGCCCCAAGGGCGCGAGGCCCGTGGGAGGGGAGAGCCAGCCGGTGGTGGGACTGTTGAAATGGCCCCAAAAGGCCGGCCACCAGGGGATCAGGAATAGATAAGGGAGGAGATAGAGGGCGAAACCTTGGGGGAGGGTCAACCAGGAAACGGGGGGGCGCGATCGCCCCCAAAATAATCCCAACGTCAGCAATTGGGCCACAATGGCCAAGAGGCAAAAATAATGGCTAAACAGGGCTAATGCACTCATTCCCCCCCAAAGAACCCAACCGAGAAGGGGCGATTTTTTCGCCATCAATTGTTGTTGAACCTTGACTTGGGCCGCCAAAGCCAGGGTTAAAAAGACGAGGGGTAAGGTGTAATGGCGGGCTTCCTGGGAAAGATAGACCGCGAACGGGGAAATGGCCATCAACGCCGCTCCCGTCAACCCCGCCCGCACCGAAAACGCCCCGCGATTCAGCCAATAGATCGCCAAAATTGCCCCCCCACCCCAAAGAGCCGCAAAACTGCGGGTCGCCCAAGCCAAATTTTCAACGCCAACCCAACCCAGCCAAGTATGGAGCAGGCAGAAAAACAGGGGGGGATGGGTGGATTGACTGGCGAGGCGGGCGGCAATTTCCGGGCAACTGGTGGGGTTGTATTGAAAGAGAGAGGCGATCGCCTCCACCGGGATCACTTGGGCGGTGGGAATATCGTCAAACCCCAAACCGAGGCTAAAAATACTCGTAATCACCTCATCCACCCATAGGGGCTTACTGTCCAACTGCCAAAAGCGGAGCAGCAGGCCGAGAGCGAAGATCGCTAAGAGGATCAGGAATTCAGATTTATTCGGTTTCGTCGTCGGGGGCGATCGCTTCACGGTGTTCTTTTGCAGGTTCTTTAACCGTGGGTTCTTCCAGTTCTTCCACCACCATTTCCGGCTGTTCCAAACGGCGCAAGGGAATTTTTTCCAATTCCGGCAGGGCAATGCGGGATTTTTCCCGTTGTTGTTTGTCCTTGGGCAACAGTACGGGCAGGGGGTCGGGTTTATCGAGCCAGCAATCCGCCACCGGCAGCGTATGCTCCAAATCTTCCAACGGCCGGGGAATCACCATCACGGCGCTAAATTCGCCAATCCGCTCCGCCTCGTGCATCCCCACATCGACAGCCACCGCCACATTGGCCACCGTGCCGCGAATAATCGCCGTACAGAGGCCATCGCCAATTTTTTCATACCCCGCCAGATAAACATCCGCCGCCTTCAGCATCGCATCACAGGCCCCCACCAACGCCGGAAACCCCCGCGTTTCCAACAATCCCAAAGATTGATTACTGAGGCGACTGTGGCCCCGTTGTTCCTGCTCCAGTTCAAAATATTTGGAGCCGATGGGGAAAATCGCCTCTAGGTTGGGGAGCGGCCGGGGCAGCACCATTTTTGAAACCAACTGACCAAATTGTTCAGCGGTACGCGCCCCCTCTTCCACGGCGAGGCGCACATCGGCGGTTTTACCGCGCACAATCGCAGTACAGTAACCACTGCCAATATTTTCATAGCCCACAAGGATCACCCCGGCAGACTTGAGCATCATATCCGCTGTGCCAACAATGGCGGGAAAACTGCGGGTGGACACCAGGCCCAAGGCACTTTCACTGATCACCCTGCGGCGGCTGTGGTCAATGGAGGGGCTGCTGTGGACTGGTTGGGTGTTGGCCAGCCTCGATCTAATTTCAATCTGGGACATTAACACTTCACCGTGAGAGGGGCTTGGGGCGATCGCCTGCCGTCCCATCTTCTAGTTTGGCACGAGAACTTCCCCATCATGTTTCCCATGATAACGTTGCAACGGATCTTCAGAGTTAGGAAAAATTAATCCCCTGATCAAGGGGGGTTAATGGTCAAGATCACCCTTAGGGTGTGAGCCGATCGCTTGCGGTGGCGATTCCCGTCCCCCACAGTGGGGGGAATCCAATGCCGTCCGACTGTAGGACAGCATGTACTTGATTATCTAGGTAGTGATGACCATCCAACAACACCCCGCTTGCGCTGACCTCAATGCCCAAGTGAGCAGCATTCTCGAACTTTTGCAACAGGATCAAGACCTGCGCCGCGACACCACCGCTGTCGAGACTGCTTTGCAAAAAGCCATTGCCCCCCAGTTTGAAATTGTCTTTGCCGGGGCCTTCAGTGCCGGGAAGTCGATGCTGATCAATGCCCTCTTGGAGCGGGAACTGCTCTACAGTGCGGAGGGCCACGCCACCGGGACGGAATGCTATATCCACTATGCGGAACCCAACGCCGAGCGGGTGGTGTTGACGTTTTTGAGTGAGGTGGAAATTCGTGAGCAATTGCAAGTGTTGTGCGATCGCCTCCAAATTGCCACGATTAATATTAACGATGGCGCAGCCCGCGACCTCCTCAAGGGCGGCTGTCAGAAAATCATTGAGCGGGAAGGGGGGGAAACCAAATCCGACCGAGCGAAACAGGCGAAGGCTCTGGCCCTCCTTTTGGAAGGCTACGAACACAACCGCGATCGCATCCATTCGGTACAAAGTGCCACCTATTCCATGGAGCAATTCAATTTCTCCAACCTCACGGAAGCCGCCAGTTATGCGCGGCGCGGCAGCAATAGCGCGGTGTTAAAGCGGTTGGAATACTATTGCCACCATCCCCTGTTACAGGATGGCAATGTCTTGGTGGATATGCCCGGCATTGATGCGCCGGTTAAAAAGGATGCCCAACTCACCTATAAAAAAATTGAGCATTCTGATACTTCGGCGGTGGTGACGGTATTAAAACCGGCTTCAGCGGGGGATATGACCAGCGAAGAAACGGAACTATTGGATAAAATGCGCGATAATCCCAGTATTCGCGACCGCGTTTTTTATGTTTTCAATCGCATCGATGAAACTTGGTACAATCCCCAATTGCGCCAACGGCTGGAGGCATTAATTCAAAGTGATTTCCGCGACACGAGCCGCATTTATAAAACCAGTGGCTTGTTGGGGTTTTATGGCAGTCAGGTGAAACAAACCAGTAGCGCGGATCGGTTTGGCTTGGATTCAATTTTTGCCCACAGTGTGAAAGGTTTGGGCGGTGAGGAAGAAACGCCACAATTTGTCAGCAGTTTTAATAACTACTGCTGTGGCTCTGGCAAACTAAACCGCAGCAGTTTTCGAGTTTCCTTAAAAAGTGAGGAAACTGTCAATGAAAATTATGTACGGATCTTGACAGAATGCGGTAATCCTTTACTGGATAAACTGATTGAAGATAGTGGCATTGAAGCCTTCCGCCAAGCCATTACCCGCTATCTGACTACAGAAAAACGCCCTCAACTGTTTGTCGCTCTAGCTGATGATCTGCAACCGATCTGTATTGAGTTGCAAAAGCACTATCAAAATCAGCGGCAGCGTCTCAGTAGTGAACCCCGCGAAATTGACGCAATGAAGGCGCGGGAAGTGGATCGTCTCAATCAAAAGCTCAAGGATATTGGCTATAGTTTTGAGCAGTATTTTGCCAACCAAGTGAATCGGATTGTTGCCAATGAGGATGCTCATTTTGAGAAGGATTTTGACGGTCTGAAAAACAAAATGCTACAGCGTTTGGAGGAATTGCTGCGTTATTTTTCCGTGTTGAATGCCTATAAACAAGCAACGGGAAGCCATCGTCGCAATGCCACGGCTCCATTTTTGGCGGTCTTGGTGGAAGCCTTGTATACGCTAGCCAATGAATTGGAGGATGTGCTGGTCAAGTTTTCCGAAATTGTCCTCAAAAATTCCTGTCAACGCCTCTTAGAGTCCGTCAAAAAAACCGAAGCCTACCGGGAACTCTATCGGCTCTTGGGCAATGATGGCGGTTTAGAGCAACAGCTTAAAAATTTAGAGGAAAAGTTGTTGATGTTGATTACCAATGAAGCGAAACGGGAGTGCGATCGCTATGTGCGGGAAAGTCCTCGCTTCTACGATGAAGGCACATTCTCCATCTATCAATTCCGCCAAACCCTGCACCAAACCTCAGAAACCTACGGGGCGGAAAGTATTGTCAATGCAGAACCCGCGATCCGGCAATTGCTCCAGTTAGATTTTCAACCCAAGGTAGAAGCAACAGTACAGCGCAATTTCCGCCAAGCCATGAACCAAATGCTGAAAACCCAGGTGCTGCCCTTTGCAGAGGCCTACAGCCTGAATATTCTCCAACAGTATGATCAAGCCCGCGCCCATCTGCAACGCACCCTAGAGGAGGAAGCAAAGTTAAAGATTGCCCAAAATGAGCAGGATTTAGGGGCAGTGGAGGCCAAAATTGAGATCTATAATGAGGCGATCGCCGGCATCAATGACTGTCTAGAGTCCTTCAATCTCTACGATAAACGCCTGCCCCTCGTCTCCGATGGCGTTCCCGTCCCATCCCCTGTCATCGAGCCAGAGATCAGCGCAGAAGTAGCAGAAGTATCCGATCCTGCACCCACCCTCTAAACCCCTAGGGGCGAAAAATCTTTCGCCCCTCCCCTATTCTCATTCGGGTAGTGCTAAACAGGTAATGATGCGTTGTAGTGGTGGATAAAGTACCAGACAGCACCGATGTGATTCTTCACAGATTTTGAGAAGGAGAAAGGTAGGACAAATTTTCCTCACCAGGCGAGAGACTCGCTGCCTCAGGGTATGGCAGAATATCATCGTGATACCCTGCTATCCCACAGAAACCATAGGGAAAACTGATAGAGAGTCAGGATAGAGCGTTAGGGGTAGCTCTACCGTTTTACCAGTGGGATATAATAACGATGGCAGATAAATGGTAGAGAGACACTAAAAAACGGCTATAGCAATGGCTACAACCGTTGATTAGAGCGGGTTTAGAGACAATGGAGAATAGGGAACTCGAATCCCTGACCTCTGCGGTGCGATCGCAGCGCTCTACCAACTGAGCTAATTCCCCGCTAGATCGTAGATCCTAACATCGAGTATCGCGATTTTTCAACCCCCCTAAACCGGCGACTCCAAATCTTGCCGCGCAAACACCGCTTCCACCCGCTCTAGTTCTAGCTCCGTGAATTTGTCCACCGTCCAATTGGCCTGACGCTGCAACATATGGAAGGGATAGGTCTGCGCCACCCCCACCACCTGCATCCCGGCATTTTTTGCCGCCTCAATCCCCACTAAACTATCCTCGATCGCCAAACAATGCTGGGGTTCAATGGCGCGATCGCTAAATTGCCGTTGCAATCGCTCCACCGCTAACAGGTAGCCGAGGGGATCCGGTTTGCTCGTGGGGACATCATCGCCGGTGACGATGACGCTGAAATAGGGGGCAAGCTGCGATCGCCCCAGTACCATCTCCACTTCCGCCCGGCCCGCCCCCGTCACCACCCCCAACAGCAGCGATACACCGTGAAGTTTTTGGACAAACTCCGCTACACCGGGATAAATGGGCAACGTTTCCAGGGCAGAAATCTGCTCCAGGTAAGCCTGACGCTTGTTCGCCAGCAATTGGTTGAGGTATTGATCGGAAACGATCCGGCCCCGTTGGCGCAGTAAATCCCGTAAACAGGCGCGATCGCTCCGTCCCAGGCAGCAATGTTGATAATCCGTGCCATCGGGGCGCAGATTTTCCGCCAACAGCAGGTCTTGGATCAGGGCAGCATGAATGGCTTCATCATTGATGATCGTGCCATTGAAATCGAATAAAACGGCTTTGAGGGTCATGAATCCAGAAAAAAATCCGCTCCTTCCAACTCTATCCTATGTTGAAAAACCCTTAAGCCCAGTCTAGGCCTCCAATGATTCAAGCTAGGCTATTGAGGGCGTGGGCTACCCGCGCCTTCGTCCCCTCTAGAATCCTTGACCATGACTGAGATCGATTGGCACAAATTACAAAACGGCTCCGATATTCGCGGTGTTGCCCTGGCGGGCGTTGTCGATGAGCCGGTGAACCTTACCCCAGAGATTGCCCGACGCATTGGCCTGGGGTTTGCCCATTGGCTCAGTGAACAGACAGGGCGGCCTTGCGGGGAATTGGCGATCGCCCTCGGCCGCGATAGTCGTCTTTCTGGCCCGGAATTGATGGCCAGCATTACCGCCGGTTTAGCCTCCCTAGGGGTGCGCGTTTATGATCTGGGCCTCGCCTCCACCCCCGCCATGTTTATGACCACCGTCACCCCTGCCTTTGCCAATGCTCAGGGGGAACTCAACCCCTGCGATGGGGGGATCATGCTCACCGCTAGCCATCTCCCCTTTAATCGCAACGGTTGCAAATTTTTCACCGCCCAAGGGGGCCTAGAAAAGCAAAATATTCGCGCCATCCTCGATTTAGCCGCTGCCAATGCTTTTGAACCAGCAGCAACAGCGGGAGCGATTACCCCTCAGGATTTCATGACCACCTACGCCGGGCAATTGGTAGCGATGATCCGTGCTGGTGTGAATGATCCCCAAGATTATGATCAGCCCCTCAAGGGTTTAAACATTGTCGTTGATGCCGGCAATGGGGCCGGCGGGTTTTATGTGAGTCAAGTCTTGGAACCTTTGGGAGCCGATACCACCGGCAGCCAATTTTTAGAGCCGGACGGGATGTTTCCCAACCATGTCCCCAACCCGGAAAATGCCGCCGCCATGGCCGCCATTGTCGAAGCGGTGTTAAGCCAGGGGGCGGATTTTGGGATTATTTTTGATACCGATGTGGATCGGGGGGCGGCGGTAGATGCCACGGGGCAGGAATTGAACCGCAACCGTTTGATTGCCCTAATTGCGGCGATTACATTGCGAGAACATCCTGGCTCAACGGTGGTGACGGATTCGATTACCTCCGATGGGTTGACGCGGTTTATTGAGCAGGAGTTAAAGGGGGTTCACCACCGCTTTAAACGGGGGTATAAAAATGTGATTAACGAAGCGGTGCGCCTCAATGCCACGGGGCAAGAATCCTGGTTAGCCATTGAAACCTCCGGCCATGGGGCGATGCGGGAAAATTATTTCCTCGATGATGGGGCCTATTTGGTGAGTAAGTTATTGGTGGAGTTGGCCAGGGCCAAGGGGGAGGGGCGATCGCTCTCCGATTTAATCGCCTCCCTCGCGGAACCCGTGGAAAGCCAAGAGTTTCGCTTGCAAATTAAAACCCCCGAATTTCAGGCCTATGGGCAGCGGGTGATTGATGATTTAACCACCTTTGCGGCGACTCAGGAGGATTGGGCGATCGCCCCCCAAAACTACGAAGGGGTGCGCGTCACCTGCTCCGGGGAACAGGGTTGGTTCCTGTTGCGCCTCTCCCTCCATGATCCCGTCATGCCCTTAAATATCGAAACGAACCTTGCCGGCGGTGTGGCCACCATCGGCCGCCGCCTTTTCGCCTTCTTCCAGGCCTATCCCGATCTCGATCTCACGCCCTTAGAAACATTGGAGTGAATCGCGGGTGCTGATCCCGGTGATCGGGTTCACGCCCTCAGCCCGGGCACAAAGGGCTTTGAGTTGATCCCGGTCTAAAACAGAATCGCTAAAATCTGCACCAGTAATGATCGCATCGGTGAAAATTGAGCGGAGGAGCATTGCCTCACTGATGCGAGCATTGGTGAGGTCTGCCCCTTTAAAATCGCTCAAGTACGCAATACCGGTGCGAAAATCGGCATTTTTAAAATTAGCCCCCCGCAGACTACAACCATTAAATACGGCTCCAATCAGGTCAGCATCGCTGAAATCCGCCCCATTCAGGGCCGTGTTGGCAAATTCCGCTTCTTGGAGTTTGGCCCCATGGAAGTCTTTCGTTTGCACTTTGACATCATCGTAGGCACGGATCAGAGAGGAACTCCCCGCTTGCGCAGGGGCAGCCCAGAGGCCGAGGGAAAGGAATAGCCCGAAAATCAGGGCAATGAAATAACGCATGATGGCTGGGTTGTTAAAGATTGCTGATTTTCCATCTTAGGTTAAGATTTGTGACATCGGGCGAAGATTTTGAGTTAAAATCCCGATCAAGTCCTCCACTTTGCAACGAAACCATGCCGCTGTTTGACGAACTCTCTCCCCTTAGTCAGGAAATCCTCGGCAACCCCACAGCCTTCTTCGGTGGATTTTTTGCCGGCGCTCTACGCCTCAACCTCGCAGAAGATCCCGTCAAGTCTTGGCTGGAGAAGCAGGGCCTCCAGTCCACGGAGGGGATGGGCGGTGATGCCGCTGCTCAAAGTCCTCAATCCATTGAGATCGAATAATTCCGATCCTTCCTGAAAATTTTGGTGATCCCCAGCTCCCATCGGCACAGCCATGGGAGCTTGTGATCTGAGTAACTATAGAAGCAAGCTCTGATCACCAACAATCAGTAAGCTGGGACATGTGCTGAGAGCGGGCTAGAAAAAATAATAAAGAAATTATTAAAAAAACAAAATCCTTGTTTTAAAGCGATTAGGCTGAGTTTAGTTAATTCCATCGCATTTTCTCTATTTTTCTAAGTTTTACATTCGTTCTTCTTGATCCCTGATGTGAATACTTACGCAATAAGCCTTCAAGATTAACAAAACGTTACTGAGAAAATAGATCCCGTTTATTTTGTATCTATTTATTACACACGAAAAATTTCACTTAAGCTAACGAGCATCATAGAAAGTATTCGTGTTGTCTGTGCCCCCCTTTGCCCCCCCTCAACCCCATGTATAACAAAAATTTTTCAGCATCAAGCTGCCGTTTATGTTCTTACTATCACCCTCAGGGCCGCCGGGGGGGTGAATGTCAACAACTGGGTGTTCCGGTTAAAGGGTGCTGGGCTGCCTGTAGCCTGGCCACCCATCCCTTTGCCGCTGCCCCAAGCTTGGAACCCACTTTAGAACCAACGTTGGAATCGAATATTGTCTATCTGGAGCAAGCTCTGTCTTTAGACTGTGAAGCCGGGGCGATTCACGATGGTGAACCGATCGCCCCCACGGTTCAACAGGATTCCTGCTCGCTCCCCCTTTCCAGTTAAATTGCCAGTGGAATCAACGAAAAAAAACAGCCAGGGCATTGCGCCTGGCTGTTTTGATCGGGAGTTAGGGGGGATTTATTTCCCCATGCCCAACTGTTGGGCTTTTTGGTAAACCTTGCCCTCTGTCAATAAAGATGGGGCAATGACCACCTCCACCTGCTGCATTTCTTTGAGGTTCTTTGCCCCCAGCGTCCCCATGCTCGTTTTTAAGGCCCCCAATAGATTGTGGGTGCCATCATCGAGCTTGGCGGGGCCGGCCATGATTTGGGCGATCGTGCCCGTGGTTCCCACATTAATTCGGGTTCCTCGGGGCAGGACGGGGCTAGGGGTAGCCATGCCCCAGTGGTAGCCGCGGCCGGGGGCTTCAGCGGCCCGGGCGATGGGAGAGCCAATCATCACTGCATCCGCACCGCAGGCAATACATTTACAAATATCGCCACCGGTAACGATGCCCCCATCGGCAATAATCGGCACATAACGGCCCGTTTGTTGGTGGTATTCATCACGGGCAGCGGCACAATCCGCCACTGCTGTGGCTTGGGGCACACCTACCCCTAACACGCCCCGCGAGGTACAGGCGGCCCCTGGGCCAATCCCCACTAACACCGCTGCGGCTCCCGCTTGCATTAATTGCAAGGCCACTTCGTAGGTGACGCAGTTGCCGAGGGCAACGGGCATCGGCATTTCAGCACAGAATTTTGCTAGGTCGAGGGGGGTAATGTCCTCGGGGGAAAGGTGGGCCGTGGAGACGACGGTGGCTTGGATCAGGCAGAGGTCGGCCCCGGCTTCTGCCACCACAGCGCCATACTTGCTAGCCCCCGCTGGGGTGAGGCTGACGGCGGCCTTGCCCCCTTGGGCTTTAATGTCGCTGATCCGTTGGCGGATCAGTTCCGGCTGAATGGGGACGGCGTAGAGTTCCTGCATTAAGCCGACAAATTCGTCTTTGCCCACCGCTGCAATTTTATCGAGGATGGGGTTAGGATCGGCGTAGCGGGTTTGAATGCCTTCGAGGTTGAGCACCCCTAGAGCACCTAATTTGGAGAGGTTGGCGGCCATAGCCACATCCACCACGCCATCCATAGCACTGGCGAGGATGGGAATTTCAAGGTTAATCCCTCCGATGGTGAATCGGGTATCCGCTAACGCTGGATCTAGCGTTGATCGACCGGGAACTAAGGCAATTTCATCAAAACCGTAGGCCCGTCGTGCGGTCTTGCCGCGTCCAATTTGAATGCTCACTGCGCTATTTTTCCCTTCCCGAAGCTATTCAGACTAGGCTATCAGATTTCTGCGATTTTCCGCTAGGTGCGATCGCCTAAAAACCCCTGTACTAAGGGCAAATAGGCCCCCGGTACTTCCAACATCGGGAAATGGCCGGTTTTAGCCAGTTCGGCATGGGTGATGCGGGGATTGAGGGACGCGGCGCTGCGAGCGAGGCGGGGGGGGATGATTTGATCCTGCTGGCCGGAGATTAGCAGCGTTGGGATTGCTAGGGCCTTAAAGACTTGGGGCATTTCCACGGCGGCCTGTTCACTGACGGCGGTGTAAATTGTGCCCATGGCCGCGCCCTGATCCGCCATTAGGTAATCGGCTAAAAAGGGGCGGCTGATGGCACTGGGGAGGGGGCGATGGAGAAAGCGGCTCATAAATAAATGTTCCGCGAAGGGAACATTGAGCATCCAGGGAAAACGGAGCTTGACCACATAGCCGCTGGCCCAATGAAACAGGCTGAAGGTGAGGCGATTGTATTCAAAAATGCCGCTACAGGTGAGGATGAGGCGGTCTAACCGTTGGGGATATTGTTGGGCAAAGACGGCGGCAATGGAGGCCCCCAAGGAGTGGGCATTGAGGGAGACCCGCTCGAGGTTGAGGCCATCGAGGAGCAAGTTTAGATCTTCGGCATAGTCGGCCAAACCGTAGGGGAGATCAACGTCGGGGGGTTGAGGCGATCGCCCAAATCCCCGCAAATCATAAAGGAGGCAATCAAAGCGATCGCTTAATGCCTCAGCCGTGCCTTGCCAGTAGCGGGCCGACCCACCCCAACCATGGATAAACACCAAGACCGGCTTGGGTTCTGAGCCTTCTGCCCCCCGCACCCACTCGTAATAATGGGGAACCCCCCGAATCCTTAGCATTTCTCCCATTGTCTATTCCTTATTCCCTATTTCCCTCTCAAGCCGACTCCGGCTTCGGCAACGTCGAAGGATGAACCAATAGTTCCGCCGTTGAGCGTTTTTCTACCATTTCCGGCGTGATCACGCAACAATGGACATCCTGACGGGAGGGCAATTCATACATCACCTCCAGCATTAATTCCTCCACAATGCCCCGCAGCGCCCGCGCTCCGGTTTTGCGGCGGTAGGCTTCTTGGGCGATCGCCCGGATTGATTCCTTCGTAAACTCCAGTTGGACGTTATCCATAAGCAGCAGTTTTTGATATTGTTTCACCAACGCATTGCGCGGCTCCGTCAAAATCGCCACCAACGTCTCCTCATCGAGGGGATGGAGCACCGCCGCCACGGGAACCCGACCGATAAACTCCGGAATTAAACCAAACTTAACCAGATCCTCCGGTTCCAACTGCTTGAGCACATCCGCCGTGCGCTGCTCCTTCGATTGGTTTTCACCGGTACGGACAAAGCCCATGGACTTTTTCCCCGCCCGCCGTTCCACCACCTTATCGAGGCCCACAAAGGCCCCCCCGCAAATAAACAGGATGTTGCTGGTGTCGATCTGAATGCAATCCTGGTAGGGGTGTTTGCGGCCCCCTTGGGGGGGAACATTGGCGATCGTCCCTTCTAGCATTTTTAATAGTGCTTGCTGTACCCCTTCCCCAGAAACATCTCGCGTAATCGAGGGATTCTCACTTTTACGGGCAATCTTATCAATTTCATCAATATAGATAATTCCCCGCTGGGCCTCCTCCACATCGAGATCCGCCACCTGCAACAGCCGCAGCAGAATATTTTCCACATCCTCCCCCACATAACCCGCCTCGGTCAGCGTCGTGGCATCGGCCACCGCAAAGGGGACATCAAGGATTTTAGCCAGGGTTTGGGCTAGGAGAGTTTTCCCCGAACCCGTGGGGCCAATGAGGAGAATATTAGACTTCTGAAGCTCTACAGATTCCTCAGTTCCGCCCTTCGCCGTGGTGGGTTTAGTTTGGAGAAAGCTGAGGCGCTTGTAATGGTTGTACACCGCCACCGACAGCACTTTTTTCGCCTCATCCTGACCAATGACATGCTCATCAAGATAGCGTTTAATGTCCGTGGGCTTAGGAATATGGTTGAAGTTCAACCGCTCTGAATGTGTACGGCGTTTGGGGGGATGTTCCTCCGCGTGGGGCACTGGCTGGGTAGCAGGGCTAGAAGAATCAATCAGTTCCTCGTCTAAAATTTCATTACACAGCTCTACACATTCATCACAGATATAGACTCCGGGGCCGGCAATCAGCTTTCGCACCTGTTCTTGGGACTTGCCACAGAAGGAGCATTTGAGATGGGAGTCGTACTTAGGCATGTTGACCTCTTACTGAAGTGCAGCAACGGCGGCAGAAATATTGATGTGCGGTAAGGCTGAAGCATTAATCACCTGATCAATTAACCCATAGGCTTGGGCCTCAATGGAAGACATATAAAAATCCCGCTCAGTATCCTGGGTTAATCGTTCCAGCGGTTGACCCGTATGCTCGGCTAACAGTTCATTAAGTTGCTGCTTAATATACAGAATTTCTTTGGCTTGAATTTCAATATCCACCGCCTGCCCCTGAGCACCACCGAGGGGTTGGTGAATCATGATCCGGGAACTGGGTAAGGACATCCGCTTGCCTTTAGTGCCGCCGGAGAGGAGAAATGCGCCCATGCTGGCGGCGATGCCGTAGCAAATCGTCACCACATCGGGGCGAATTTGCTGCATTGTGTCGTAGATAGCCATGCCCGCGTAGACGGAGCCGCCGGGGGAGTTGATATAGAGTTGAATATCTTTTTCAGGATCCTCAGCATCCAAAAACAGGAGTTGGGCCACCACAGAATCGGCGATGGTATCGTCGATCGCACTCCCTAAAAAAATAATCCGTTCGCGGAGCAGCCGTGAATAAATATCAAAGGCTCGTTCTCCCATGCCGGACTGTTCAACGACCATGGGGACAATGGATTGACCCATGGCGTGATAGTTATAGGTGGATTCGTTCGGTAAGCAGATGGAGGTGGCTTGGGATTTGATCATGCTGAGGGTCGGAATTGAGAAAGCAGCGTTCTTCTACTTGTTCACCATTATGCCCTATGTGCCGGGAGAGATGGGAAATTAGGCGGAAATTTCAAGCGGGATGGCATGATTGGATCCCATCCCGCTGGTGATTATTCTTCTTCCGTGGCGGCGACTGCCTCCACTTCTATCGCTGCGGCTTCCTCTGTAGCATTAGCATCCGGCTCTGCCGCTTCTGCTCCCTTGGCTTCCGGGGTCAGCGTCCCCTTGGGCACTAATTCCACGGTCACATTTTCCCGCAGCCATTTCAGCACCTGGGTTTCCACCAATTCCTTGGTGACAAATTCCCGCAGCCGGTCTTGGTCAACACTTTGACCCGACAACTGTTCGAGAATCGCCTTCATTTTTTCGGCCACGGCTTCCGGATCAGCGGTGATCGATTCGCGGCGGGCCACTTCTTCTAATGCCAACGTGGTTTTGAGCCGCTCGATCGCCTCCGGGCGGGCATTCTCCCGCAATGTGGGCATCATATCGGCATTGAGGATCGTTTTCATATCCAGGCCGTATTGCTCCATTTCAGCAACGGTCTGGCGGATCGTCATGTCCACTTCCTGCTGAATCAGGGTTTCAGGGGGATCAACGGTGGTGATTTTGAGAAGTTCCTGGGCGATCGCCCCCTCAATGCTGGCGTTGGTGGCATTTTCCGCCTGCTTTTGATATTGCGATTCGAGATCCGCCCGCAGTTCCGCCAGGGTTTCAAACCGGCTCACCTCATCGGCAAAATCATCATCCAGTTCCGGCAGTTCCTTCTCTTTAATTTCCAGTAATTTCACGGAAAACTGGGCCTGTTGACCGGCGAGATCTTCACGGGCATAGTCCGCCGGGAAAGACACGAGAATATCTTTTTCTTCCTCAGGATTCATCCCCTCAATCCCGGCGATTAAATCTTCCAGGAATTTATCCGGCTCTAGCTCCAGTTGAAAATCCGTCGCCTCGGCCCCGGCAATCACCTCAGTGCTCACCTCGCCATCGACGATCAACCGACCGCTATAGTTAACCACCACCACATCCCCCCGTTGGGCGGCCCGGCCTTCCACGGGAACCAGGGCCGCCACCTTGGACTGTTGGTCAGCCAAGAAGCGATCGACCTGCTCCGGATCGTAGACCGTTTCTTCTGCCTTCACCTCAAGGGCTTGATAATCGCCAATTTCCACCTCTGGCGGCACATCCATCGAGGCGGCAAAGGTCAGGACTTCGCCGGGCTTGTAGCGGTTGAGCAGTTCATCAATACCTGGCTCAATCTTGTAGTTGCCCAAAGCATCAATTTCTTGATCCTTGACGGCTTGCATGACCGTATCCTGCACCAAGTTTTCGAGGGCCTCGGCCCGAATCCGTTCGGGGCCCAAGCGTTGGAGCAGGATGGGGCGGGGAACTTTGCCCTTGCGAAACCCAGGAATCCGCACCGTCTGGGCCAAGTTTTTGACGACTTTTTCATAAGCCTGCTTGGATTTGTCGGCGGGGATTTCAATGGTAAGGGTAACTTGACTTTTCGGTGATTTTTCCTGGGATACTTTCATGGACAACTCGTTTTGCAAACCGTAAACTTTATGGGTTAATTGCCAGCCCGATACAATGTACTCACCCTGGCCAACCTTCGGGTTCATAGGCGGGTGCATCGGGGCGGCTCAATCGATGGGGTTGATCTTGATGACATGGCCCGATTGCCTATCATAGAGGTTAATTCCCTCAATCCGCACCCTCAGACAGGGGCAAGGTCTGCCTAGAAAATCTAGACAGCCCTGAGATCATAGTACAATGCTAGGGTTATCTCGTTGTCGCTTCCGAGATTAGGGTTCAGCACAAGCCGGAGAAACGGTTCCGCCGCTTGTTGGGGCGAGGGTCAACCCCCATCACTGAGTTTTCGGTGTTTATTGGTGTTCATGATGTTTGTTTTAAGTTTCCACTGTTGATATTTGGAGGTTTGTTAATTTGACCAATTCATTGCGGGTTGCCATTTTGGGCGCAACCGGGGCCGTGGGGACGGAGTTAATTCAGCTTTTAGAGTCCCGTCAATTTCCGTTGTCATCGCTGAAGCTCCTGGCTTCCCCCCGTTCAGCGGGACAGCACTTAACCTTTGGGGGGCGATCGCTCCCCGTCGAAGTTGTCAATGAGCAGTCCTTTGCCGATGTGGATCTGGTGCTGGCTTCAGCGGGGGGGAGTATTTCCCAAACCTGGGCGGCCCCAGCAGCGGCAGCGGGGGCGGTCTATATCGACAACTCCAGCGCCTTTCGGATGGATCCCACGGTGCCGTTAATCGTGCCGGAGATTAATCCCGAAGCCGCCGCCCACCATGAGGGAATTATTGCTAATCCCAACTGCACGACGATCCTGATGGGGGTGGCGATCTATCCCCTCCATCAGGTGCAGCGGATTCGCCGCATTGTGGTGGCCACCTACCAATCTGCTAGCGGGGCCGGGGCGCGGGCCATGGCGGAAGTCCAACAACAGGCCCAGGCGATCCTCAACGGCGAAACCCCCCAGGCGGACATTTTCCCCTATCCCCTCGCCTTTAACCTTTTCCCCCACAATTCCCCCCTGAATGACCAGGGCTATTGTCAGGAGGAGATGAAGATGGTGCAGGAGACCCGGAAGATTTTTGGCGATCCCGATCTGCGGATTACGGCCACCTGTGTGCGGGTTCCCGTCCTGCGGGCCCACTCGGAAGCGGTTAATCTGGAGTTTGATGCTCCCTTTCCGGTGGAGCAGGCGCGAGCCTTGATCGCCCAAGCGCCAGGGGTGCGCCTGGTGGAAGATTGGCAGCGCAATTATTTCCCGATGCCCAGTGAGGCCTCTGGGGAGGATGCGGTGTTGGTGGGCCGGATTCGTCAGGATATTTCCCATCCCCAAGGTTTGGAATTGTGGTTGAGTGGGGATCAGATCCGCAAAGGAGCAGCCCTCAATGCCGTCCAAATTGCTGAATTGTTGCTAGAACGGGGTTGGGTGAAACCTAAATCGGCCCGCTTGGCTGCGACTCGTTAAAAACTCAAGTTAGCCGGAGGGGCGATCGCCCCCCCCAATGGCTCAAACTTGAGAACCTTTGCTAACGTGATACGTAATTCTGCAGGAGATGATGACAGTGTGAGTGAATTTGGCAATGTTGCAACGGCGATGATTACGCCGTTTACCGCAGCGGGACAGGTGGACTACGCCACCACGGAAAAGTTAGCGGCCCATCTGGTGGCCCATGGCACAGATACCGTCCTCGTTTGTGGCACAACGGGGGAATCCCCCACCCTTTCTTGGGAGGAAGAATTTGAACTGTTTCGGGTGGTGAAGCAGGCGGTGGGCGATCGCGCTAAGGTGATGGCAGGAACGGGATCAAACTCCACCGAGGAGGCGATCGCCGCCACCCAAAAAGCCGCCAAACTGGGACTAGATGGCACATTGCAGGTCGTGCCCTACTACAACAAACCCCCCCAGGCGGGTATTTATCGGCATTTCGCGGCGATCGCCCAAGCCTGCCCGGATCTCCCGATGATGCTCTACAACATTCCCGGCCGCACCGGGCAAGCCCTCCAGCCGGAAACCGTCGCCCGCTTGGCTGAAATTGAGAGTATTGTGGCGATTAAAGAAGCCAGCGGCAGTTTAGATATTGCCAGCCAAATCCGCGCCCTCACACCGCCGGATTTCGCCCTCTATTCTGGGGATGACTCCCTCACCTTGCCCCTGTTGGCCATTGGGGGAACGGGGGTCGTCAGCGTCGCTAGCCATCTCGTTGGCGATGACCTCCAGGAGATGATTCGGGCCTTTAACGCCGGTGAAGTGCGCACCGCCCAAGGGATTCATCTCCGCCTCTTTGAACTGTTCAAAGTGTTATTTTGCACCACCAATCCGATTCCGATTAAAGCCGCCCTCGCGTTACAGGGCTGGTCTGTGGGCACGGTGCGATCGCCCCTGTGCGACATTACCCCAGACCAAGAAACTCAAATTAAAACCGTGCTAACACAGCTCGATCTGATTAACGCAGAACCCTGATTTATTCACCTTATCCCTATTGCAATGACTAAACCCACGCTCAAATCCACCCCCTTGAAAATTATTCCCCTGGGTGGCCTCCACGAAATCGGCAAAAACACCTGCATCTTTGAATACGAAGATGAAATGGTGCTCCTCGATGCGGGCATTGGCTTTCCCACCGACGGCATGCACGGGGTCAACGTTGTCCTCCCGGACATGACCTACGTTCTCGAAAATCGCCACAAGATCAAGGGCATGATCGTCACCCACGGTCACGAAGACCACATCGGCGGTATTGCCTACCACCTCAAACAGTTTGATATTCCCCACATCTACGGCCCCCGCCTTGCCATGTCCCTGCTGCGGGATAAGTTGGCAGAAGCCGGGGTGAGCGATCGCACCAAAATCCACACCGTCAGCCCCCGGGACATGGTACGGATCAGCCCCGCCTTCCTCGCAGAATACATCCGCAACACCCACTCCATGGCCGACAGCTTCAGCGTCGCCATCCACACCCCCCTCGGTGTTGTCATCCATACCGGCGACTTCAAAATTGACCACACCCCCGTTGATGGCGAACATTTTGA
>JAABSU010000044.1 GCA_011390265.1 Spirulina sp.
TTCTCAGCACAAGAGGGGAGAGCATTAATCTTCTTCCTCTTCCTCGCGGCGGAACTCCTCTGGGAGATCGATAAAGACCCGTTCCCCGGCAGTTAAACCACTGAGCACCTGGGTTTGCTCCCCAATGGTGCTCCCCAACACCACCGGCCGGAACACCGGGCGATTTTGAGCATCGGCCACCATCACCCCCGTTTCCCCCTCTTCCCGAACGATCGCCACCGTGGGAACCACCAAACTGCGGGACAGTTGTTCTCCTAAAAAGGTGAGATCCACATTCATCCCCGGCAAAAACGCTTCAATCGCCTTTGGCTCCAAAACAATTCGCACCTCAAAGGAGGTCACGTTTTGCTCAACGATCGCCTCCGGGGCAATGAGCCGCACCCGCCCCCGAAAGGTTTGATCGGGATAGGCATCGGCAATAATTTCAACAAACTGCCCCAACTGCAACCGGGTCACATCAATTTCCGGGACTTTAGCGAGGATTTCTAGACCTTCAGCGAGGGCGAGGATGGAGGTGGCGGAGGAAGAGGCTGACGTTGATCCCGATGTGGTGGGCGTGACGAAGGCTCCGGGGGTGGCGTATTTCTGGGTGATCACCCCATCAAAGGGGGCCGTGATTAAGGTTTTTTCAAACTGAACGCGGATTTCTTGCACGGCGGCTTGGGCGGCTTCAACCCCCGCTTGGAGGCTGGCAATTTCGGCGGCGGTGCCTTGTTCTGCTTGGTTGAGGGCGGCTCGGGCTTCAAAGACGGCGGCTTCGAGTTCTTGGATTTCCGGGCGGGCAGTTTGCATTTCGCGGCGTTGGGCCTCTTGCGCTCGCCGGAAATCGGCTTCGGCACGACGCAGTTCCACCATGGCATCATCAAAGGCATTGTTAGAAATGGCTCCCTGTTCCGTGGGGACAAGGTAACGGTCTACCCGTTCTTGGGCGCGGTTGGCCCGCTCTGCTGCTGCTACGAGTTCAGCGTTGGATTGCTGAATTTCGGTGGGGATGCGGGCTTGGGCCTGTTGGAGGCGGGATTGAGCGCCGATGAACCGGGCGCGGGCTTGTTCAATCGCACCGGGGCGGCGGAGTTCGGCTTCGCGGAGATTGGCTACGGCCTGCCGGAAGCGGGCTTCAGCCTGGGCCCCCTGGGTGAAAATTGCGGCATTATCCATCACCGCTAGGCGCTGCCCCTGCTCCACCTGCGCCCCTTGATCTACCAGGAGTTGTTGCAGTTCCCCGGCTTGGGTAGGGCTAATATTGACGCTGCGAATGGGAACGACGGTGCCGCTGGCTTCAAACTGAACCTGGAGGGAGGTGGTGCTAACGGGGACGGTGTAGTCTTCGAGGACTGTATTCGTTCCCAGCATCATGTTGTAGGTGATCAGACCCACGCCGATAATGCCAACACCTGCTACGCCGACAATCCAGGGGAGCAGGTTACGGGATTGTAAAGGAGGGGAGGCAGTCATAGGAGTTAGAGCTAAATAAATTGTGGGGAAAGAATTTTAATCTGATGGGAAGCCCCAGGCAACGCACCGCCTGATCGTTTAGTTTAGAGTATGGCGATCCAAATTGAAGCCGGAGAAAAGGAGGAATCTTGCGCCAGATTGTGCGACTGCATGGTGGAAGCGGATCTTTTGAGTATCTCGATTAAGATAGAGGGAACCATTGCTGAACTTTATTAGGACGACTGTGCCGAAGCGAAACTGGATTTTTTCACTGGTGGCGATCGCCGCCGCCTGGCCCCTTGGCCTCCCAGCGTTAAGTCAAGCCCTCTTACCCTACCGGGTAGATCTCAATGTCCAAAATCTTGAAGATCAAGGGTTGGCAATGCTCCAAGATGCTGTGCAGTTGACGCGGTTTGAGCAGTATGAACTCGCCTTTCCCCGCGCCAAACTCGCTGCTCAACTGGTTCCTAAGGATTTTCGGGCTTGGTTTCTTTTGGGGAGTCTTTATCTCCAAGAGGAGGATTATCCAGCGGCGGTCACTTCTTTGGAAAAGGCGCGGGATTTGATCCCCTCTAACAATGTTCAAGAACGTACCGGCGTGTTCTTTATGCTGGGGTCTGCCTATTTTCAAACTGGGCAGTATCTTGAGGCTAAGGAAGTTTTTCGTCAGGGACTGGGGGAAAATGAGGAGTCGGTGGAAGCTTGGTTTGATCTGGGCAATACCCATTACAAACTTCAGGAATATGAAGAGGCGATCGCCGCCTACGAAACGGCCATGGCCCAGGCTGATGATTTTTGGCCAGCAATTAATAACATTGGCTTAGTCCAATATGAACAGGGGGATACCGCAGCAGCGATTGAGGCTTGGGAAGCGGCTTTACAAATTGATGCCAATGCCGCTGAACCGATGTTAGCCATTGCCGTTGCGCGATATCGTCAATCCCCATCCTCGGAAGCGGTTCGCTTAGGCCAATTAGCCCTGTCCCTCGATCCCACCTATGGTAATTTAGATTTTTTGCGGTTAAATTTATGGGGCGATCGCCTCATGGAAGATGCGGCTCAATTCCTTGCTGTGCCGGCCATTCGTGCTCAGTTGGGCCGCAACAGCAACGCCGCAAATCCTTAATCTAGCGGCCTTAATTGTGGCTCAACATTTTTTCCCGTCTTCGCCGCCACAGGTGGAGGGGGTTTTTTTATTGTCCATATAGTGATGAACTTGGGCAACAAAATCCTCATGATCCACCACTGGTTTAGGAATGTAGCCATCAGCGCCACTTTCTTTTAAATAGCGTTCGCGATCGCCGGGCATATTAAAGGCTGTGACTAACACAACGGGGAGATGGGCTGTGGTGGGATTGGCTTTTAAAAGTTGTGTAATTTGAACCCCATTAACAGATTTTCCAGCGTAGGAGCTATTGGGTAAACCGATATCCATCAGAATAATATCCGCCGCTCCCTGTTGTGCTGTGATCAGCACATCATCAACATCTTCAGTACAGCGAACTTCAAAGTTACCGCGTTTGGTCAGGACTCTGGAAAAGACCAAGCAGTTCATCGGGTCATCTTCAACAATTAAAATTTTTGGCATGGTGGGAAGGACGAGCAATGGGGGGGAACGCAGGGAGCCAGCAGCCAGCAGACCTGATTGACTCTCCCTCAAACGCGATGATTTTAGTCTCTAATCTATTAAACCCAAGGACGATCCGGATTAAACGCGCTCTACAGATTAATACGGGAGGGCGATTCCGCCCTGGGGATCACCACCATAATGATCATTCATCGACCCAACATCTCTATCTTAGGATTTTTTGCGAATTTTGGCGGAGAAATTTCAGTAAATATACGGAACACAGGTGGCGGTGATTGGTGAATCCTTGAAGAAAATCAGGGATAGAGGACTCGATTATGATGGGTTGCTGGGTTCGCGGGTTGATTGCCTATGGGATCGCCCATAGCCTGATGGTGTCGTCAGCGCTGGCTCAGTCGATCACGGCTGCTCCCGATGGCACGGGGACGGCGATCGCCATCCAGGGTCAGACTTACTGGATCACGGGGGGCAGTCAAGCGGGTGCAAATCTTTTCCACAGCTTTCAGCAATTTGGTCTTACGCCGGGGGAGATTGCGCATTTTTTAACTCAGCCGCACACGCGCAATCTCCTCGCACGGGTGGTCGGGGGTGATCCTTCGGTGATTGAGGGGTTGATCCGCCTTTCGGGGGGTGGGGCGAATCTTTTTTTGGTAAATCCGGCGGGGTGGGTGTTTGGTTCTGGGGCGCGGCTGGATGTGCCAGCGAGTTTTTATGTTTCGACGGCGGATCAGGTGTTACTGGATACGGGGGTGTTTAATGCTGCGGGGGGAAATGATTGGGGGACGTTGGGGGGGAATGTGGTGGGTTGGCGATTTGCTCAGGCGACGACGGGCTTTATTGTCAATCAGGCTCCGTTAACGGTGCCGGGGGCGATCGCCCTCCTGGCTCCGGTGGTGATCAATACGGGCCATGTCAGCAGTGGCGGCCCCATTACTCTTGCGGCAATTCCGGAGCCGGGGATCGTTCGGCTTTCCCAACCGGGATCGCTTTTATCTTTGGAGATCAACCTTAACCCGGCGGATCTGGCGACGCTTACGCCTCTGGCTATTCCCCAACATCTCACCGGCCCCTTGCCGCCGCAATTCTCCACCCGGCCGGGTAGTTTGGGGGTCGGCGGTTCCTTAAGTGGGGTTCAGGGTCAATTGTTGGGCGCGTCGGTGGATCTGCATCGGGCCAGGGTTCGGTTGGGGGGCAATTTGGCGATCGCAGGTGGGGCAGTGACCCTTACCCATAGTGATCTGGAAAGCCAAGGGGCGATTTCTCTCTTCGGCCGAGGCCACGCCGGTAGCATCGGCAATTCTGGCGGCACAGGGATTCTCATCGATCAGAGCTATCTTAAAACCATTAACGGAGCCATTACCCTCACCGGCATCGGCGGCCAAGGCGGGGCGGGCCTCGATCAGCCCGCTGGCGCGACTGGGGGTAAAAATGAGTTGGGGGGCGCGGCGGGTTTAGTGGGTGGAACGGGGGGCGCAGGGGGGGCGGGAATCATCTTGCGGGCCAGTCGGCTCCAAAGTGCCTCTGCTACCTTAACCGGAACGGGGGGCAATGGTGGCCGGGGCGGGGCGGGCGGCGGCGGTGGCGGTGGCGGGAGTAATGCTGAGAGTTCAATTCTGACGGGTGGCTTGGGAGGACAAGCGGGGGGAATGGGTGGTAATGGCGTGGGTGGTACAGATGTAAGTCCGCAAGGAGGAGGTGCGGGGGGAATTTTTGGGGGGGGCCATGGCTTGGGGGGGCGGAATACATCGGCAGATTTTCGCGGCGGCGGCGGCGGGGGTGGGGGTGGCTTCGGGGGAATGGGTGGATCGGGGGGTGATGGTGTGAAGACACCACAATCGGGACAAATAGGCAGCTTAGGAGGTGCTGGGGGTGGTGGTGCTAGTACGAACACGACCGGCGGTGGTGGCGGTGGTAGTTTGGGCTTTGGGGGTGGTGGGGGTGGCGCAAATGGAGGCCATGGTGGGAATGGAGCAGGGAATGGGGGCGATGGTGGCACACTCAATGGCAATGGCAGCAATGGGGGTACGGGAACGGGTTTAGGAGGTTTAGCCTCGGGCAGTGTCTTAAATGGCGAAGCTGGCTCTAGCAGTGGCATGGGGGGAAGAGGGCAAAATGCTGGCGTTCAAAATAGCGGCGGCGGTGGAGGAGCCGGGGGAGCTGGTGGGGATGGTGGAGCCGGTGGGGTAGGAATTTTTTTAGAGAGTGGATCTATTGCGACCCGTAGCGGCAGGGTGCAATTTTTCAGTGTGGGCGGTACTGGGGGGATCGGCGGCTCAGGAGGAGGAGGCGGTGGAGGCGGCCGGGGTTTTGGATCTGGTGGCGGTGGGTCTGGTGGACTGGGCGGCCGGGGAGGAGATGGGGGTTTGGGGTTGGTGATTTCACCGCAATTTGAGATCCTCACCCTTAGCGAGATTGCTGGCCATGATGCACCCTTAAAATCCCTCGATTTTTCACATTGGCCCCAAGATTGGCTCACCCCTGCCCATGTTGACCTGCCCCCGTGCTGGGTTGCGCCAAAACTTCAACCCACGATCAGCAAACCCATTGTTCAATGGCCTGATCCTGCCCATTTCTGGGGGAAAGTTGGGTGCGATCGCCCCAATTCATCAATTCAGCAAGTTTTTTTCTAATTTTTGTCTAAAGTGTAGGAGGAGGATGTCAACACCTAAACGCGATCGCCAGCCATGGGCTACCCCATCAAACAACTCAGTTTATACCTCACGCTACTCCTAACCGGCGCAGGCCTGGGCATCTTGAGCCGTCGCCCTCCCCAGGATCTCCCCCCTTCCGTCCTCACCCCTTCCCCCACCGAATCCCTCAGCACAACCCTCCTCCCCACCGTAGCCTCCAGCACGGCCTCCCCCGCCCCCACCAGCATTAACTTCATTGCCGAAGCTGCCCAAGCCGTCGGCCCCGCCGTCGTTCGCATTGATGCCGGCGAAGCTTCCCCAGAATCCCCCGACAATCGGCCCTTTTTTCCGCCCTTTTTCCCGAAAGATTCACCCCCCCCAGGGCGAACGATTCCCAGGGGGATCGGTTCCGGCTTTATCCTCAGTGCCGATGGCCGGTTGATGACCAATGCCCATGTGGTAGAAGGGGCGGATTGGGTGCAGGTCACGCTTAAAGATGGGCGGAAGTTGCGAGGAAAAGTGATTGGGCGAGATTCGATTACCGATATTGCCGCCGTTAAAATTGAATCTGAGGATGAATTACCCGTGGTGCGCTTGGGGCGATCAGAACTGTTGATCCCCGGCGAATGGGCGATCGCCATTGGCAACCCCTTAGGCCTCGATAACACCGTCACCGTCGGCATTATCAGCGCCCTCGATCGCTCCAGCACCCAAGTGGGCGTTCCCGATAAGCGAGTCAGCTTCATCCAAACCGATGCCGCCATCAACCCCGGCAACTCCGGCGGCCCCCTCCTCAATGCCCAAGGGGAAGTGATTGGGGTCAATACCGCCATTCGCGCCGATGCCCAAGGCCTCGGCTTTGCCATTCCCATCGAAACCGCGATCCGCATTGCCGATCAACTCTTTAACAACGGCAAAGTACAACACCCCTACCTCGGGATCGCAATGGTGACTTTCACCCCCGATAATCTTGCAGAACTCAATGCCGACGCACCGCAACTATTTCGCCAGATTGACCAAGAGCAAGGGGTAATTGTGCTCAATGTGGTGGAAAGATCCCCCGCTGAAGCCGCAGGGTTTCAGGCGGGAGATGTGATCCTGAAGGTGGGGGATGTATCGGTCATGACTGCGGCTGAAGTACAGCAACAGGTGGAGCGTAGTACGATTGGCCAGCCTTTAGGGGTGGAGGTGCAACGGCGGCAGCGGGTGGTTATGCTGACAGTGCGCCCCGGTGCATTCCCTACCCAAGATTAAGCCTTATCCATGATTACCAGTCGTCAAAACCCTTTGGTGAAGGAATTGGTGCAATTGCACCGCGCTAAGGGCCGAATTCAACAACAGGCCTTGCTCCTAGAAGGCACAAATCTCCTCGATTTGGCCCTCGCCCAAGGCTACCGGCTGACCACGGTTTGTTATACCGAGGCTTGGGCCGCCCAACATCCGGAGCGATCGCCCCAGATTCAAGCCCAAGGCGATCGCGTCGAGCTGGTCAGTGAGGCGGTGTTAGGGGCGATGACCACGACAGTTCATCCCGATGGCGTTGTGGCGGTTTTACCTCGCCATTGCCTCCCTTGGCAGGCTCCGGCGCAACTCTCCCTAGGGGTGATCTTGGCCCAAGTCCAAGACCCTGGTAATGTGGGTACAATTATTCGCACTGCTGCCGCTGTGGCCGCCGATGGGGTTTGGTGTAGTGGGGATAGCGTCGCCCCGGATCATCCGAAGGTGCTGCGGGCTTCGGCGGGGATGGCTTTGGGGTTGCCGGTGATCCAAACGGAGGATTTAGCCGCCATGATCCGGGCCTACCAAGATCAGGGGGTGCAGGTGGTGGCCACGGCCATGGATGCCCCCCAAACCTATTGGGATTGGGATTGGCGATCGCCTAGCCTCATCCTCTTGGGTAACGAAGGCGCAGGTCTACCGCCAGCATTGCAAAATCTGGCCGATGGGCGGGTTGCCATACCCCAAGCGAGGGGAGTAGAATCATTGAATGTGGCGATTTCAGCGGCTCTTTTACTCTACGAAGCACAACGCCAACGCCAAACCTTTTTAACCTAATGCGTATTTTTTAATCATTCCAAAACCCCTACTTTAAAATGCCGATTGTGCATTAATTGGATTCTATCTGTTTTGCTATTTCTGGAGTAATTGCCATGGCTGATCCCAAAGAAGACTTTCTCTATCCCCGAACATCCTACCGGGGGAAATTCGATCCAGAGAGTCTAGTCTTTAACGCCAATTTACAAGAATTTGCCCAACGGGTCAATTACATTTGCAACCTGGAAACCTCGGGTAAAATTCCCTCAGATGTGGCCTATCAGCAGATTAAAGATTTGTGGAAGGTTTTGAAGCAGAGTTTTAAAGATTTAGGTTTAAAGGATCGGCCGTCGAATGAGCCTGAGGGGAAGTAGGGAGTGGGAAGTCGGGCGAAATTACCCTCCTTTTTCTACGAGGGGGGCAGGGGAGATCCTCCCCTAATCGTTACGGCCGCCCTCGTCATGTTCCCGACCGGAAACACTGGCCAGGGCGGACTCCACCGCTTGAACAGCGGCTAAAATATCCCGCTCTTCGCCTCCTAAATAGAGACGGCCAAAACTGCCGATCGCAGAAACTTGGAGAATATTAATGCTGGCGGCTTTTTCGGCTTCATTCGCTGCGAGGGCCGCATAGGCCGCCGGTTGCACTTCCAAAACGTAGAGGGTTTGGTTGGCGAGGAGCATTTGACCGCGACGGCTGCGGTTGATCAGTTGGGCTTGGTGGGGGTCGAGGTTGCGGATGATTTGGCTGGAGACGATGCGGGGCTTGAGGCGATCGCTCTCCCTCACCCCCAAACTGTCTAAAATAGCCCGTCCCGCCGTCCGGGTTTCTCCCTGACGGCTGGCATGGATTTCTAACAACCCATAGAGCCGCTCGACAAACTGCACCCCCGGCCGCACCACCGTTGATTTCAAGGCCACATCGGTGATCCGGTTAATTTCAATCCCAGGGGAAATTTCAATCCACAGAGAGCTATCCCCCGGCAGCGGCAAAAACCCCAGGGCGACCGTACCAATATAGGCGGCGTGTTGTGGTTGAAGGCTATCTAAAAAAACGTAGCTGCGTAAATCAATCCCCAAGGGTATTCTCCATCACTCAGACGAGCAGCCTTGCAATCAAGGCAGCTAAGAGCATTGTACCGGTTTGCTGTACCGAAACTTGGGGCGATCCCCCCTGAGTATTCACATCGATCAGGGGGAACCCTTCAGCCTAGGCTGCGTTAAACACCGCAGCGGCGGCACTCACCCCGGCTCCTGTGGGCACATCACAACCGAGGGATTGTAATGTGGCTTCGAGGGAGGCGATCGCCGTCAGGATATCGCGATCGCACACAAACCCCAGATGACCAATGCGGAAAATCTTGCCTTTGAGGTGGTCTTGACCACCAGCGAGGGCAATATCGTAGCGTTGATTCATCATTTTGCGCACCGCTTCCGCATCCACTTGGCTGGGCATTACCGCCGTCACCGCCGGACTGGCACAGTCATCGGCCCCCAGGGTCGCTAAACCGAGGGCATGGATTGCCGCCCGCGTCCCCCGTTGGAGGCGATTGTGGCGGGCAAAAATCGCATCTAACCCTTCTTCACGCATCATCTGTAACGCCGATTGGAGGGCAAAGATCAGGTTAACGGGGGGGGTGAAGGGGGTGGTATCTTGGGCGGTGGCTTTGCGGTATTTGCCGAGATCGAGGTAGTAGCGGGGCAATGTTGCCGTTTTGTAGGCTTCCCAAGCCTTCGGCCCCACCGCCACAAACCCCAAACCAGGGGGAATCATGTAGCCCTTTTGGGAACCGGAGGCCACCACATCTAAACCCCATTCATCAATGGGCAAAGAGATCGCGCCCAAACTGGTGACAGCATCCACCATGATTAACGCTTCGCCATGCTCCTTCACCGCTGCATTGATGGCCGCGAGATCATTTAAAACCCCGGTGGAGGTTTCGGAGTGGGTGAGGATCACCGCTTTAATTTCCTTCGCGGTGTCTGCTTGCAACCGTTGGCGGAAGGCTTCGGGATCTAAGGGTTGCCCCCATTCAGCGGTGATTTTTTCCACCTGGAGGCCGTAGGCGGTGCAAACTTCCGCCCAGCGATCGCCAAATTTACCATTACACCCGGTGAGGACGCGATCGCCCGGACTTAAAAAGTTAATCATCCCCGCTTCCATCGCCCCCGTCCCGCTGACGGTGAGAGCGAGGACATCGCCTTCGGTTTGGTGGAGCCATTTTAAATTGGCCGTCACTTCCGCCTGAATTTTGTTGTAAGCACCGCTGCGATGGCCGATGGGATGCTTGGCCATGGCTTGCAAAACACGGGCAGGAACCGGCGTGGGCCCCGGAATCATCAGCAGTTGTTTATCGTTCATAAAAAAATAGGCAGTAGAAAATCAGCACAATCATTCATCATCCCCTACTCTTGGGGCTATTTTTCGAGACTGTGGAGAATTGTCGGTAGAACATCAGTATCAGTGCCGAGCCGATTCAACGACCAACGATGTTCATAGGCAATACTCGATTGAGTACAGATGGTTTCAATCTGACGTTGTTGGGCAAGGGCCTTGCGAATGGTGATAATCATTTGTTGTACCTGTTCCCGCAGGGCTGGATTGCGACTTACTGCTGGCAACGTTTGACGCTCAAGCATTTGCAGCAACAGTTCATAATGAATCAGCGAAGGCAGCGGGATTTGATCCATGGGGAGTTGCGGGGGGGAATGATAAGGGTATTGTCTCATGGGAAAGCGGCGATCGCCCCTGTTGCCTCAATAGCGATAGAGGGTATCAATGGCGGCGGCGGGGTCGGGTTGACGCAGGAGGGATTCACCAATCAACACGGCCCTTGCTCCAGCGGCTTTCACTGTTGCTAAATCCTCAGGCTGATGGAGTCCAGATTCGCTGACAATTAAACAGCCCTTGGCTGCAATTTCACCCTGACGGGCGGCAATTAAGTCCTGGGTGGTTTGTAAATGCACGGAAAAATTGCTGAGGTTACGATTATTAATGCCAATTAAATCAATATTGTCAATGGCCAGGACGCGATCCAGTTCTTGCAAACTATGGACTTCTACCAAGGGGGTCATGCCCAAGTTACGGATAATTTTGACAAAATAGGTGAGGTCTTGATCGGAGAGGATAGCGGCAATTAAGAGGATGGCATCAGCGCCTTGGGTGCGGGCCAGGAAAATTTGGTAGGGGTAGAGGATAAATTCTTTACAGAGCAGGGGCAGGTTCACCGCTTCCCGGACGCGGGCTAAATTTTCAAAACTGCCCTGGAAAAACTTGGCATCGGTGAGAACGGAAATGCAACTGGCTCCCCCCCGTTCGTAGGCTTGGGCAATGGCGACGGGATCAAAATCTTCCCGGATCACGCCTTTACTGGGGGAGGCTTTTTTCACTTCGGCAATCAGGGCGGGGGAGCGATCGCTCCCTTCTAAGGCCGCTTTGAAATCCAAGGGGGGCGGGGTGGTTTGTACTTGTTTGCGTAATTCCAAGAGGGGGAGGCGATCGCGCCGTTTCGCCACTTCTGTTTCTTTATGCCAGACAATTTCTTCTAAAATATGCCGAGGTTTGCCATCGGGCACGGGGGCCTGATAGCAGACTTCTTCGGTCATGACGGCGGCGTTGGGGTTGAGGCGACGGATTTTCATAGGGAGTTTTTGTAAGGGAATGAGGAAAAGGGGAGGATCCCCCTAAATCCCCCTTAAAAAGGGGGACTTTTTCTTTCTCCCCCCCTTGAAAAGGGGGGGCGGGGGGGGATCATGCCCATCAATGGTTTCGGAGGATCCCCCTAAATCCCCCTTAAAAAGGGGGACTTTTGCTTTCTCCCCCCCTTTTCAAGGGGGGGCGGGGGGGGATCACGCCACCTCAGCGCGTTTAAAGGCCTCATCCAACACTTCCGACAGAGTAGGGTGAGCGTGGACATTAAAGGCCAACTCCTGCACCGGCTTACCCGATGCGATCGCATTGGCCGCTTCTTGGATTAAATCCGAGGCATGGATGCCGATAATATGCACCCCTAAGAGTTCCCCGGTATCGCGGCGATAGATCACCTTGGCAATACCATCGGTTTCCCCTTCAGCGAGGGCCTTGGAATTGCCCTTAAAGTAGGTTTTAGCCGTGGCAATGGTAAACCCTTCTTGATCCCCTAGCTCCTTGGCTTGGGGTTCCGTTAAGCCCACATAGCTGATTTCGGGGTGGGTGAAGGCTGCGGCGGGGATGCTGCGGTAGTGGACGGTTTGGGGGCGATCGCAAATATTTTCCACCGCGATCACCCCTTGGGCAGAAGCCGCATGGGCTAGCATCATCTTGCCCGTGGCATCGCCAATGGCGTAGAGGTTCGGCACGGTTTCGCCATCGCGGATCACTTCCATTTTGTCGTTAACGGCAATAAAGCCCCGGCGATCAGTTTCCACGCCCACGGTTTCCAAGCCTAAATTCTTCGTCGCCGGAATCCGCCCTGTGGCCACCAAACAGGCATCCACCTCAATCACATCAATGGTTTCCTTCGTTTTCGCATCCGCCAATTCAATCACCACAGGATAACCAGGGGTCACTTTTTTGGCCAGTACGCCCCGATGGGTTTCAATATCGCGGGCCTGGAGCAAAATCCGCTCGGCAATCTTGGCAATATCGGGATCAAAACCGGGCATTAATGTATCAAGGGCTTCGATCATCGTGATTTCACAGCCCAGGGCAGAATAGACATCGGAAAATTCCAAGCCAATGTAGCCGCTGCCAATAATTGCGATCCATGGGGGCAATGTGGCCAGTTTTACCGCATCATCGCTGGTGTAGACGGTTTCGCCATCCAATTCAATGCCGGGAGGGACAAAGGGAACGGAGCCGGTGGAAAGGAGGATATTTTTAGCGGTGTAGCTCTTTTCCCCCGCCTCGGTTTTCACCGCCACCTTTTGCGCCCCCGCCACCCGGCCCCAACCCTGGATCGTTTCCACGCCCAAGCGTTTGAGGCTGTTGGTGAGGTCGCCGCGAATTTTGGTGACGAGATCATGGGCATGGGCGGCGATCGCCTCCCGTTCAAAACCCACATCCCCCACCTGTACCCCCAAGGCCGCCAGGTGGTGGCGATCGCCCAATTCCCGCACCTTCCCCGACGCAGCGAGGAGGGCCTTCGAGGGGATGCAGCCCCGGTTTACACAGGTTCCCCCCATTTCCGCCGCTTCAATAATGGCGGTTTTTAAGCCACATTTGACGGCGTGGAGGGCTGCGCCATGGCCGCCCACCCCTGCACCAATAATTACCAAGTCATAATCGAAACTCATCGGCTTTTGTTTAATCCGGGTCTGCTCAAGGTTTGCTTATTTGAGCAATTTTATATGATCCGGGGGGAGCCTAGGCGAGAGAAGCGGTAAAACTGGCTTGGGGAACGGGGGCAACAGCCTGGGGATGGATGGGAATTTCAATCACAAAGGTGGTGCCTTGGCCCGGCTCCGATTCACACCAAATTTTGCCCTGATGTTTTTCGGTGATGATCTGGTAACTGATCGATAATCCCAACCCCGTCCCTTTGCCCACGCCTTTGGTGGTAAAAAAGGCATCAAACAGGAGGTGTTGGACGGTTTTAGGAATACCGGGGCCATTGTCGATCAGTTCAATGCGTACCCAATTTTCATGGATGACTTGGGTTTGAATGGTGATCTGGTGGGGATTTTGGGAGAGATCGGCATAGGTGCGTTGGCCGTTGCACTCATCAAAGGCATCGAGGGCATTGGCTAACAGGTTCATAAACACCTGATTGAGTTGCCCCGCGTAGCATTCCACCAAGGGGAGGGGGCCATAGTTGCGTTGGATGGCGATCGCCGGCCGTTCAGAATTAGCCTTGAGGCGATTGCCTAAAATCATCAACGTGCTATCGATGCCCTCATGGAGATTCACGGGCTTATAGTCCGATTCATCGACACGGGAGAAGACCCGCAGGGAGAGGACAATTTGCCGAATTCGCTCCGTACCTACGGCCATTGAACTGAGTAGTTTGGGGAGATCTTCCTCAATAAAATCCAGTTCAATATCCTCCATGCAGTCGGCGATCGCCTCTGTGGTGGGGAATTCCTGCTGATAGAGCTTGATCAGCGTTAGTAAACCGTTGACATAGGAATGGGCATGATCGAGGTTGCCATGGATGAAGTTCACGGGGTTGTTAATTTCATGGGCAACGCCCGCCACCAACTGCCCCAAGCTGGACATTTTTTCGGTTTGCACCAGTTGCCCTTGGGTATGTTGGAGTGTGCGCAATGCTTCGGAAAGTTCCGCTGTGCGTTGGGCCACCCGTGCCTCTAGCTCGTGGGTGAGGGCTTGGAGACTGGCTTGGGCCTGTTGGCGATCGCGGATTTCCCCTTGCAATTGCAGGTTTTGCTTATCCAGTTCCGCCTCTGCCATTTCCCGGCTTTCCTCACTCAACACCAACCACCAGGCCCCCATGCCCGCCACGACGAGGAGGAGCATAAACGTAATCATAAAAGCCTCACCGATGGAGGCGGCGGACTGTTTGCCGATCAGGGCATAAACTAGCCCAATAATCGCGCCAATACTCCCCCCCATCAGCGTGAAAATTGCCGTAAACCGGACAATGCGCACCCCCAATTGGGGGGCAAGGCGATCGCCAAACAGGGCCGCTGCAAACCGATGGGCCATGGAGGGAGCCACGCCATCGGTTTTGCAACCATCGTGGCATTGGGCATCAAGGCTACAACAGAGGGAGCAGATCGCCCCATCGTAGACGGGACAAAAAGCGGTATCCGCTGGCTCGTAGGCTTGGGCGCAGATGCCGCAGTTGATCAGCGCATCGGAGGCGCTGTTGAGGCGGATCGTGTTTTCGCGGGCGATGTAGTATTTGCCTTTGGTGATCCAGGCGATTAGAGGGGCGAGGGTGAAGGCTATTCCCAGGGCGAGAAAGGGGGAATAGGCTTGGGCCCAGGGGCCAAACCAACCGATGAAGGCGAGGATGGCGATCAGGGAAGCGATCGCCGTCGAGCCAAAGCCGACGGGGTTAATGTTATAAAGATAAGCCCGTTTAAATTCCACATAGGAGGGGCTAAGTTTGAGGGGTTTATTAATCACCAGATCGGCAACCAATGCCCCCACCCAGGCGATCGCCACGTTGGAATATAGCCCCAACACTGCCTCTAAGGTTTCAAAGACCCCCAACTCCATCAACACCAAGGAAATCGCCACATTAAACACCAACCACACGACCCGGCCGGGGTGGGAATGGGTCAAGCGGGAGAAAAAGTTAGACCAGGCGAGGGAACCGGCGTAAGCATTGGTAACATTGATTTTAATTTGGGAAACAATCACAAATAACGTCCCCACCGCTAACACCACCGCCGGGTTATCAAACATATACCGAAAACCGGCGAGGTACATTTGGATCGGCTCTTTGGCTTGGGCGATCGCCACCCCATGACTAATGGCCAGCGTTGCCAAAAACGCCCCCCCTAA
>JAABSU010000045.1 GCA_011390265.1 Spirulina sp.
CACAATCCAACCCGGCCCCGCCCCAATCACCGCTAACCACCACCGGCCGCGATTCTCCGGCCCTTCATCGGGCAAAAACCGCAAATAATCCACCTGCTCCCCCAACTGGGCAATCAGGGAAAAGGAAACCGTCGCCGCTGCCCCAAATAACAGGGGATCAAAACCGGCCCCACTGGGGGATTGTCCCGCAAAGTTCACCCAATGATCAAAGGCTTGGGGTTCTTTGGCCAGCACAAAAATATAGGGAGAAACCATTAAAACGAGCCACAGGGGTTGTGTCCACAACTGCAACTGATTAATGAGTGTTACACCATAGAACACTAATGGAATGATTAAAACGGAGCAAAGAATGTAACCTAACCACAAGGGCAGCCCGAAATACAATTCTAGGGCTTGGGCCATGATTGCTGCTTCTATGGCAAAGAAAATAAACGTAAAGGAGGCATAAATTAACGAGGTGATCGTTGAGCCGATGTAGCCAAACCCCGCCCCCCGCGTTAATAGATCCATATCAATGTTGTATTTGGCGGCGTAGTAGGTGATGGGAATGCCGGCCAAAAAGATGATCAAGCCGACGGTGGCGATCGCCCATAATGAATTCGTAAAGCCGTAGTTAATCGCCAAGGAGCCGCCAATAGCTTCCAAGGCTAGGAACGAAATGCCGCCGAGGGCGGTGTTGGCAACGAGCAGTTCTGGCCACTTCCGAAAGGACTTCGGCGCATACCGGAGCGAATAGTCTTCTAGGGTTTCATTGGCAACCCAAGTATTGTAATCCCGGCGTTCTGTAACAATGCGGCGAGAGGATGAGGCCATAGGTTCTGATGGATTGTAGTGGTTTTTGATGTATTGAAATATACAAAAACACCCTGAATACTATTTCGTTAATGGTAAAATTAGATACAGAAATCTCCGAAATAGTGATTATGGAAGTGAAAACCCATAGCATGACGACACTAATCAGATTTTAACTTTAACATAATCTAGGATGATGTGCTCAGATGATGCAATCTTTAAAAATAGGGGCAAAAACAATGTCCCCATGTCAATGGAGCCATCTATTGTCCCGACAGCATCATTGCGCTTAAAGATTTCAATTGAAAACTCAGAGCATTAAAATCATCCTTCTTTTTTAAACATGACTAAAGCTGAGTATAATTCGCTGGACAAGTGGGTTTATTCTTGACCAAAATTGGTTTTGAAGGAAGACTATAATCGCCGCGCTGTCCTTGACAGATAATGGCTTCGGGGATCATTTCTTGAGGATTGTCTTGATTGGCTATCAAGAAAACTGCTCCCACCATATTGGCTCTTGGGCGTTGCTTACGCTCAAACGATACTGCTTTTTCCGGAGGAATGGGAATAGCATAATGAATGACAGCGTTGGGTTCCTTGGCCACTTTATATTGATATTTTTGTGTAGTTGTGGGTATTCCTAATCCTAATGCGTCGATAGAATCAGAAAACTGATTCTTTTCCAAAAAATAAACCTGCTGTCCTCGGAGTGATGCTCCGATATTGCTTCTGGGTTCATCCGCGCACCCACAAGCACTTTCATAGGGCAACAGCAAAGGAATAATAAAGCCTAACCCAGCCAGACTGATGACAACACCGCTAACTTTCCATAGTTTGAATCCCTTGGGTTTTTGGGGAAATGGTGAACTGTCTTGCGGAGGTAGCGGATTGGGTTGTTTTGGAAACAGCATGGCGGAATGGCTCCTAAGTTTCTGGGCTTCTACATCCTATTTTGTCCCCATTCCTGAATTTTGCCCAATTTTGATCTGTGCGTTAGCTCTGGGCAGGAGAGGGAGATGCTCAAATTTTCTGAAAATCGGTAGCGGTGCGGCTCAAGATTTTGCATCGGGTTGGGCTATGGTGCGAGAGAGATCTTAGAATAAGTGCGAGATTGGGCCATTCATAGCAAAAGATAACGATGAACAACGCATTTGGGAAAGTGATCCGCGATCGCCGCAAAGACAAGGGTTATAGTCAGCGAGAACTCGCGGCTTTGATCAAAATTGACTTTACCTATCTCTCTAAACTGGAAAACAATCGGGCGGAGTATGCCCCCAAGGAAGATGTGATCCGCAACCTCGCCCGCTGTCTGGACTTGAATCCTGAAGAGTTGATTTTTCTCGCGGGTCGTATCCCTCACCAGGAAGAGGCCTTTCTCAGTCAGCATTACAAATCAATGCCGATGCTATTCCGGCGGATGCGAGAAAGCCCGGAATTTGCCCGCGAAATTTTCCAAGCTGCCCAGGAGGCTAGCTCCTCATCCTAGGGGATTGGGCTAGATTCCCGGTGCGCTCCAGCAATTTTCGCTGTGGAGACCGCTGGCTCTACCCCCCTAGAGGCGATCGCAATATGGCACAATACGCTACAAACTCTCCATCCTTTCCATGAGCAACCCTTGGCGCGGCTTCACTCAACAACCCTGGCTCGAATTGGCAAAAGTAGCGGGGGTGACGGTGCTGGCGGTGATTGCCGTTGAGTGGTTGTTGGCGAATTTGTGGAATTTGAGGATTCCAGCGATTCGAGCGGTTTTAGGAAATTTGCTTGCGCCCCCCTTGGGGAATTTCGTGCCCCTCTTGGCAACTTTCGGCCTGGGAGCCTTAGGGCTGTATTTTAGTGAGCGGTGGCGACAGCCTTTGGCTTTGAATCGGGGCAGTTTGTGGGCGTTGGTGTTGTGTTTGGTGGTGGTGTTGGGGATGAAGAACGCTTTACCGCTGCCGATTTTGGCCCTGACGCAGCTTTCCTATCCGGGGTTGATCATGATTATTTTGGGGGTATTTTTCACGGGCCGCCGCTATTGGTGAATGGCTTCGGGGCTGGCAAGGAGGATTTGCGGGTTGGCTTGTTCCGGGGAGGTGACGTTAATCGTGCCGGTGGCGGTGAGGGTGAGGTTGGGGTTGATTAAATAATTGCGGCCGGCGATCGCCCCCCCCTCCTGTTCATCCCACAATGTCGCCAGCCGTTGCCGAATGGCCCCAAACACTTCCGGGTCTTGAAAATTAACGAGGGTAAAAATCCGCTGCTGCCCCAGGGTTTCCACCGCCAAGCCATAGACATCAAACTGTAATTGAGGGCTTTGGGGAAACTTGACAAGGTGGCCCGTTAGGGTTTGGGGTTGATTGTGGAGGGAGGCGATCGCATCCACCACCGTTAGGGGTTGAGTCAGATAGGCATGGGGGGGACGGGCGGGAATCCTGCGCCAACCATAGTCAATGCGGACTAGATCCCCCCGATAAAGTCCCGCCGTCCAAGCGGGATCACGAACCATCACCGGCAACACCGCATCATCATAATCAATCACTAAGACATCCCCTTCTGCACCGACAGCATGAACAACCCCCACCAATGTGCGATCGGGAATATCCTGCGTCACTTGGGTTTGATGCTGATAATCTCCCCCACCTTGCCAAGATTCTAAAAGGGCGATCGCCTTGATCAACAAATGGGGCTGACTGCTGGGGTTGTAGAGCCATTCCCCTTGGATACAGACCTGATCATGACGATGGACTGCGCCTAACGCCTCACGAATATCAGGATTAGCCGGGACTAGGGAAAATTCACGGTGTTCAAAAAAATTATCAGGTTCTCGCACGGATAGCACAGCCATGGCTGGTGCAGCACCATGAATCCGGCCGATCAGCCCCGATCCCGTTAGCTCCCCCTCTAGCTTTTCCATCACCAACCCGTCATAGGCCTCTGGATGGTATGCACAACTGAAAGCAGGTTGACCCATCCCCTGCATTAATGTTGCTAACCCTAAACCGAGGGCAACGAAAGCAATCAGCAAAATTTGGCGAATACGCATAGGGCAAGGGGGCTAGATCATCAATTATTCTAGAACAATTTCCCAAAGGCTTGTGATCATGGCTCTAATCATTAATTCAGAAATTGGCGATAAAGCTGATTGAAATATTGCCCTTTGGTTTCCCAGGAAAAGTGCGATCGCACGCGCTGATAACCCGCTTCACCCCAGCTTTGCCGATCTATGGCTAACTGCTCCATTCCTTGGGCTAGATCGTGAATGACTTGGGTGGGATTCCCCGCCGGGATTAAAAGGCCGGTTTCCGGTGTCACCTGTACCCCTGGGCCGCCCCAATTGAGACAAAGTACCGGCCGCCGTGCCGCCATCATCTCTGCACAAACAAAACCCCCCGATTCGTGCAAGCTGGGATGGATTAAAGCGTGACATTCTCCCATTTTCACCAACACCTCCCCACGGGGCAATAGTCCCCAAAACCGCACCCTATCCCCCACCCCCAACTCCGCCGCCAAGGCCTCCAACCGTCCCCGCTCCACCCCCTCACCAATAATCCAATATTCCGCCGTCGGTAAATCCGCCGCCGCAAAGGCCCGCAGGGAAAGGTGTAGGCCCTTCCAATGGATGAGACGACCCACGGAGAGGAAGCGCATCGGGCCGGGGGGGGGTGGGGGAGCCTGGGCGAGGGTGTTGATTTCAGCGGTGGAAAGGGCGATCGCCGTCGTCACTTCCACCCGTTTTGCCCCCAAGCGGCGCAACTTGACCGCCGTTTGCTCTGTTGCGGCGAGGGCGATCGCACTTCGTCGCGCCGTCAGCCCCACAAAGGGATCATGCTCTCCCAACCAGCGGGCGGTATCTCGCATTGCTTCATAAACTTTGCCCCGCAGGTTAAAATCCCGCCAAAAGGGGGCGGGGGCTGATTCCCCACCCCCCACCGGCCCCCACATAAAGGGAATGGGCAACAATGCCAAAAAACTGGGGTTCCAATAGCGTACATAGGTGACATGGCGGGCGAGATCAAATTGAATCTTTTGATGCCATTTTCGCGCTACAAAATAGGCCCAAATTTGCCACAGGTAATAATGGACAATCAGTAACCCCTGTCGCCCCTTCCAATCTTCACTCCAACCGAAGGGTTCAAAGTAGATAAAATGCAAATTGGGGATCGGATTTTGCGCTAAATAAGGCTCAATGCTCCCCGCACAAAAACCCCGCGTCAACACCCAAACCTGATGCTCCCGCGCTGCCTCAATGGCCATATTCCAACCGACCCCTTCTTCGGAGCCTAACCCCGGTTCACAGGCAAAGGCAGAAAGTAATAGTTTCATGGTTTTTCTAAAATCCTTTGGGTCATGTCAATGAAGGCTTGGGCGGCAGTTTCGGGGGTGTGGTGGGCGATAATTTGGCGCGATCGCTCCCCCATCGGTGCAATGCGTTCGGGATGGTTGAGAAAATAGGCTAGATGTTCGGCAATTTCCGAGGGGGATTGGGGGTCAAAGACAAAGCCATTTTCCCCCGGCTCGATTAACTCACAGGCCGCCGCCCCTTGGGAACAGAGCACCGGCTTGCCAAACACCATCGCCTCAGAAACCACCATCCCCCACACATCCTCATAGGTGGGAAACACGAACACATCTGCCGCTTCAAAATAGCCCCCCAATTGGTCATAATCCACCCATCCCTGCCAACACACTTGATCCCCAATGCCCCCCTCTGCAATGCGGGCTTCTAACTCCTCCCGCTGTTCCCCCGTGCCGATAATCCAAAGGGTGTAGGCGGTGAAGCCTTGGGTTTTGAGGTGGATGCAGGCTTCCAGGAGCGATCGCAGCCCCTTGCGTTCGGTGATGCGGCCGACGTAGAGGAAGATGGGGCCAGGGCCGGGGGGGGGGATCGGTTGGGCGGAACGGGCGAGGGCGGTGCGATCGGGGACAAGGTAGATGCGTTTGAGGATCTTGGCGGCTGGATAGTGGAGGACTTCGGTTAGATACCGTTGGCCGATCGCACTAT
>JAABSU010000046.1 GCA_011390265.1 Spirulina sp.
ACCAAGCCGATCCCCACATCGTCAGCACCACCGTCCGCTACAGCGACAGCACCCAACACACGCTCCTGGCCACCTCCGAAGGCACGCTCATCGATCAAACCTGGACGGATTTAGAAATGCGCTTTGCCGCCACAGCGCGACAGGGCGATCGCGTCCAAACCGGGCGAGAAACCAGCGGCTCCCGCCAAGGTTATCAGGATTTATTGGCCTTAGATGGGGCGGTGATCGCTGCCGGGAAACGGGCGGCCCAGGCGTTGAATTTGCCCCCCGTACAGGGCGATCGCTACACCGTGGTGATTGACCCGATCCTCACCGGCCTCTTCGTCCATGAAGCCTTCGGCCATCTCTCCGAAGCCGATATGGCCTACGAAAACCCCGACCTCTTAGCGGTGATGGAGTTTGGCAAACGCTTTGGCCCGGAAGATTTACACATCTTTGATGGGGCGGCCCCCCCTGGCCATCGCGGTAGTTATTGCTACGATGACGAAGGCACCCCCGCCACCACTACCCCTTTAATTGAATCCGGGCGGTTAGTGGGCCGGCTCCATTCCCGCGAAACCGCCGGCCATTTGGGGGAAACCCCCACCGGTAACGCTCGCTGTCTCAACTACCACTATCCCCCCCTAGTCCGCATGACCAACACCTGGATTGAGCGGGGCCATACCCCCGTTGCCTCCCTCTGTGATGGGATTACCCTGGGGGTCTATGCTGCCAATTGGTTAGGGGGCATGACCAACGGCGAAATGTTTACCTTCACCGCTGGGGAGGCTTGGATGATTCGCAATGGCCAACGGGCGGAACCGGTGCGGGATGTCACCCTCTCGGGTAATGTGTTTAAAACCCTTGCTACCATTGAAGCCATCGGTGATGATTTTGGTTGGGATGAATCCGGAGGCTGTGGCAAAGGGGGCCAAAATGGGTTAGCGGTGGGCTGTGGTGGCCCGAGTTTGCGGATTCGGGATGTGGTGGTGGGGGGAGATTGTGCTGATTAACCCAACAATGCCCCGAAACACTGTCAGAGCGCCTGTATTCCCTCAATAACTGCTCCTCTCGGTCGTCATGGAACAGAAGTACCCACGGGCATCACGAACCTGGCCAGCATTCCTCAGTGGAATCCTGGCCACATTTGCAGTTATGGGGGGGCAATGGCTGGGGGCGATGGAACCCTTGGAGGGGTTGGCCTATGTGATCCTGTTTCATCTGCGGGGGATGGAGGTTTGGGATGAGCGGGTGGTGGTGGTGGGGATTGATGAAGCGAGCATGGATCTGCTCAATGATGCGAACTGGTCACGACAGCCCTATGTGGAATTGTTGGATCGCCTTGCGGCCGCAGAAGTCCGCTTGGTGGGGTTTGATATTCTTTTCGAGCGAGAAACCCCTGAAGATCAAGCCCTCGCTGAGGCCATGAGTCAAGGCGTGCCGGTGGTGATTGGGGCGGCGTGGGATAATCGCGGCCAGTTTGTGGAGCCGCCGCCATTGTTGCAGGAGGGGGCGATCGCCCTTGGTCATATTGCCAAATTCATTGAGTACCAAGGCATCACCCGCCAAGGCAGCTTAATCAGCCAAAATATCCCCAGTCTCAGCTATGCCCTGGCGTTGCAACTCCCGGATTGGTCGGCAACCGTGGCGACTCCGGATCAACCGGTGTGGATTAACTGGGCAGGGCGGGAGATGACCACCTACTCCCTGGCGGCGGTGTTGGCGGGGGAGGTGGAGCCGGCGGCCTTGGCGGGAAAAATTGTCATTGTCGGGACGACGGCGGCGGGGTTGGATTCGGTGCGCACGCCCTACCATTTCAATCAACCCACCCATGGGGTCTATCTCCATGGGGCGATGCTCAGTAATCTCCTCCAAGGCAATTATCTGACGGCTTGGGTTCCTAACCCTTGGGGGTGGCAATGGTTGCTCTATGGGGGGATGGGGTTGGTGCTGAGTCGGGCGATCGCCACCCGGCCAATCCGCTGGCAACTCGCCATCGGCATCACCCTAATGGCCGCAGTAATGATCATCGCTGTCGGGGGACTGCACCGAGGTATTTTATTGCCGGTGGTTCCCGCTGTTTTGGTGGTGTTGTTGACAACGGCGCTGAGTATTTTTTACCAAGAAAGCCGGTTCACCCATTACCTGACGGAGCAAAGCCGCCATGATCCTGTCACGGGTTTACCGAACCGGGCCTCGTTTTTACAGCGCTTGACCCCGATCCTCAACCCCGGCCCCCCGGCTCCCTTTGCCCTTTTCTTCTTTGACCTCGATCGCTTCAACACGATTAACACCCACCAAGGCCATCAAATTGGCGATGCGCTCTTGGTGGCCATTGCCCAACGTTTACAACAATCGATGGCAACGATTCCCGAGGCCAGTCACCTTGCCCGTGTTGGGGCCGATGAGTTTGCCCTCTTGATTGCCTGTGGCGATCGCGCCACCGCCCTCCACTATGCCCATCAATTGGATCAAAGCCTACGACAAGCTTATTTTTTAAACCCCAATAACCATGTGGTGTACTGCGATATCAACATTGGCATTGCCCTCTCTTGGGAATCCCCACCGGACGGCGAAACCCTCCTTCACCATGGGGAAACGGCAATGTATCAAGCCCGGATTCAGGGTAAACGCCATTATGGCGTGTTTAATTTGCAACTCCATCAGGGGGCGATCGCCCTTTGGCAATTGGAACTCGATTTGCGCCATTGCCTCGAACAGACCCATCAAATTGCCGGGGATCAAGACCTCCTTTATCAGGGGTTTTACCTCAATTATCAGCCGATTATTAACCTCAACAGCGGGCATATTATCGGTTTTGAAGCCCTCGTGCGCTGGCAGCATCCCACCCGTGGCCGGCTATCGCCTTTAGAATTTATTCCCCTCGCGGAAGAAACGGGTTTAATTAGCCTCTTGGGGCGTTGGGTGTTGTATAAAGCCTGTTATCAATTGCGGGCTTGGCAGATGCTTTTTCCTGATTATGTGCCGTTGATCATGACAGTGAATCTATCGCCGATTCAATTATTACGGCCTGAAGTGGTGGGTCAGGTGCAGAGTATTTTAATCGCCACGGGTTTATCGCCCCACTCGTTAAAATTGGAAATCACCGAAAGTAGTTTAATGACCAATGGCAATGAGGCCATCGCCCTTTTAAATCAATTATCCGGTTTAGGGATCAAGCTGAGTTTAGATGATTTTGGCACGGGTTATTCTTCCCTGGGTCGCCTGAGTAATTTGCCCCTGGATACCCTCAAAATTGACCGCTCTTTTGTTCACAATCTTAATCTAGAACCAGAAAACAGCAAGATCATTCAAACCATGATTGAACTGGGCCATCAACTCAATTTAGCGGTGGTGGCGGAGGGCATCGAAACGCCAGAACAGTTAAAAATACTGCGGGATCTCGGCTGTGATTATGGTCAAGGTTATCTCTTTGCCAAACCGTTAGAAGCCGCTGGGATTGAAAGCTTGTTAGCCGCCGATCCCAGTTGGTAAGCGGCTCTTCCCTAGCGAATCTGGATCGCGGGCCAGAGGGCATAGACTTGGCGGGGATCGTTCCAGGCTTGGAGTTGCCGGAGTTGCGTTTGGAGTTGCAACCATTGGGCTGTTAGGGGGCTATGGGTTTGCACCGATAACGTGCGCATTAGCAGTTCTTCAAAATTGGGTTCATTTTGGTATTCCTCCACGCCCCAATCTTCTCCCAATTCCGCCCGCTCCGCTGCATAGGCGATCGCCGCCTCCAAACCGCCAATTTCATCCACTAACCCCTGGGTTTGGGCATCTTTCCCCGACCACACCCGACCCTGGGCCAGTTCCGCCACTTGGGCGGTGGTTAGGTCGCGGCCTTGGGCAACTTTTTCGAGAAACAGCCGGTAGATCTGATCCACAAACTGCTGAAGTTGGGCCATTTCCGCTTCGGTGCGGGGACGGGAAATGGTGTCAATATCGGCAAAGGGAGCGGTTTTAACCGTATCCCAGGTAATGCCGTTGTTGTTGGTAATCGCTTCGAGGTTGATCAGCAGGCCAAATACACCGATGGAGCCGGTGATCGTATTGGTTTCGGCAAAAATGCGATCGCCCCCCATGGCAATCCAATAGCCACCGGAAGCTGCCACATCTCCCATGGAAACAATGATCGGTTTTTCGGCGCGGGTGAGTTGTAATTCCCGCAGGATCAGTTCCGAAGCCGTCGCACTGCCCCCCGGACTGTTGACCCGCAACACAATGGCCTTAATCCGATCATCTTGGCGCAACTCCCGCAATTGCCGAATCAGGCGATCGCTACCAATCTGTTCAATTTCCCCTTCCCCATAGACAATTTCCCCTTCGGCATAGAGGATGGCCACATTTTGGCGATAGGAGCGGGTGCTGGCAAAGCTGACATCGTTTTGATAGTTGCTGAGGCTGATTTGGCGGAAATAACGCTCCGGCTCCTCCGATTCCCCTGTGAGTTCCCGCAACTGAGCCGCCACTTCATCAAAATGGGCAATCTCATCCACCAGCCCCGCGTTGAGGGCCGCCTCTGGCAATAAAATCCCTTGGGTGGCGGCAATTTGTTGCAACTGTTGGGGGGTTTTGTTGCGATCGCCCCCCACTACTGTTAAAAAATCCCCCCACAGATCCCCTAACAGTGTTGTCAGTTGCTCCCGATTTTCTGGGCTAAATTCTGTTGCGGTGAACGGCTCCACCGCTGATTTATATTCCCCCACCCGCAGCACCTGCACCCCAATCCCAAACCGATCCAATGCTCCAGTGAGGAAAGGTTGCTCGGCACTGAGGCCATTCATTTCCATTGCCCCCATGGGATTAATCACGACGGAATCGGCGATCGCCCCCAGGTAATAGCTGCTTTCCCCCCAATCCACACCGTAGGCAACGATTTTTTTGCCTGAGGCTTGGAACGCTGCGAGGGCCGGCCGCAACTCCCGCAACATGGCAAAACCCAAACCCGCTTCCCCCTGACGACCATCGATTAACAGGGACACAATCCGGTCATCTGCCGCAGCGGCTTCAAGGGCGGCGATCGCTTCCCGCAAACTGAGATCCCCCGTTTCGGACGTAAACCAAGTCCCTAACTCCCCAAGGGGTTGGGTGTCGCGGATCGGTGTCGATAAATCCCACACCAAGACGGTGCGATCGCCGATCATCGTTTCTTCCTCCTCACTAACCCCTAGGGCCACCAACAACACGAACAACAGCCCGCCACTGATCACCCCCGCCAACACCAAGGCCAAAATCACGCCCAAGGTACTCGCCAACACATCCCGCAAAAATTTCAGCATGATTCTTTCCCCTTAATCCTTTAAATGGCGTAGCATTTGGCCTTGTTGTAAAGCGGTTATGGTGCCATTGCCTGTACAAAATAATACTGTAGCGAGTTCAGCCTCTAAACGTTGGACTAACTCCTCCACCGCTGTTGCGGAAATTGCCGCCGCCTGTAAAAACGGGAAGGCCAACCCCACCAGATCCGCCCCCAAACTGAGGGCTTTGGCCACCTCTAGGCCATCCCGAATCCCCCCGGAGGCAATTAGCGGCAACTGAGGCAACAAACTGCGCACAGTCACCAAGCAGTCAGCGGTGGGAATGCCCCAATCAGCAAAGGTGCGGCCCAGTTGCCGTTGCAGGGCATTTTCCGCCCGCTCGCTTTCCACCTTCGCCCAGGATGTCCCCCCGGCCCCCGCCACATCAATGGCCGCCACCCCCGCATTCACCAACCGTTGAGCCATGGCCGCTGAAATGCCATTGCCCACTTCTTTAACAATCACCGGCACGGGCAACTTATGGCAAACTTCGGCAATTTTCGGCAACAGGCCTTGAAAGTTTTTATCGCCCCGAGGCTGGATACATTCTTGCAGGGGGTTGAGGTGCAAAATTAAAGCATCGGCGGCAAGGCGATCCACCACTTCCCGGCATTGCTCCACGCCATAGCTATAGTTGAGTTGTACTGCTCCTAAATTGGCCAAGAGGAGGATATCGGGGGCGTGCGATCGCACCCCAAAGGTTTCCCCCAAATCGGGCCGCTCCACCATCACCCGCTGGGAACCCACCCCCATGGCCAGGCCATAGGTTTGGGCGGCGATCGCCAAATTCCGGTTAATTTCCTGGGCTTGGGCCGTGCCGCCCGTCATGGAGGAGATCAGCAGGGGTAGCCCTAGGGTTTTGCCCAAAAACCGGGTCTTGAGATCAATGTCGTCATAGTTCAGTTCCGGTAGACAGGTATGGCTGAAGTGATAATGCTCAAACCCGGTGGTTTGTTGGCGGCATTGAACATCTTCTTCAAGGCAAATGCGAATGTGCTCTGCCTTGCGGTTTTGAGTATTGGGGATCATTGGGGGTTTACGATAGCAAGGTTTTGATCTAGTTTCTCAATGGTACAGCGTCAGGAATGACAAGATTGTTGATCCAAATGGATCCATTTAGATCAACAATAACGGGAGATTTGGGCTGCGGTGGTTTCGTTATATTGCTGTTAACGACAGAGGAAAATCGGGATCGTGGCACTGCGTAATAATTGTACGGTGGTGCTGCCAATCACTAACTGGCGGATGCGGCTGTGGCCGTAGGCTCCCATGAAGAGGAGATCAATATTAGCCTCGGTGATGTATTGAGCGATCGCCTTTTCTGGTTCCCCCACCACCAATTGACATTGAGGATTCATGCCCCCCGCTGCCAGCCATTGCTGGGCCTCGCTAATGCGGGCGATCGCCGTTGGATCTTCCGCCTGTTTCCCCACCGTTATCACATGGATCTCCAAGCCGTGTAAGCTGGGCAGTTCCACCAAAAGCTGTAATATTTTGCGACCGGTGCTACTGCCATCATAGGCAATCAAAATCCGTTCAATGGGGCGAAATTCGCGGGGTGTTACCAAGCAGGGTTTCCGGCTACTTCGCACAATCCGCTCCACATTCGCCCCCAAATGTTTGGCGGCAAAATCCGCCGCTTCCCCCCGTTTCCCCAGCAAAATCACATCAGACTGAGCCTCAAATTCCTCTAAAAAATCCACTAAAAACCCGGCGCGATGGGTTAAATCAAAATCCGTCACCCCCGCCGCTTCCATGGCTTGGGCCGCATTTTTAAGAATTAACTTCGCCCGTTGGTTGTTGAGCTTGGCCCGTTCATGCTCCAAATTCACTAACTCATTGAGCAACTCCTCCGAAGCCCCCAAGCCAATGCTGCCGCTGAGGTTGCCAGTGGAGGCGACTTTTTGGCTACGAATATCGGTTACGGAGAGGATATTGATGCGAGCCGTCATTTGGGTCGCGAGCCAGGCCCCGTATTGATAAAGAGGCGTGGCAAAATTGGAGCCATCGGTACAGAGAAGTAGGGTTTTCATTCGGATTTAGGGGTAGGAACATCGGTAGGAGAGTCCGCTAGTTTATTAAACAGGGTTGCACTGGCTTCATTGAGACCCACCAATTCAACCTCTGTGCCATTACGGCGAAACTTCAAGACGGCGCGATCGAGCACCTCCACCGCCCCCTGATCCCATAAATGGGCGTGGGTGAGGTCGATGGTGACGCGATCGAGTAATTCGGTGAAATCAAAGGCGGCTAAAAATTCATCCCGCGACAGGAAGAAAATTTGCCCGGCGATCGCATAGGTGCGATGGGTGCGGTCTTCGCTGAGGACTTTATCGACAAACACCAACTGAGCGATCTTGTTGGAGAAAAACACCGTACTCATTACAATCCCCGTCACCACACCGAGGGCAAAATTCCGGGTCAAAATTGTGACGATCATCGTCGTCAGCATCACCGCCGTTTCACTGCGGGGAATGCGGAGAATATTTTTAAAGGAAGACCAGCGAAACGTGCCGATCGCCACCATGATCATCACGGCCACCAGCGTGGCCATGGGCATTTGGCTGACCCAATCTTTGAGTACCAAAATCGCAAAAATCAGGAAGATCCCCGAAGCGAGGGTAGAGAGCCGGCCCCGCCCCCCCGATTGGACATTAATCACCGACTGGCCAATCATGCCACAGCCGGCCATCCCCCCGAAAAAAGCGGTAATGATATTGGCTAGGCCTTGGCCTTTTGCCTCTCGGTTTTTATCGCTGGGGGTATCGGTGAGGTCATCGACGAGGGCAGCGGTGAGGAAGGAGGCTAAGAGGCCGACAATGGCGAGAGTCAGAGAGTAGGGCAGGATGATTTGCAGCGTTTCCACCGTGAGGGGAACCTGAGGCAGGGCGAAGAAGGGGAGCGTAGCGGGGAGTTCGCCCATATCGCCAACGGTGGGAACATCGAGTTTCATGGCGATCGCCGCCAGGGTCATCACCGCCAGAGCCACGAGAGGGGAAGGAACCGCTTTGGTGAACTGGGGCAGAATGTAAATAATCGCCAAGGAGAGGGCCGTGAGGACATAAACGGCGACGGGAACGTTCGTGAGTTGGGGCAGTTGGGCCAGGAAGATCAACACCGCGAGGGCGTTGATGTAGCCGATCATCACGGCGCGGGGGACGTATTTCATTTGTCGCCCCAACTTTAAAACGCCAAAGAGTACTTGCCAAATACCTGTCAGTAGTGTGGCGGCAAAGAGATATTCAAGGCCATGGTCTTTGACTAAATCGATCATCAACAGGGCCATGGCCCCCGTTGCAGCGGAAATGGAGCCGGGCCGCCCGCCAAAAAAGGCGGTGATCACGGCAATCAGAAAAGAAGCATAGAGGCCCACCTTGGGATCAACTCCGGCAATGATTGAAAAGGCGATCGCCTCTGGAATCAGAGCCAACCCCACCACCATCCCCGCTAAAACATCGTTTTTAACATTAGAGAACCACTCTCGCTTTAGCGTCCGGATATCCAATCGTCCTCCCTGGGGATTTTGAGCGTTTGCCCAATCATCCTATCTCCATCGGGACAGGTTGGGAAGGTCGGGAGGGTTCAAGCCTGCCTGTATCCCCTCACGGGAAAATCCAATGAGGGGAAGGGTTGTCCTAGGCCTGCTTCGCTTTTTTGGGGGCCGGTTGAATCCCATTGAGGAACATCGGCACAAACTTCTCGATAAAGTCTTGGGGGTTGCGATCCCAGGCTTTTTTGGCCACTTGGAGGCGGGTCATTTGTAACTGGGGAGAGAGGAGGGTTTGGGGTAATCGCTCCATGAGATATTGGGGACGATCCCAGAGGGGGAGCGTGTTCGTGATTTCCACTAAATCATTGAGGCGGCGCAATTCTGCCCCCGCCATGATATCCATGCCGGCTTCGTAGGCGGCTTGCTCGATGCGGGTGTATTTTTGCTTGGCGGCTTCGACTTTTTGGCGATGGCGATCGCTCTTTTTGGCCATAGCCGCTAAGAGGCGATTTCCCCATCGTACATGGCCCGCCTCTTCAGGGAAAATCTGCTCAATGGTGGCGCGAATTTTGTCGTTTTCTTCGCTGGGGGCGGCTTTGAGGGCTTTAATATGGGCGGAAAAGTATTCACAACCCCGTTTTTCCGTAACATTAATCGCCGCCAAAGCTTCAATCACCCGCTCTTCAGCGTTGGAGGTGGAATCTGCCAGCAACCGATCAAATTCACCAATATAGGAAACACCGGGGGGCGTGCCGATGTCTTCCCCCAATTCATAGAGCAAATCCGTCAGCCACACCGCATGGCGGGCTTCATCGGCCACATGGCGAGCGAGATCTCGCACCAGTTCCCTCGGTTCACCGTTGAGCAGTTCAATCAGTTCGGTGAGGTCTTTGCAACTGTGCTGCTCGTTGAAGCGGTAACGGTTGAGCGTCACCATGTGAATTTCGCGGTTTTGAATGACTTGCTCTAGGATGGCGCGGGCATCCATGCCGTAGTGGGTTTTGCGGGGATAGGTAACGGTCATTGTTAAAGATGAAAGTATGGTAAAGAAATGTTAACTCCCTAGGTTAGCGCATGCTCTCAATCTTGGGGGAGGGAATTTTGCCATGGCTCCGTTGGGTTTATTCCCTTTGCAATTCCTCTAAATGGCGATGGACATCGAGGGCGAGGGTGAGGGCAGGGGTGAGGTATTGGGCGAGATCGGTGGCGTTGTTGGCTTGTTCGAGGCGTTGGAGGATGGGGAGATTGGTGGTGAAGAGTTCGGGGTTGAGGGCGAGTTCGGTGAGTAGGTTACGGTTTTCGCGTAAAAGTCGGGCGGTGGCGATCGCCTTCATCAAATCTTCTCGAATCAGTTTCAAGGCCTGTAATAATTGCCGTCGGGTTGTCGGCTTTAGGCCGGGATTGCCTAATTGTTGGAGTTGATCATTGAGGTGGAGCGATCGCACGATCCGATTAAAGGCCTCTACTTCAAGCTGTAAACGATCCAATTCCCCCTGATCTTGGGCTTCCAAATCCCCATAACTCACGGATTCCCCCTGCCAACGGCGCAAATCCCCCCGCAACAACCAGGCGATCGCCCCCACCAACGGCAACAATCCCAAGGAAATATCCACCCCTGGCACACCAATCCACCATTGAGCGAGGGCAAAGGTGAGGAAGCTACCTCCCAAGCCGAGGAGGAGCGATCGCACCCGTTGCCCTTCTGTGCCGGGCAATGACCAGGGGAGGGTGAGGCCAGCGCGATCGTGGAATTCCTCAGGGGTGATTAATAGGGTTTGTAAATCGCGGGGCAGTTTATTCATCGGGCAACCAAGCATCCCCCAAGCGGTTCACCTTGATCCGGTGTTGAGTACCCAGGTTAAAATCCAACCAACGGGCTAGGGGCATTGTGATTTGGTAGCTCTTGCCATTCGCTCCCCCAAAATCAACCCTGTAGATTTCCTGACCAGCCCCCTGGCGCTCCTGGGGGCCAAGGACAATTTCTGGCCAGTAGGGATTGTGATCGTTGCCACTGGTTTGGGGGGTGCGATTCACCAGCCAGCGATCGATTTCGTAGGTGTATTTGGTTTGATACACCGGCTCATCGCGATAGATCGGCTCCTCATAGGTTTCCGTAGAGGTGCGGGTTTCATAGATGGTGCGATCGCACATCTGATCCTCAAAAAAGCCATTACCAAGATCCACTGTGCCACAAACATAGCTTTCCGAACCCACCGCCACCTCTTCGGAAACTTCACGGGTGCGGGTTTCATACCGCTCTAAAACCTGTTCGTAGTGGTGAATTTCTTCCTGTTGACTGAGGAGACGGCCCCCATCGGGAATCGACCAATCCGACTCCACCAATGTTGTGAGTTGCTCAATGGCGATCGACCGCTGCCAATGGGTTTGGGTAACGGTGGCATCGATTTGTTGGGGTTGAAACCAGATAATCAGCAGGGCAATGAGAGACCCTAGAAAGCCCAAACAGCCCAGTTGCCACCGGGATTTTTTGGGAGGCGGTTTAACGGGGGGCGGTGGTTCTGGGTTGGTGTTGGGTAGGGGATGAGCTTGGACGGCTTGGTGTTTTTCCCCTTGGGGCGCACCGCAATCATGGCAAGCGGTCTCATCGGCGCGATTGCTAGAGCCGCAATAATCACAAATCCAATCCGCCCCAGCTTTGGCTACGGCCAATTCTTCAGGATTGACAACCGCCGGAGCATTTTCCGGTAAATAGAACTTGATCCCCTCGGGCCGGGTTGCCCCACAGTTGCCGCACTTTGTATCCCGCCCTAATAATCCGCTCGTTCCACAGGTGGGGCAGTCCCACCGTCCTTCTCGAATAGCCATAATTTAACTCACAGATGATGTTATAACACCTTCTTCCTTTGTTCACAATCTTAATTTAGGGCCAGAAAACAGCAAAATTATTCAAACGATGATTAAACTGGGTCATTAACTCAATTTAGCGGTGGTGGCGGAGGGGATTGAAATGCTGGATCAGTTAAAGGTGCTTCGGGATTTGGGCTGTGATTAGGGTTAGGGTTATTTGTTTGCCAAGCCTTTAGAATCCGCTGGTATTGAAAGCTTGTTAGCTGCCGATCGCAGTGGGTAGGGTGGCCTTTGTCCTTGAGGCGCTCCCTTGGGCTAAACTGAGATCATCGCTTTCTCTGTATCCCATGCGCCACTGTCTCAATCCTGCCTGTTGTCAGCCGAACCCCGACGGCTACCAGTTTTGCCAGAAATGCGGGAATCCATTGCTATTGCAGGGCCGGTATTGGGCGCAGGAGGTGATTGGTCGGGGGGGGTTTGGTCGGACGTTTTTGGCGGTGGATGAGCATAAGCCCTCGAAACCGTTTTGTGTGATTAAGCAATTTTTACCCGAAGATCCTAAGTCGCTTACTAAGGGGATGGAACTGTTTGAGCAAGAGGCGCAGCAATTGGAAATTCTGGGTAAACATCCCCAAATTCCGGAGTTATTTGCGTATTTTATTGAAAATAATCAGTCCTATTTGATTCAGGAGTTTATCAACGGGATCACCCTCAAGGAAGAACTGGCGGATCAGGGTGTGTTTTCAGAGCAACAAGTTCGAGCGTTATTGGTGGATTTATTGAATGTTTTGGCGTTTGTCCATGGTAAAAATGTAATTCACCGGGATATTAAGCCGGAAAATATTATCCGTCGTCGGGCTGATCAAAAATTAGTCTTAGTGGATTTTGGGGCGGTGAAGGTGTTGCAGCAGGTACAGCGCACGGTGACGGGGACTAAGATCGGTTCAGCGGAATATTGTGCGCCGGAGCAAGGTGTGGGGAAGGCGCGATTCAATAGTGATCTCTACAGTTTAGGGGTGACTTGTTTGCATTTACTGACGCAGGTGAGTCCGTTTGATTTATATGCCGTCCATGATGGTGAATGGGCTTGGCGCGATTATTTGAATGGCAATCAGGTTAGTGATGATTTAGGCAAAATTTTAGATCGACTGGTTGAACCAGCATCAAAAAGACGTTATCAATCTACAACAGAAGTTCTGGCAGACCTCAAATCCTCTACTTCAAAATTCTCTCCAACAAAACCATCTTCTATCTCTTCCCATCCTACGAAAAAATCAGCCTCTCCTGTAAAATCTTCTGCTGCTTCACCCCCTCCAACAAAAAAATCAGCATCTCCTGTAAAACCATCTCCTTCCCCTCAACCCTCCGCACCTATCTCAACACAAAATATTCAAACTTACCACTACGAGATCATCACACTCAATAAACGGGGTGACATTGCCCAACGGCAAAAGGGACAAAATCAGGGTTATTTGGAAAATACCAAGGGATTAAACCTAGAAATGGTGGTGATTCCGGCGGGGAAATTTATGATGGGATCACCGAACAATGAAGCGGAGCGATCAGATGCTGAAAGCCCCCACCATCGGGTGATTGTGCCGGAATTTTTCATGGGTCGCACAGCTATCACCCAAGCACAATGGCAGATTGTCGCCCAACTGCCCCAAGTCGTGCGTTCGCTAACCCCTGATCCCGCTAGTTTCAAAGGCAATAACAACCCTGTGGAAAAGGTGAATTGGGAAGACTGTATCGAGTTCTGTCTCCGGTTAAGCCAAGCCAGTGGCAAGCTCTACCGTCTGCCCAGTGAGGCAGAATGGGAATATGCCTGTCGAGCGGGAACAACGACCCCCTTCCACTTCGGCCCCACCCTCTCCCCCCAAGTGGCCAACTATCGGGGCAACTACACCTATGGCAAGGGGAAGAAAGGGGTATATCGCGAAAAAACGATCCCGGTGGGGAGTTTAAATGCCCCTAACGCTTGGGGACTCCATGAGATGCACGGGAATGTCTATGAGTGGTGCTTAGATAATTGGTATGGGAGTTATCAGGGAGCACCAACAGATGGAAGAGCATGGATAAACAATGATAATCATTCTCAAAACACTCAAGATTGGTTAAAAGGGTTATTGAACAATACATCAACATCAAGTAAGCTGCTGCGTGGTGGTTTCTGGTACTATCTCCCAAAGAACTGCCGTTCTGCCCATCGCAGCAACTACACCCGCGTCAACTACCAACTTGGCTACATCGGTTTTCGTGTCGTTGCCCCCAGAACTCTTTGACCCTCCACTCTCTTTCCCTCTTCCTGGCGCGAACCGCCTTTTTTTAAGAAACCGGGTTTTTTTCAAAATGTCCGCCAAAAACGAGAAGGAATAAACAACCCGGTTCTAAGCTGAGGGATAAGAAACCGGGTTTCTGTTCCCTTGTCGTGGGAAAACAAGGCAATGCAAGAAACCCGGTTTCTGGGAAAATATTGTGGCAAAATGAGTAATAGGGTAGGCTAAACCCCGATTCTTTATGATTTAACCTCGTCCCTTGGCTCTGCCAAGTAACGCCCTCCCGGAGGCTCCGCCTCGATCCTTATGTGCATCCATGCTAAATTTAAACTTAATTGAAGGAGATTAAATTGTGAGTAAATATTTTAATGTTGTCATTGAAAAAGACGAAGACGGTTATTTAGTCGCTTCAGTCCCTTCCTTGAAAGGATGTCATACACAAGGGAAAACCATGGATGAACTATTAGAAAGAATAACAGAAGCAATAGAACTTTGTTTGGCGGTAGAAAAAGAAGAATTTAAGCCTTTAGAGTTTATTGGAGTTCAAAGAGTAGCTATTAAAAACTCAAATGAGTAAAATTCCTGCTTTAAGTGGAAAAAAGATCATTCAGGCTCTAAAAAAGGCTGATTTTTCGGTAATTAGGATTAAAGGCAGTCATCACTTTCTAGCCCATCCTGATGGAAGAAAAACCGTTGTCCCCGTCCACTCTAATGAGACGATTGGAAAAGGTTTATTCGCTCAGATTTTAAGAAATTGTGATTTAACAATTGATGAATTTTTAGATCTATTATAGATAGTTTAGAGTGGAAGTTTGGGCGGTAGATGGTAACGTTGTGATGGGAGCAATTTGGGAGCAATTGAGGCGGCAAAGCCACCCAATGCCTATGCCATGGCAGAACCATAGCACGAGCATAAATCCGGTTCATTTCACCAACCCAAAACCGGGTTAACTTTGTTCAGTTTCTAACCGTGCTAAAACTGTCGCCGCTTCAGCAAGATAAATGTCCGCCCAAAACGAGAAGGAATAAACAACCCGGTTTCTAAGCTGAGGATAAGAAACCGGGTTTCTGTTAGTTTTAGTCAGAAAACGAGGGGATGCAAAAAAAACAGGTTTCTGTGGCGTTTTGTTTCAGCAATCAGCAATCAGGGCGCAAGCATTGCGCCCCTACGGAGGGGGATTTTCACTCATGCTTTCCAGCACCACATCTTCATAAATATCGGCAATTTTCACATCTAAACCAATGGTTTCTAACTTAAAATTAGGCTGATCCAGATCATAGGTTTGATACTGCCAAAACTGATGCTTACGGCGAAAGATTTCAACCCGCTGATGCTGACTGCTCACTAAAACATACTCCTCAAGACTGGCTAAGGCTTGATAATCGTGGTTGTCTGTTGTGCCGGCCATCGCATAAACTTTTCCATCTATATATTCATGCTTCACTAGACTCTGTTCTTCAGCCGCTAAATACTCTTTCTGTGTGAGCTTAGATTGATCAGTTAATGCAATCATGACTTGCCTGAAAAATGATTTCTATCCACGGATGATAACATTTTCTAAATGAGTGACACCCTGCAACTCAGTTAAACAACCTTGAACCCACCCTGCCCTCCGGACACCCCAACCAGGAGGGGAAACTTTCAAAAATGCCCTTCTGGTTGGGGTGAGGGTGGCTTATCTGAGGCATTGGCAAAAGTGAGATCACCTGTAAAAACGCTATAGAATGAGGCCGCGTCATCGTCTGTCGCCCTCTCCATAGGTTTATTCTGCAAAATACTGCGCATTTTGTTATGTTTACCGTTGTGATTACCACCTATAACCGCCTCGATTTGCTCAAACGGGCGATTCAAACCTCCCTAGACCAGACTGTAGCCGGTGAGGTGCTGGTGGTGGATGATTGCTCTCAGGATGGGACGGCAGCCTATTGTGAAGCGTTGATGGCCACCGAAACCCGGTTTCGCTATCTGCGCAATGATACCAATCGGGGCCATTCCCGCAGCGTCAATCGAGGCATTGAAGCCGCCCAAGGGGATTGGATTAAACTCCTGGATGATGATGATTATTTAGCCCCCCATTGTTTAGCCCAGATGGAAAAGGCGATCGCCCTTTGTCCCACAGCGGTGATCTGCTCCTGCCAAGCGGCCCAAGTCAATGATCAAGAAATCGAACTCTCCCGCACCCCCGTCACCGGGCCAGGGGTGATTTTCACCATCCCCCAAAGGGATATTCACTACGGAATGCTCATGGATGTGGTTCCCTTTGGTACGCCGGTACAGGTTGCCTTTCGCCGTGATGCTTTTATTGAAACCCACGGCTGGGATTCCCATTTAGATACCAACTTTGATGATATTGATTCCTGGATGAAATTGGCAGAACATGGCGATGCTCTGTTTATTAACCAATGTTTGACCTATCGCACCGTTTGGCCCGGCGGCTATAACCATCGTTTGGCTCTAGGCGATCGCCTCGCCACCCACCTCACCCTCAAACAGCACATCTACGATCGCATCCCCCCCCACCATCGCCACCACTGCCCCCCTTTCCCCCACATCGCCCAATACCTCAAACTGCACTGGAGTTTAGCCGCCCTCAAACAGCGGAAAATGGCCCTCGCCCTCCAGTTAGCCGATGGGGCGCTTTTCTCGCTGCGAGCTTGGCAATTACTGTGGCAAATTCGTTATTGGCGACGAAACCTCACCCAACCCATCCCCCATGTGGAAAAACGCGCCTTAAAACCTTTACCTACCGCAGCAATCGGTTAAACTTGACGTTAATTTATGTTTAATACTCCCCCTGCGCGATCGCTCTCCCTATGTTGTCCCAACCCATTCGAGAACTGCCTGCCCCCCCTGAAAGGGTTTCTGTTCTGGGTTTACCCCTGCATTTATCCCCAGATTATGCCCAATGGTGGCGATCGCGCCCCCAATCGGGTACACATATCATCACGCTCAACGCCGAAATGGCCATGCTCGCCGAGCGCACCCCCGAACTCGCCACCATCCTCCACGGCGCGGATCTGATCGTTCCCGATGGGGCGGGGGTGATTTTTTACCTCTGGTTGCGACGCAAAAAACAGCACCGTTGCCCCGGCATTGAACTGGCGGCCCAACTCATTGAAGAACTGGGCCGGGATAGCCAAACCCATACCCTCGTCTTTTTTGGCGCAGCCCCAGGCGTGGCAGAAGCCGCCGCCCAACGGTGGCGATCGCCCTTCCCCCGCCTGACGATCCACGCCCAACATGGCTATTTAAACGCCGAAGAACAAGCAGACTTTGCCCAACAATTAGCCCAATGGCAACCGGATCTCGTTCTCGTCGGCCTGGGGGTTCCCCGCCAAGAATATTGGATCGCCCAACACCGCCACCTCTGCCCCCAGGCCACCTGGATCGGCATCGGCGGCAGCTTCGATATTTGGGCCGGCACGAAACAACGCGCCCCCCGTTGGCTGCGGGAAAACAATCTTGAATGGTTCTACCGCTTGTATAAAGAGCCGTGGCGGTGGCGGCGGATGCTCGTATTGCCGCATTTTGCCTGGCGATCGCTCTGGCCTTAATCCCGCAGTTCAACCCAAAACCATGACACACACCGCCCAGGGGCATTATCGCACCGGCATCACTTGGTTAATCGGTTCAGGCATTGTCATGCTATCCGGGGTGGGGGCTTTGGCCTTCTGGTTTCGGCCCAGTTCCGAGGCGATCGCCGTCCAGCTTGTGGAAGTCGAGCGGGGGGATGTGGTCAAAACCATTCAAGCCGGTGGCATGGTGAAATTGGGCAATCAACAAACCCTCACCGCTCCCACCACCGCGAATAATACCGCCATCATCGATCGCATTGAAGTTAGCATTAATAGCCCGATCACAGCGGGTCAAATCCTGATCCAGTTGCGCAATCCAGAGGGCCGCGCCCAGATCGAAGCCCAACGCCTCGACATCGAGCAAAAACGGCTAGAGGTGGCCGGCAAACAGCGGGCAGTGCAAACCCAAGAATTGCAATTGGAAAAAGCCCGCCGCAGTCAACGCACCCTCACCGCCATCGCCCAAGAGGTGGAAACGGCCCGCCTTGCCCTGGTCAATGCCCAGGCAGAACGGGAAACCCAGCGGCAAGAATTGCCGGATTTAGAAGAAAAAGTGAGAACCACCGCTGCCTTAGTGGAGCAGGGCTACCTCGCCACCGATGAACTCCGCCAAGCAGAGCAGGCCCTGCGTCAGGGCCGGGCCAGTTTAGCGGCCCGGGAGCGGACGGTGGAGCAGGCTCAGTTAACCCTTGCCAATGCCCAACAACAGCGGCAGCAGGCCCTCGCCGATGGGCGAGACGATGTAACCGGCCAAGCCCTCACCCTGGAAACCAATCGCCAGGGGGTGACGACGAGCCTGCAAGACCTAACGGCGGCGGAGGTGAGTCTCCAGCGCAGTATTGAGACCTTTGAGAATAGCAGCTTGATCCGGGCGACCACGGCGGGGCGGGTTTTGGCCATCCATGCCAGTGAGGGGGATGTGGTGGAGCAGGGGAAGAAACTGATCACCATTGGCGACCCCCGCCGGGAGGAGGTGGAAATTCAACTCACGACCCTTGATGCGTCTTTGGTGAAACCCGCTCAAAAGGTGACGGTGGCGGCCATTGGGATTGTAGCGGGGGAATTTCCGGCGCGGGTGGAGGCGGTGGATCGGGTGGCGATCTCCCCTGAAAGTTCCGGCAGTTTCGGGGGTGGGAATGATCCCGGCCGGGTCAATGGGGTGATTGTGCTCGATCGCCCCAGTGGAACCCTTGTGCCCGGTAGCCAGGTGAGCGTCACGATTGAGGTGGAAGCGCGGCGCAATGTCGTGCAAGTGCCTTCTTTTCTGGTTCAGGGGGAAGGGGAAAAAACCTTTGTGTGGATGATCAATGCCGCAGGGGTAGCAGCAGAACGGCCGGTAACATTGGGGGTGCAGGGGGATGAAACCACAGAAATTCTCACCGGGCTAGAGCCGGGGGAAAAGATCCTTCAGCCCCCCACCGATACCCCGATCACGGCGGGGATGGCGGTGAAGGTGGAGGAATCAGCGGAGGAAGCGGCGGAATGAGTGGGCTGCGGGGGTTGGATTTATTGGGGTTGGCGGTGGGGGCGTTGGCTCGCGATCGCCTCCGCACCGGCCTCACCGGCCTAGGGGTCTTCCTCGGCGTGGCCGCCACCAGCGCCACGCTCCAAGTCCAACACATCACCACCCGCAACATCGAAGCCCAACTCGATCAACGGGAAGCCCCCCAAGTGCAGGTTTCCATCGGGTGGCGGGGGCGGGGGGGGGTGGCGGATTTGGAAGCCATTGCTGAGGAATTGCCCGGTATTGCCTCGGTGAGCGGCATAACTCGGTTAGGTTGGTCAGAGCAAGCCATTTATGAGGCGAAACAGGTAGATGTACAGGGTTCTGCTGTCACCGTTGATTACTTTGCCACCACCGGCCGGCGCATCCTTCAGGGGCAATCCCTCAGTGGGCGAGATTTTGCCCAATATCAGAATGTGGCGGTGATCGATGAAATATTGGCCATGCAACTTTTTGAAGGGACAGACCCCTTAGGGGCCGTGTTTTATGTTCAGGGATTGCCGTGGCGGGTGGTGGGGGTGATGGAGACGAAGCTGGATGGCGATCCAGAGGCGAATCGCTCCGGACAGTTTGTGATTCCCCTCAGTACGCAGATGGCCCTCATCGGTCGGCCGGCGCTGGATCAAATTATTGTCCGGCCCGTCGATGTGGCGGATTTAGAACGTTTGGGGGATCAGGTGAAGGCCTTGCTGCGCCAACGCCATCCGAGTTATACCCAAGGGCTTGCTGCCCAGCTTGATTTACCCCGTGTGACGATCAATATTGCCGATATCCAAGAACGCCAGGCAACGCTCCGCAGTGCAACGCGATCGCTCTTGGCCGTGGGGGCGATCGCCCTCGGTATTGCTGGGGTCGGCATTGCCAATATTGCCGTGGCCAGCACCTTTGAGCGACGGCGGGAAATCGGTCTACGGCGGGCCATTGGGGCAACGGCTCAGGATGTGCTGAGTCAATTTCTTTTAGAATCCCTGTTGATCAGTATTGTGGGGGGGGTGGTGGCGATCGCCCTTGTGGAAGGAATCACCTTTGGGTTGATCACCTATAGTCCCTTTGAACTGCCCCCCTATCAATTAAATTGGGGCAATAGTGGCGTGGCGATCGCCGCTGCCATGGCCGTGGGAATCACCGCCAGCCTGATCCCCGCTTGGCAAGCCAGCCAACTCGATCCCGTCAAAGCATTGCGGAGCTAACCCCCCCATGGCCCTCACCCCCGTTAACCTTCTACTCGTCACCTTTAACGCCTTGCGGGGCAATCCGGTGCGATCGCTCCTCACCACCTTAGGCGTGTTTATGGGCATTTTGGCGGTGAATAGTACGCTGCAAGTCCAGGTGATTAGTGAACAAATCATTGAAGCCCAACTGGAATCCCAGTTAGCCCCGCAAATCTTCACTTGGATTTTCCCCGGCATTACCCCCAAAACGACTCAAGCGATCGCGGCTCAGATCGAGGGGATCGCCGGGATTACGGGGGTGGTGGTGGATAATAGTTGGCGGGTGCGGCGGGGGAATTATGAGGGCCTTCTCCAAACCTACGCGGTGGCGGCCAACTACCTGGAGATGAATGGTTTGAAACTCATCGCTGGGCGGGGTTTTCAAGATCAAGATTTTGCCGATTTTCGGGCTGT
>JAABSU010000047.1 GCA_011390265.1 Spirulina sp.
GTCAAGGCCAATCCTCCCCCACGGCTAAAGCGATCTATTTTGAACAGCAACGGCGGATTGAAGAAGCACCCCAAGGTTTTCTCCAGCGGGGATGGCAGCGGGTTACAGAAAAACTGTTGTTCATCTATCACCGGCTGCGGGTGCAGGGGTTGGCGTTTGTGGCTCGTAATCTGTTGGTGAGGGGCGATCGCTCTCCAGAAATCGGGCTTTTTGAGGGAGGTGGGAGGGAGCCTGCTTCGTTTTGGGATTCATGATCCTGAGGGGGAGAAACCGGGTTTCTGGGGGAGGTTGTGGGGTTGGTGGGTGGATTTTAGCTGATCAAGGTTATGCCGTGATTGGATAAAGAGTAGAAAATCTAAAACCTCTTCAAGTAAAGGATCTGGTGCTTGTTCAATGGCCTTGAGGTGTTGTTCTTTAGCTGTTATGGGTGCTGTTTGATATATCGCTAAAATGGGTATTGGGCATGGCCTACCAATTTAAATTATCGGTGGGCATTGGTCACTACTACTGTTATCTATTTGCATATTTATTGAAATATTGCTGAAATACTGCTCAATAAATACAGCGTAAATATTGCCCACTTTAACATTTAGTAGATTACAAATATAAAATGATATCTACTTCTCCAGGTTTGCATTCTTTATCACCATAAAGTGCAGTTTGAGTTTCTTTTTTAAAGGGACTAGGTAGTATTTGCATTGAGCATTTTGGAAATGTTTTTTCTAGTAAATTTTTGGTCGTTTCAAATGTAAATTTTCGTGCATCTGTCCTAATATAGACAACTGCATTGTTAGCCATAATTTTAGAACAATTATGGAAAATATTGCTCAACAACTGAGTATATTTTACCATTGACTCAAACCGGCCTTTCCACTTTTCTCCTGTATAAATTGGATGTTGATGTCCTCCTAACATCCATAATCGAAGCCATTGATCATAGTAGTAATTTGTGATTTTATAGTATGGAGGGGAAGTAAACAACAAATTAAATGGTTGTCGCTTCCCTGTTTGAATTTCTCTAACAAGTTGCTTTAGTTTTAATGTACTGTCTCCCAGAACGATCTTACTTTTTTCTAGTTCTGGTATTCCTTTTGCATATCTCCACTTAATTCGATTTTGCATAAATTCTACAGGATCAATATCAGGTGGAGACATATCTCTCTCTTGCCACCACCGAATTGAATAATCAGGATGCATAGCTTTACCCTGTCTCATTTGGTTAGATAGAGAGGATTCTCGTTTACCATGTAAATTTATTAAAATAAGAGCCATCATGGTTGCATCAATATAGCTATGCTTCCAAGAAAGAGTTCTTCTTGCTGCAATAAGATAACGCAAGACATTTTGTGTATAGCAAAATGAAAAAAACTCTGGTAATGAAATTAATTCATCAATCAAGACACTATTTGCTATTTTTGCAATTTGATGATTTCTTGCCAGAAGCTTTTTTTGTGGTGCTGGATTAAGTTTGACCCTTCCGTAAAGCCATCCGACAGGATTTATTTCAATACCATAGCCATGTCTTTTAAGTGAAGCAGCAGCATAAATGCTTGTTGCTCTTCCTGCAAACGGATCGAGAATACTTTGTCCTACTTCTGAATATTTTTCTACTACATCAAAAGCAAATTCTCTTGGAAACATTGCATAATAAGGGCCGATCCCAGACCATCGACCTGTAGGAGTACTAATTTTCAAAAGCTCATGAGTCATTTTTATAAATTTATAAATTATTCTGTCATCAATTCTTTGGCTAAACCTTCTAATACTTTTTTACCAAGACTAAGAGGTATTGCTGCTTCTGAATTAGCCAGTACTAGAGGAGTAAATGCGTTTGCAAATCTTGAAGATACAAGCTGATCTAGAAGTCCAATTGCATCAGCTAATCTTGGATACTGAGACTGTTCAGCACGAGTCATATCTCTATGATCTTCTTTTAAAAATGGAAGACTAGCTACTAATCTTGCACCTGATTTAGTTTTGTAGAAAAATTTACGCCCAAAATATGTTGCATCACCATGCATCTTTGTTCCTTCTGAGAAAATAATATTTTTATTGATATAAGAGTCTGTAAGTAAACCAACAGCTTGTTTAGGAAAAATTCCACTTACTCCTTCTGAATTGCGATCTATGTCTTCAAAATGCTGTACAAATTGCCCCGTTTTTTCAACACCAATCAAGAGGATATCTTTACCTCCTGTGGCTTGACGAACTAAGCCATTTAATCGATATAACTCTTTGCTGATCGCTTGACTAATCCAAGCTGGTTGTCCAAAAACTGCAAGTGGCCCATCAAGTACAATAGCTAGTCTTCGCAAACTAGAAAGCCATGCTTCCGATTCCATAGTTCTTAAAATATGAATAACCCATACTCGTTCAAGGGTTTGCATGATTTCAGAAAAGATAGCTCCATTGGTTCCTGCTGGAACCATCCTTTCATGAAATCTAAGTGCATCTGTTGAATACAAAGGTCTGGAAGATATACACGAGCATGAATATTGATTTATTCCTCTCGAATAGTCTGCATCTATTAAACAATCTTCATAAGGACATTTTTGCTTACGCTCTGTATCAGGCTTGTATTTAAGTAAAGCTTCATATGTGTCCAAAAGCGATTCACCATGATCTGACATTTTGTGATCTTTGAAAATTTCAAATACTGCTTTTCTGAGAGATGCTTTAGCCGAACTTTCTCCTTCATAAACAACGTTGCAACCAGGTAAAGCTCCATCTATTGATTCAGCTTTCTGCGTCTTTTTGAATTTTTTGGGATTGACTGGTCTTTGTTGATCAAGTTCCCTCATTTTTTCAAGATCTAAGATCACTGATGCTATGGTAATATATGCAGCTTCAGCACCAGGAAAACCATTTTTAATGCTGATTTCTGCATGACTACCATCTATCGCAATTAGGATCTTGGGTTTCCAGTCACTAGGTTCAATACTTACAGGTTCTAAAATTTGTAAAGAATTTAAGCTATTATCAGTATCACGAATTTTGTAGTTACCTAGTAAATTCTTTACACGTTCACTCTCTACAATACGCCGTAAAGAACTGTAGCCAGCAAACTCACCTTCGTATGGCATAATTACACCTCAAATTTTTTGACTTGAACTGGAATAACAAAAAGATTGCTCAGAGTTTTAACCCTCAAAAATCCTTTGTCTTGAGCACGACGAATTGACTGCTCAAAGTCTTCAAAGTCATAGTACTTTTTGAGTTCTCTTGTCTCGTCAGTGTTATTTAAATGTCCAATTAGCCAGTTAGAAGTGTTTTTCAAAATATTCTTTTGGATACTGCTTACTTCTTGTGTAGTGTAGACCATACCAATATTATATTTTGCCCCTTCCTTCGCTGTGCGAACCCATATATTTTTTAAATCCATATCTGAACCTGCTGGCAAGAGGTTATGGGCTTCTTCAGCATAAATTAAAATATCAGGGATATTCATTGCTCCTTCTCGAAATATATTTTGTTGTGAGCTAAAAATCTGCCACATAATTCTATCAGCAGAAGATTGATTGATTTCTGGATCTCCACTTGACTGATCAATAATTACAAGTTTTCCATTCCGTAAATGCTCATATATCTCTGAAGCATAATCAACATTTGTACTGTTTGTATGTTGATTACAGACTTTCCCAATTTGCCTTGTACCATTTGGATAGGCAAACATTTCTAAGATTTTTTTCAGGTCTTCGTCTGCCCAAGAATCACCTGAAGCTTTAGGACGCTCAGTAATATACCAAGTCTCAAACTCTTTGTAACTTTTGGTCGTCATAAAGTCTCTAAGATATTCAAAGGCATTTGCAAGTTCTTTCCATGTTACCTTTGTTTTCTTCAAAGTAGAGACGGCAGAAATATAGTTTGGATTTTCATCACCAGATTCTTCCATTATCTCTAGTAGACGGGAATTGAACAAACTTCTCCCCAGAGAGCTATTAATCTTTGGTGCAATTGTTACCGACGGTGTAAAACCTGCTTTAGCAATTAATGCTCGATACACTAAGACACGTCTTTCATAGCGAACAGTAGCAGACTTGTCAGATGAATCTGGCTTCTCAAATCTAATCTGTCTAAAGTTCTGAATATATTTAGAACCATCGGAAGCAAGTGATGAATCAATTATCTCTTTCCCAATCTGTAGATTATCATCTTCAAAAAAGTTTAAAAGCATAAGTTTGCGTTCAAACCCTTCTGGATCATTTGGATGAGGTAAAATGCCATAGACTACAACATCTTCTTGCTTGCCTTGGGGATGAGATTGCCAAATGTTTTTTATGGCTGATGGGTTTTTATTTTTGTTAGAATCTTGCACATTTTCATTGGCATATTCACCATTTGGATCAAAAACAATCTGCCCAACTCTTAAAGGGTCATCTTCAAATCGAAGATTAAATACAGATTGAAGAATGATTTTTGTTGTGTTAGATTTTCCCGTTCGAGTCATTCCAAAAAGTGCCGTCTTCTGACCAAGCAAATCCGCAGGAAGAATTTTAACCTCAACATTAGAAATACCTTGAAAAGAGCGATTGGTTGAGGCGTAGCGAATACTGCCGATTACAACTGACTTATCTGTTTTTAAATCGTTACGATCTGGATCACGATAATTAACAATGCGTGATAGAGCTTTGTCGTTTGGTTTGTATACCTTTAAGCCTTCGTTAGGATAATAATTCGACAAATCACTACCAAAGCGTAAGACAAAAGAATCAGAGTGTTCATCCGAGCTTTTATCAACAAAAAAAGTGCCAATAACTCTACATTTTATTCCAGCAAAAGAGAGGAGATTGTGGGTATGAGAATCCATCAACTCTTGACTATCCCAATGCATGTCTTCACCACTCGCTTTTTGCGCTGTCTCTACTCTAACACGTTCAGCTTCAAAAGCATTAGGAAGTGGTGCAGCATCCATAACACGCAACAAAATGATTGATGAATCCTCTTTTGTATAATCAATTAACCTTTTGGGATCGACACGAGTAGCAATCAAAAAACTTAGACTGGGGATACCCCCTACTTTTTTTCGATAGTGATCGTGGATAAGTACTAATGCTGATTCGTAACTAATGGAATAAACTTCACCAACGTATTGCCCATTTTCTTGATCTTCCTGACCCGCCCGTTGCTCATTTTGGATCAGCTGCCTGAAAATTTCTTGTGCTTGGGCTGCGGCATCATTTTGCTGATCATCAGACAAAGAATCGTACAATTTTCCCATGTTGATACTCTAAATCATAGTTTTTCAGAAAATCCCTTATAGGTCTTTCCTATAAGGTCGCCCTCATTTTAGCACTATTGTTAAATTATTGATAACTACTACACAATTTTTTTAGAATAGGTCTTCACGGTTTAGGGTTATAAGAAATGCTAATGTCACGAGTTTTCGAGGCTCTCAGCAGCCAGACAATCCATGCTATGTATCGAATTATACAATTTTAGTCATAAACCCAGAAGACCTAGAAAAGGAGACAGCAGCAAGAAAGCGATCACCCTTCTCCCAATCCGAAGGCACATCAGCCCGCAATTGGTTAAGAATCTGATCAAGGCTCAGGGTAGTGGTAGGCATGACAATTCCTCACGATGGGATCACCATTCTATTCTAGCCCAAGGCGATCGCCCCTCCACAGAATCAAGGTGATCCGCTAAAATAAGCCAAGCCTGTTGACTGTATCACGCTAGGGGGATCACCGAAACATGGCGGATTAATGGGGTGGTTAATTGATCCCGACGAGCGCACCATCTTTGTTTAATTCCCCAGCGGTGAGATGGAGATATTTGATCAACCAGAAATAGAAGTACCTGTCCCCCCCTTTGCCCAAGGATTAGCGTTAACCCTGGGTGAACTGTTCAGTTGGTTGGCCCTGGATTGTTAAGCAACCCAAGAGAGCGATCGCACTTTGATCCTGAGAAACAGATTTGTTCCATTTGGAGAGCGATCACCCCACTCCTGAGCCATAACCGAAAAAGCTTTTAAAAATCATTCAAGATTGCCTTGCTGTGAATAAATACTTGCTTTCTCAAAGAGACGTAATTGCTTTGAAGAATGGATGATTTCTTGAGACTCACCCGACAGTAATTTTTCATATAGAAACTGCATAGAAGCTTGATCCATGTTCTCCTCCACAAAGCGGAATGAAGAAGTAGCAAGATATTGCAGTTCCTTCTCAAAAGCTAACCAATATCTATTTTCTTGTTCAGCCACAAAACCAGTTGTATTAGAACCAGCAAAAATATCAACAACTAAATCACCAGGCTCAGTCAAAAAACGAATGAAAAATTCTGGAAGCCTTACCGGAAATCTTGCTGGATGAGCTTTTAAATTTAAAGCTTTACATCCTCTAAGATATTGACCATTAGATTCAGAATTAGCAATTTGCAAAAGGTTAGAAGGAATTGCACCCCCATTATCCTTGCCAAAGCTTTTGCTGATATCATGGCCAGATGGACGTTTTTTAGGATCATAGAATTTTTCGGGATCTTCTAGAAGCTTTTTCATCCTAGAACTATATTCTGTCAAAACTTTAGTGACATCAGATTTAGGAAATTCAGTTTTACTAAACCACCATACTGTATTTATTGAATCTTTAACTCTGATTTTTTGCTTGTTGACCCATTCAATAGGACTAGGTAACTTTGAAGGATTAAACCAGTAAAAATCTTCTGCCAAGAAAAAACCAATTTCATCACAAAAATAGATCGGAATTCTAAAGTTGTATAAACTTCTCACAGGTTTTCCTTTTTCATAGGCTCCACCCAAATCCAAAATAAAACTACCATCATCTTTAAGCTTTTGATAAACAACTGAAGCAAATTTGGCTAGCCACTCAATATATTCATGTTGATCTTTATTGCCATACTCTTTTTGGCGTTGAAGCGCAAATGGAGGACTCGTTAAAACCAAGTTAATACTGTTATTGGGTAACTGATTTAAGAGTTCTAAGGAATCGCCGCAAAAAGCAGCCCCCATCGTTGTTAAATAAGATGGTCTATTGCGATAAATATCGAGATTAATTGGAAATTGAGCTTGCTGTATCATTGTCTTACCCTTAATTGCTACTCATAGTCTGTAGACTTATTGTCATCAATACATCGAGTATAGAGATGGTGTCAATCTCCAAGCCCGTGTCATCTAATGCTAGAAGAATTTTTGCCAAAAGGCTACGGCAAATTCGTCAGATCAGAGGTCTGTCACAAGAAGCACTTGCTGACTTAGCTGGACTACACAGAACCTATGTCGGTTCAGTAGAACGCAATGAGCGCAATATATCCATTGATAACATGGAGCGTCTTGCCCAAGCACTGGAAGTTGACATAGCCGAACTCCTGAGGAACGAACCAGAGTGATGCCACATCCGGATAAAGCAATTCTTGATCAACTATTTCCATCTATCCAAAAGTATCAAGAGCTTGCAAATAAACATGGTATTAATGATATTTTCCAAGATAACGGTGGTAAAATCCTCCAAGTTTTGCTAGTTACTGGACTGACCATTTTACCTGGTCGAGAAGGGAATGATGCAGTAGATGAATTCGGCAATGAGTATGAACTAAAATCAGTTAATATTGCCTTAACTAAAAGCTTTTCAACACATCATCACATTAATCCTAGAATTATTGAAAAATATAGAAAGGTAGACTGGATATTTGCTGTTTACCGAAGTATTAATCTTGTTGCTATATACAAACTTACCCCCACGGAACTTGAGTTTTTTTATCGTCGATGGGAATCTACATGGCACAGTAATGGTGGACGAGACATTAATAATCCTAAGATACCTTTGAAATATGTGATAGAGCATGGAGTTTTAATGTATTCCAGTGAATCTAACAATCTTTAACATCCAAGATCTATCCTCATCACGTTTCCATCCTCCTGCCAGGGCAGCTTTCCATTCAAGGGATTCATGTCTTGTTGTCCTAAACGAAAAACCCCTGGGGGGAACCCAGGGGTGAGCAACAGGCTAGACCAACCTTAGTTTTTCTCTAGCAAAATGCGTTGGGTATCTTGATGGGAAATAATCACCTTATTTTCCTCATCGATATCCACCTGGGCAGCATCGCCACCCTTGAGGCGACCGGAGAGAATTTCTTCGGCTAACACATCCTCTAAGAGGCGCATAATTGCCCGACGTAACGGCCGCGCCCCATAACTGGGGTTGTAGCCCTCTTCCACGAGCCGCTCCTTGAACTTCTCGGTGACATCGAGGCTGATTTCCTTCTCCGTCAGGCGCTTGAACACCTCCTTGAGCAGGATATCGGCGATCTCCTTCACCTCCGGCTTGCTGAGTTGACGGAAGACGATGATTTCATCGAGACGGTTGAGGAATTCTGGGCGGAAATATTGCTTCAGTTCCTCATTGACCAGAGAACGAATCCGGTTGTATTGGGCTTCGTTTTGGTCATCTTCCAATTCAAACCCTAAACCGCCGCCGCCTTTCTCAATCACCTTTGAACCAATGTTCGAGGTCATGATCAACAGCGTGTTTTTGAAGTCCACCGTGCGCCCTTTGGCATCGGTGAGCCGCCCATCTTCAAGGATTTGCAGCAGCATATTGAAGACATCGGGGTGTGCTTTTTCGATTTCATCGAAGAGCACGACGGTGTAGGGGCGACGGCGGACGGCTTCCGTGAGTTGGCCGCCTTCGTTGTAGCCCACATAACCCGGAGGGGAGCCGATCAGTTTGGAAACGGTGTGCCGCTCCATATACTCGGACATATCAAGGCGGATCATTGCATCTTCAGAACCGAAGAAGTAGGCCGCCAAGGATTTGGTTAACTCCGTTTTACCCACGCCGGTAGGGCCGGAGAAGATAAAGCTGGCAATGGGACGGTTGGGGTTTTTCAAGCCGACGCGGGCGCGACGGATGGCGCGGGAAACGGCGCGGACGGCTTCTTCTTGGCCGATCAACCGCTGGTGGAGCGTGTCCTCCATGTGGAGCAGTTTTTCGGATTCCGATTCCGTCAGTTTATTGACGGGTACGCCCGTCCAGGAGGCGACGATGTGGGCGATTTCCTCCGAATCAACGGCGGGGCCTTCTTCGCTGTTCGTGCCTTCGTCTTTTTTGGCGGCGGCAATGGAGCGGATTTCCGCTTTAATTTCCATCTCGCGATCGCGCAATTCCCCGGCTTGATCAAAGTCCTGAGCACGCACCGCGTCGTCTTTTTGTTTCAAGACTTGGCGCAGTTCCTTATCGAGTTCCTTCGCTGCGGGGGGCAGTTGGGAATTCATCAGGCGCACCCGTGAACCGGCTTCGTCGATCAGGTCGATCGCCTTGTCGGGGAGGTAGCGATCGCTAATATAGCGATCAGAGAGTTTCGCCGCTGCTTCGAGGGCTTCATCTAAAATTTTCAGCTTGTGGTGCTGTTCGTAGCGTTCCCGCAGACCAAAGAGGATTTCAATCGTCTCTTCAACAGTGGGTTCACCCACCATCACCGGCTGGAACCGTCGCTCTAGGGCAGCATCCCGCTCGATATGTTTGCGGTATTCATCGAGGGTGGTGGCCCCGATACATTGCAGTTCGCCCCGTGCCAAAGCAGGCTTGAGGATATTGGCGGCATCGATCGCCCCCTCAGCAGCCCCCGCTCCGATCAGCGTATGGACTTCATCAATCACGAGGATCACATTCCCAGCGGAACGGATCTCATCCATGATCTTCTTGAGGCGTTCCTCAAATTCCCCCCGGTATTTTGTACCGGCAACGAGCAGACCAATATCAAGGGTAACGACCCGCTTATCTTCGAGAATGTCGGGAATATCTTGGTTGGCGATCCGTTGGGCTAACCCTTCGGCGATCGCCGTTTTACCCACCCCCGGCTCCCCGATCAACACCGGGTTATTTTTGGTACGGCGGCCCAAGATTTGGATCACCCGCTCAATTTCTTTTTGGCGGCCGACAACAGGATCCAGCTTGCCCTCTTTGGCGAGGTTGGTGAGGTTGGAGCCAAATTCGTCAAGGGTGGGAGTTTTCGTGCGCCCGCCTTGGCCAGGGCCAGCAGAAACTTCAGCAGTTTCCCCCAGCATCCGAATCACCTGAGTGCGCACCTTCGAGAGATCTACGCCCAAGTTTTCCAACACCCGTGCCGCTACGCCCTCACCTTCACGAATCAGCCCCAGGAGCAAATGCTCAGTGCCGATGTAGTTGTGGCCCAACTGGCGGGCTTCTTCGAGGGAAAGCTCTAAAACTCGTTTAGCACGGGGGGTAAAGGGGATCTCAACGGCGACAAATCCCGATCCACGCCCGATAATTTTCTCGACTTCGATCCTTGCGTCCTTAAGGTTGACCCCCATGGATTTCAGCACTTTGGCGGCAACGCCTGTGCCTTCCCCAATCAGCCCGAGAAGAATTTGCTCCGTCCCCACGAAGTTATGTCCGAGGCGACGGGCTTCCTCTTGGGCGAGCATAATCACCTTAATAGCTTTTTCTGTGAAGCGTTCAAACATAATGCTCTATCACCTGTTGCTGGCCCATTGTCTGCCCATTCTAGCACAGCGATTTTAATCCCTGGCCAATTGGGGGGATCGGTGAATCAGAATCAGTTTGGGGCGGTTTTCGCCTTGAAAATTAGGCCGATCGCGGCTAGGGATTAGGTCGATAACGGGGGCGGGATCAGCGCAGCGAAGGGGGATAACTGCCAGCCGTGGTGAGTTAGGTGCTGGGTGACTTGGGCCTTCCAAAGGTCTAATTTTAGGGCAAACTCGGGTTGATGCAAGCCTTGGAGCCAAAAAATTAACGCATCTTCACCGGTTTCGGGATAATAGCCCTTGCGGCGGCCAATCTCGGTAAAGCCGAATTTTTCATAGAGGGCGATCGCCCCCCCATTACTGGCCCGCACCTCCAACGTCGCCCGCTCCTGCCCCCGCTGGGCCGCCTGGGCCAGGAGTTGCCATAATAACAATTGCCCCAAACCCTGACGGTGATAGTCGGGATGGATCATCAATAGGGTGATGTGGGCTTCCTCTAAAATCGCCCAGAAGCAACCGAGGCCAATTAGGGCGGGAGTTTCGCCATCTTCAACGGTAGGGACGAGAATCCATAGCTCACTATTGGGGCTTTCAATTTCCCGCCGGTAGCTCTCTAGCCCCCACATTCCCCCTAAACATTGGCGATCGAGTTCCACCACCGCCGCTAAGTCGGTGGGGGCAACAGGTTGCATCCGTAGGGTGGGGAAAGTCACGAAGGAAGATTGTACACTAGATGGGTTAACCCCCTCGAAATTTTTGACGATCGCCGATGTTAGCCACCGAACCGATTCCGACTACAATCACCGGACAACAGTATTTATCCACCCCGAACACCGCCCCCAATCAGGCCATCTTTCCCCTCACCGCTGCGGTGAATAAGCAAGACCATCTCACCCTAGGGGGCTGCGATCTCCTCGATCTGGTGAAAACCTATGGCTCTCCCCTCTATGTTTTAGATGAGCAAACCCTGCGCACCGCCTGCCAACAATACCGCGATGGCTTTGGCCAATATTATGGCGGTGAATCTCAGGTGATCTATGCCTCGAAGGCCTGGAGTTGCGTGGCGGTCTGTGCCATTGTTGCCAGTGAGGGCCTGGGGTTTGATGTGGTGTCGGGGGGGGAACTCTATACGACGTTGCAAGCGGGGGTGACGAGCGATCGCATCTATTTCCATGGCAATAATAAATCTGAGTTGGAATTGCGCTATGCCGTTGAACAGGGTTGCACGATCATTGTCGATAATTGGCTGGAATTAAACCTCTTGGCCGACATTGCCACCCCCGGCTCCCCGGCCCGCATCTTCCTGCGCCTTACCCCTGGTATCGAATGCCACACCCACGAATACATCCGCACCGGCCACATTGATAGCAAGTTTGGCTTTGATCCCCATCAATTACCGGAAGTTTTCGCTTGGGTAGGAGCGCGGCCCCAACTCCATTGCACCGGCCTCCATGCCCATATTGGTTCGCAAATTTTCGAGCGGCAACCCCATCAGGATTTAGGCGGCGTGTTGGTGGATTGGATGGCGGAGGCGATCGCCGCTGGTTTGCCCATTGATACCCTCAACATCGGCGGCGGTTTGGGGATTCGCTACACCGAAAGCGATGATCCCCCGAGCATTACCGAATGGGTCAAGGCGGCGGCCCAAGCTGTTCAGAATGCCTGTGAAGCTCGGAAATTACCCCTACCCCGCTTAATCTGTGAACCGGGGCGATCGCTCATTGCCACCGCCTGCGTCACCGCCTACACCGTCGGCTCCACGAAAACCGTCCCCGGTATTCGCACCTATATCGCCGTCGATGGGGGGATGTCCGACAACCCCCGCCCCATCACCTACCAATCCCTCTATCGCATCGTCGCCGCCGGCCAAATGTCCGCCCCGGCAACGGAAACTGTGACAGTGGCAGGGAAACATTGTGAATCGGGGGATGTGCTGATCCATGATGCCCAGTTGCCCCCTGCCCAACCGGGAGATGTGCTGGTGGTTCCCTGCACCGGAGCCTACAACTACAGCATGGCCTCTAACTACAACCGCATCGGCCGGCCGGCGGCGGTGGTGGTGCATCAGGGTGAAGCGGAGCTAATTTTAGAGCGGGAAACCTATGCGGATTTGGTGCGAGGCGATCGCCTCCCTGCCCGCTTAAAAGCATAAAGAACCTAGGGGCGTTGGCGTAAGCCTGCCGGAGGCACAAAAATTTTTCGCCCCTACCCCCTCCCTAAGGCAATTCAATTCGGGCCACGGGGGAATATCGTTGATAATAGGGAGGATCACCCACAACCCTCACTCATGTTTTCATTGGGTTTTGTGAGTCTTCCCTGGCTCTCGCTCCGCGAATTTATCGATATTGCCCTCGTGTTGCTCCTGACCTACACCGTGTTACTGGTGATTGGCGAGCGACGAACGTTGTGGATGGTGCGGGGCTTGATCTTACTGATGTTGGCCACAGTGGTGAGCGATCGCCTCGGCCTGCGGCATTTAAGTTTTGTTCTTGAACGCTTGGTCTTGGGTTCAGCGGTGGCCATGGCCGTCGTTTTCCAGGCGGAATTTCGGCAATTCCTGGAACGGTTAGGGCGGGGAGAGATTTTACAACTGTTCAAACCCTCCACCCGTCCCATCCTCCGCCCCGACAGCATCATCGATGAAATGGTCGATGCCATTAAAGAACTCTCCCAAAACCGTACCGGAGCCTTAATTGTCATCGAAACCGGCCATCCCCTTGATGAGCGGGTTTTTTCCGTCCCAGGGGTGATCCTCAATGCCGAACTCTCGAAAGAATTGTTACAAACCATCTTTCAAACCAGCACTTTGCTCCATGATGGGGCCGTCCATGTGCGCGGTTCGCGGGTGATCGCAGCGGGGATCATTTTGCCCTTATCGGAGCGGGTCGCTTCTCGACAGTTGGGAACCCGTCACCGGGCGGCCATGGGAATTACTGAGCGAGTGGATAACTGTATCTGTATTGTCGTTTCCGAAGAAACTGGCTCCATTTCCCTCGCGGAACATCGTCAGTTAAATCGCCCCCTCACCAGTAGTAAATTGCGAGAGTTGCTCAAAGACCGCCTTGCCCCCACCGTAGAGCGGGAGGCCGTCAGCCGCATCAGTCGGCAACTGGGAGTACAGGGCTGGGTCTTCCTCCAACGTTTTTTCCGCCCCGCCTCTGACCGAGACCCCTGGCCCTAATCCCCCGTTCCCGCTCCTTGCCAATGTTCACGACCTACAATGACAGTGTATTTTAAGAAATATATTAATCCTGGGGTATTCCCTCCCCTTTCTGTTATTGGCAGGGAGGGCTAATCTGATATCGGCCATTCTGCCATTTCTATTCTTTTTATGATGGTTAAGTCAACTTCCCTTTTGGCAACGTTACCCCCCGACTTAGCGCCGGATCGTTTACCGCGCCATGTGGCGGTGATTATGGATGGTAATGGCCGTTGGGCAAAACAACAGGGGATGCCCCGGGTCATGGGCCATCGTCGGGGAGTGGATTCCCTGCGGGATTTATTACGCTGCTGTAAAGATTGGGGGATTCCTGCCCTCACTGCCTATGCTTTCTCAACGGAAAATTGGGGCCGGCCCAGCCATGAGGTGGATTTTTTAATGACGCTGTTTGAGCAGGTGTTGCGGCGGGAGTTGGCGGAGATGATGACGGAAAATGTGCGGATTCGCTTTGTGGGCAATCTCGATGCCCTGCCGCCATCGCTCCAAGCGGAGATTTCTCGCTCCATGGATGACACCAAAAATAATCAAGATGTGGAGTTCACCGTCGCCACCAACTACGGCGGCCGCCAGGAAATTATTCAAGCCTGTCGGGCGATCGCCCAAAAAGTCCAACAGGGCCAAATCAGCCTCGATCAAATCGATGAAAATTTATTTGAGCAGCACCTCTACACTTCAGGCTTAAGCAACCCCGATTTACTGATCCGCACCAGTGGCGAAATGCGGATCAGCAATTTCCTCCTTTGGCAAATGGCCTATTCTGAAATCTACGTCACCCAAACCGCCTGGCCCGATTTCGATCGGGAAGCCTTCCACCAAGCCCTGCTCAACTACCAAACCCGCGATCGCCGCTTTGGTAAAGTAAAAAACTAACCCCCGAATCCAAAACCCCCCTTTTCAAGGGGGGCAGGGGGGATCTTGCTCCGAACAGCTATTTTAAAACCACCATGCAAATTTCCTTCCGTGAATTTAACCCCTTCGATCTGTGGATTTGGATCGAATTTGAAACCGTCGCCACCCCCCAGGAGCAGCAATATCTCGAAGAAGTGTTTAATTCCTGGTTTTATTTGGGCAAGTTAGGTGCGTTTAATGCGGAGAATTTACAAGTGAGTGAATGGGGCGAAGATCTTAGCTATGTGGACTATAGCCAAGACAACGCAGAACAAGCGATGATGGCCCCGATGCACAATATGGGAGGATTTGAGTATTTGGGAACCTGGGGCCGTTGTTGGTTTGATCTGGGCACCAGTGATAATATTGCCCTGGATGTGTTAATTAATGCTTTGACCCATTTAAGCAATGACTATCTTTCCCTCCGTCAGATTATTTTCGGGGGCGAAAATCAAGATTGGCCCGTGGAAGAACGCCATCAAGCTCTGTTTAATTAATCAAGATTCATGGCTAAGAAAAGTAAAAAAAGTAAAATTCGGGTGATCACACTGGCTCTCATCCATCGCGGTGATGATTTGTTTCTGTCCTTCGGCTGTGACCCTGAAACGGGTCGGGAGTTTTACCGCGCCTTGGGGGGTGGAGTAGACTTTGGCGAAACCAGTATGGCGGCACTCCAGCGGGAATTTCAGGAAGAATTGGGGGCGGAACTGGAAAATATTGCCTATCTGGGCTGTATTGAGAGTCTGTTTACCTACAATGGCTCTCCTGGCCATGAAATCATCCAACTCTACCGAGCGGATTTTGTCGATCAGCAGTTTTACGATCGCGACGTGATTCCCTTCCAGGAGGGCGATCGCACCAAGGAAGCCCATTGGGTTCCCCTCGGAAAATTACAAACCAGCCCCGATCTCCTCGTCCCCGCCGCCTGCTGGCAATACCTCGACGAATTGGCCCTTTAGGGGGCATCGGCGGGGATGAGGGTTAACACCAAGTTATCCCGGTGGATAATCGTTTCTGCGCCGCTGTAGCCGAGGATTTCGGGGATTGCGTCGGAGTGATGCCCTTGGATTTGGCTGATTTCGTGGCTGTTGTAGTTGACGATGCCTCGGGCCACTTCTACCCCCGCACCATCGCAGAGGATCACCGCTTCGGAGCTTTGAAAGTCGCCTTCGGTTTTAACAATGCCCGCCGCGAGGAGCGATCGCCCCTGATGGCATAACGCCGCGATCGCCCCCCCATCCAAATAGAGCCGACCCCGGGGGATTAAACCATGGGCAATCCAACGCTTGCGGGCATTGTCCGGCCGGGGTTGGGCTTCAAACTGCGTGCCGATCGCTTCCCCCTGGAGGAGGTTAAAAATCCGTTGGGGCTGTTGACCGCGCAAAATTGCCGTTTTCACCCCCGCACTACTGGCAATGCGGGCGGCGGCAATTTTCGTCATCATCCCCCCAGTTCCCCATTGGGAGCCGCGATCGCCCCCCTCAATCTGTAACTCCGCCAACTCCGCCACGGTGACGCGGCTAATCGGTTGGGCGCTGGGATCATGGCGGGGATCGGCGGAATAGAGGCGATCGACATCGGTGAGCAGGTAGAGCCAATCTGCTTCGATTAGGCTAGCCACCAAGGCCGAGAGCGTATCGTTATCCCCAAACCGCAGTTCTTCCACCGCCACCGTATCGTTTTCATTAACGATGGGGATCACATCCAATTCAAACAGGGCTTGAAACGTGTTGTAGGCGTTGACGTAGGCGGTGCGATCGACGAGATCCCGACGGGTGAGCAGGATTTGAGCGATCGCCTGATTTAATGTTGTAAACAAATCATCATAAACCCGCATTAACCGTCCCTGTCCCACGGCGGCCACCGCCTGTTTCCGGGGCATGGTGCGGGGGCGTTCCGTCAGTTTGAGGCGGCTGGCCCCCACCCCCACGGCCCCAGAGGAAACCAACACAACCCGATGGCCCGCCTGGCGGAGGGAGGTGAGGGTTTCCACGAGAGCGCCCAGGGTGGCGATCGCCAATTGCCCCGTCTCTGGATGGGTGAGGCTCGAAGTACCAATCTTAATCACCAGGGTTTGGGCCATAGACCAATGCCAAAATTGCGTTCTGACCCATTTTAAGGAGTTTAGGCCCAGAAAGCCCCCGATTAATCCTGGGGATCAAGCATCGGAAAGGCTTGCTACTTCAGGCCGACTCCCGACCTCCCACAGCGAAGATGTCAGCAGTTTAAGGGACTAACCTGCGAAATAGGGGTAGGGATCAAGGGCATGGCCGGGATCAGGTTGAAGAAAAATTAAATCAAGTTAAGATTTTCAAATTATCTTCATATTTTCCGATGTCCTTGATGATTTTTTCGTAATATTCCTTAACGAATTCACTTTTTGCAAATTCTGAAATTACTGAGAATCATTTAAGACTAAGTTATCACTCGTTTTAAGCTATTTGTCCTGGATTCTATTGGCGATCACAAAACCTTTTCAAGTTACAAATTACATTTGCATAAAAATGTAATTTGCGATACAAAGCAATATTTTTTAATGTTTGAAATGTTGAAAAAATCTTAAAATATCCCCTACTTTGTGCCTTGAGAAGATACTCTGAGAACTAACAAGAACATCAGCCTTATTTCCCTGATCTGCTTTGAGATTTTCCTCCCTCCACATCAATATTCAGAACCATGCAGAATATTCAACGAATTTCTGATTGTGTCGGTATCTACGAGAATCCCGCCGGGATTCAGTTTCTAGTGTTGCTCGAACCGCACCAAGAACCGACCATGCCCCTGAAAACGGCCTTTGCCATTCAAATCCTCGGCCGGAGGCGTAATAATGCCGTCGAATCTGCCCCCGCTTAATTTGGATGCGCCATGTACTGTTACAGACCAAAAGGGCTACTCTTCGCAAAGAGTAGCCCCAGGGATTCCCATTCAGTTCCGTAAACCCATGAACTTGAGCACTGATCCCCCAAACCAGATGGTTGGTTTGGGGGATCGCGTTTATTGAGCGGCGGCGCGGGCGGCAGCGGCTTCATCGGGGTGAATCCCTAAGCGGGTGAGGTTGATCCGGCCCCGGGAATCAATTTCCCGCACCTTGACCACCACTTCATCGCCAACGGCCACCTCATCTTCCACCTTGCCAACACGGTAATCCGCCAACTGGGAAATGTGAATCATCCCTTCCTTACCGGGGAGAATTTCCACAAAAGCCCCGATTTGGATAATCCGCGTCACCTTGCCGAAATAGACCTCGCCTTCACTGAGCTTGCGGGTCATGCCTTCGATGATCCGTTTCGCCAGGGCTGCCCCTTCGGGATCATTACAGTAGATCGTCACCTTACCGGAATCCTCAATATCAATTTTGGCTCCACTTTGCTCCGTGATGCCCTTGATATTTTTCCCACCAGGCCCAATCACCAAACCGATCATATCGGGGTCGATGCGGATCGAGAGCAGGCGCGGCGCGTAGGGAGAAAGTTCCGACCGAGGTTTGTCGATCACCGCCAGCATTTTTTCGAGGATGTGCATCCGGCCTTCTTTGGCTTGGGCGATCGCCTGGGAAATCACCGTTAAAGGCAACCCAGTGATCTTCATATCCATTTGCAGGGCAGTGATGCCGCTATCGGTGCCGGCCACTTTGAAATCCATATCGCCGAGGAAATCCTCAATCCCTTGGATATCCGTAAGGACGCGCACTTCATCCCCTTCTTTAATCAGCCCCATGGCAGTGCCGCTCACCGGCTTAGTAATCGGGACACCGGCATCCATCAGGGCGAGGGTAGAGCCGCAGACGGAACCCATGGAGGTGGAGCCGTTGGAGGAGAGCACCTCAGAAACGATCCGCAACACATAGGGGAATTCTTCCTGGGAAGGAAGGACGGGGAGTAAAGCCCGCTCGGCGAGAGCGCCGTGGCCAATTTCCCGACGACCGGGCGATCGCATCGGCCGGGTTTCCCCAACGGAATAGGGGGGGAAGTTGTAGTGGTGGAGGTAGCGTTTTTGGGTTTCGGGGTGGAGGTCGTCCATTTCCTGGGCATCATTGGGGGTTCCCAACGTCGCCAAGGAAAGCACCTGAGTTAGACCCCGCTGGAACAGGCCCGAACCATGGACGCGATTGGGCAACAGCCCCACTTGGCAGGAAATCGGCCGCACCTCATCGAGCTTGCGCCCATCCACCCGCAGGCCATCTTTAACAATCTGCTGACGCATCATGGTTTTGGTGAGGGCCTTAAAGATTTTGCCCACGGCTTTACCATCGGCCTCGACGGCTTGGCGGATCGGGTCTGTTTCGGGGAGGGCGGCGATCGCCTCCATCACCTTTTCAGCCTTAATTTCATCCAGGAGCACATCCCGTTCCGGCTTCGAGAGGCTGAACTGCTTCAGGGTTTCCTCAATCCCGGCGGTGGCGCGATCGGCGATAAACTTCGCCAGGGCTTCATCTTCCGCTGGCGGTTCCGCTTGCACCAATTCCAGCCCCAACTCCGCCATCAGTTCCTGTTGGGCGGCAATCAATTCCTGCACCGCCTCATAGCCAAATTCAATGGCCTCGATAATATCCTGCTCCGGCAGTTGGTTGGCTCCGGCTTCCACCATCACCACCCCGTCAGGAGTTCCCGCCACGACGAGATCGAGATCCCCGTCTTGAATTTCTTTATAAGTCGGGTTAATGATAAAATCATCCCCAACCAACCCAACGCGCACCGCCGCCATTGGCCCACAGAAGGGGATTTGAGCGAGGAGCACGGCGATCGATGCACCGGTCACTGCCAGGACATCGGGGGGAACTTGCTCATCCATCGATAGCGTTGTGGCCACCACTTGGATATCATCCCGGAGCCATTGCGGAAACAACGGGCGCAGGGGGCGGTCAATCAAACGGCAAGTTAACGTCACCTTATCTGGCGGTCGCCCTTCCCGGCGCAAAAACCCCCCCGGAATCCGACCCCCGGCATAGAGCCGTTCTTCGTAGTCAACCAACAGCGGGAGAAAATCAATACCCTCGCGGCCTGTGGAGCGTGTAGCGGTGACTAAAACAGCGGTTTCCCCGGATTGAATCAACACCGAGCCGCCAGCCTGCGGCGCAAGGAGACCCGCATGAAGCCGAATATCCGGGCCACTAAAGGATATTGACTTGTTAAATTCTTGCATCTTCTGTGCTTGTCCTTTCTTACTTCTATATTCTTCTTCTCAGGACAATCCTAGCATTTTAGTCTTGTTCTGAGACAACACCGAGCAAGAGCAGGGCAGTTTTCGATTCTCTTTTCACGACGAGTAACCGTAGCGATGGCGATTTTACATGGGAGTTGGATTGACAAGACGACAGGGAGCTATTTTTTCCTGTGGGGGGAAACGTGGCGATTGGCCCTCCCCGATCCAGATGAACCCCTTGATGCGGTGCCGCTCCATCCAGCGGCCATGGGGCGAGAGGATTTAAGCCAATACCTGCGATCGCGCTCCTTTTGGCCCCACGAAATCACCCCCACCGCTGCTACGGAAATCCTCGCCCTCCCCACGCGAAACCATGGTTCCCGCTCCGAGACAGAGGAAGGAGATTGTTTACCGGTGCTGTCTGGGGATGAGGAGGAAATTGCAGACATTGGCAAGTTGCCCCTACGGTGGTGGCGGGTGGAGGGGCTACAACTCACTCCCCTCGATACGGCTCAACTGTTGCGCCATCTGCCCCTCAATTCCCTCCAAGGCCACAAGGCGGCCCTAGGGGATGCGCTGCGGTTTTGGTCCCATGTCTACCGCTGGAGCTTAGA
>JAABSU010000048.1 GCA_011390265.1 Spirulina sp.
TCGATGTCTGGTTGCATTTTAATTACAGGCCCCGCTAGTTCCGGCAAAAGCGAATGGGCTGAAGCCACCGCTGCCGCCACGGGTCAACCCGTTACCTATGTAGCAACGGCGATCGCCCTCCCCGATGACCCCGAATGGCAGGCCAAAATTGCCCGTCACCAACAACGCCGCCCCCAGGATTGGCAAACGGCGATCATTCCTGAGGCGTTGCCCGCTTTTTTGGCCGGTGAGCGGGGGGAGGAGCGGTGTTTTTTAATCGATTCCCTGGGAACTTGGGTGGCTAATGGGTTGGAGTTAAACGATCAGGCTTGGGAAGCCGGGGCGATCGCCCTACTGACGGCCATCACCTCCCATTCAGGAACGTTAATTTTTGTCGCCGAAGAGGTGGGTTGGGGCGTGGTGCCAGCCTATCCCTTAGGGCGCAAGTTTCGCGATCGCCTCGGGCAATTGGTGCGGCAACTCAGTCCCCATTGCGATGCGGTGTATCTCGTTGCGGGGGGCTATGCCCTCAATTTGGCCCAGTGGGGCATTCCCCTCACCCCATCCACCACAAAAAATCGACCCGGCGGTTAACCGGATCGATGATCATGAATTAATGGCTTAGGGACGTTAGACTTCCGCCGGTTCTTCCTCAAATACTTCAACCGGCTCAGTGGTAAACATTTCCGCAGCGGCAAGGGTTTCGCCATTGAGGGAAATGGATTTCACCAAGAGTCGGGTAATTTCTTGACGGTGACCGCGTTTTTTGCGGGTTTTCTTTTTGGGGCGCATTTTATAAACGATCACCTTTTTGCCGCGATAGTGGCGGAGAATGGTCGCTTCGATGGTCGCCCCCGTGACCAAGGGCTGACCGACATGGATTTCCCCCTCATGGTTGATCAGCAGCACTTGCTCAATCGTGAGGTCTTCGCCTTCTTCATTGTGGAGCAGTTCGATATCGTAGTACCGGCCGGGTTCAACCCGCAGTTGTTTGCCGCCGGTGGCGATAATGGCATAGGTCATGGGAAATTATCCTGAATAAGGGGCCGTACAGGTCGCGTGCGATCGCGTTTCGGGGGGTAAACCTGATCCGAGCATTGTGTTAAACACGCAATTTCTCATTGTACAGAGGGGTTTGCCCTGCTGTAAAGGGGCCGTCGCGAAAAACCGGTTAACGCTGATGGGGGCGGTCTGAAGTGCCGAAGCAGGAAGGGCGGGCGGGATTGTCCCATAACCCTAGATCGCTCTGGGTTATGATAGCGAAAACAGTTTCCCCAGTGGTTATGAGTAATTCAGACAATGACGGTGTGAACTGGGTTGATTTAGCAGCAGACCCCCCGGCACAGCCTGCTGCCCCCGTTCAAGTTCCCATCCCCCCCCAAACGCCGCTGGTGATGGTGGAAACGGCTTTTCTCGCCAGTGCGGCCAGTTTGATCTGGCTGATTAATTATTACTTTCCCTTTGGGCCTCTGTTGCGGCTCTTTTTCCCGATCCCCATCGCCTTACTCTATCTGCGACGGGGAGAGCGGGCCGCCTGGATGGGGGCGTTGGTGTCGGGGCTGTTGCTATCGATTCTGATGGGGCCGACGCGGAGCATTCTCTATGTGATTCCCTATGGCTTGATGGGGGTACAGTTGGGCTTTGTGTGGCGGCGAGGGGGGAGTTGGTATCTGTCGATGTTTTTGGGGACGATTTTAAGCACCGTGGGGTTCTTATTCCGGTTTTGGTTGCTGTCGATCCTGATCGGGGAAAATTTGTGGTTGTACGTGATCAACCAAGTCACCACCTGGGCCAATTGGATTGTGATGCGCTTCGGGCTATTGACACAGCCTGATCGGTTTTGGATTGAGGTGGGGGCGATCGCCCTCCTGGTGGTGAACAGTGCAATTTATTTGTTTACGGTGCATTTAGTGGCGCTGTTGATGGGCGATCGCCTCAAAACACCTATTCCTCGGCCACCGCAATGGGTGCAGGTGTTGTTTGAGTACGAGTATTGAAGCAATGGGGATTGGGCAATGTTGGGGGTAGGGCGCTAGGCTATGATGGCTAAGGTCATCACGGGCAAGGACTGATTTATGGGTAAGAGTCATACATGGCAGACATTCTTGACCATTGGTTCGGGAATGGTTTTAGGGGTTGCCGTGGTGGGGGGGAGTTTAATCTGGGCGCAACAGCGGGGTTGGCTGCCGGGGATCTCTGTTCCCCAATGGTCTTTTTCTCTAGGGTTTCGCAGTCCTAAACCGCCCCTTGATGACCAATCCACCGTCTTGCCCTTGGCGGTGCAGTCGCCGGAACAGCGGCGGGGGAAATTGGAGGCGATCGCCAGCCAGTCCCAAGCCAGTTTTGATCGTCATCGGGCCCGCTATCTCCTCGCCATGGATCTGTTGGTGGCGTTGGAAGGGGGGCCAGCGTTGCGGTGGTTAGAGGGGTTGGAGCAGCACTATGTTCCCCTCGCACCGATGATTTTATTGAAACGGGCCCGGGGCTATGAACTCACCAACAGCCCCGACCAAATGACCGAAACCCTCAAAGCTTTAGTCGAAAATTATCCAGAATCCGCCGTGGTGGGGGAGGCCTTGGTAACACTGGGGGAAACCGATCCCCAATTTTGGCAAGATGCCCTCACCACTCACCCCCATCATCCAGCGGTTCATGAGATGGTTCATGAACGGATCCGAGCCGAGGGCCAGCAACTGCCCTGGATGTTATTTCTGGTGCGCTATGACAGCCCCAACCCCACCACCACCGCCCTGATGGATCAAATCGTCATTGAGGCGGCGGAGCAACTCACCGCTGCGGATTGGGAGGCCATTGGCGATCGCTATTGGCAAGAGGGCAGCTACAGCAAAGCCGCCAGCGCCTATCGACGCAGCGAACCCATGGCTCAAACCCTCTACCGCATTGCCCGAGGGCAGGATCTCAGCGGCCAAGGCAATGAAGCCCGCCTCAGTTATCAAAACCTAATCAACCGTTTCCCCAACGAGACCGAAACCGGCCAGGGGCTGCTCCATCTTGCTCGTCTCTCCTCCCCTCAAGATGCCATCCCCCACCTCAACCAAATTATTGAAAAATTCCCCGACCATGCCCCCGAAGCGCTCCAGCGCAAAGCCGATCACCTCGAAACCCTAGGGCGGGGCAGTGCTGCCAGCCAAGCCCGCCAGGATCTCCTCGATCGCTATCCCAACGCTGAGATCACGCTCAATTACCGCTGGGACCAAGCCCAAGAGCAGGCAGCAGCGGGCAATTATGCCAATGCCTGGAAATGGGCCCACCCCATTGCAATTAACAATCCCCACAGTACCCTCGCCCCCAAAGCGGCGTTTTGGGTGGGGAAATGGGCCAGCCGTTTAGGGCGCGAGGCAGATGCCCAGGCCGCCTATGAGTTTGTCCTCAGCCAAAACCCTGAGTCCTACTATGCCTGGCGGGCAGCGGCGATCCTCGGTTGGAATGTGGGCACATTTACAACGGTGCGGGACTTAGAGCCAACGATTAATTTACCCACGGTGCGCCCGCAACCCCCCGCCGGGTCAGAACTGTTCCAAGAGCTTTATCAATTGGGGCAGGATCAAGATGCGGCCCAATTGTGGCAGGTGGAGCGTCAGGGGGGAGAACTGACGGTGGATCAACAGTTTACCGATGGGCTGTTGAAGGTGACGGCGGGGGATTATATTCGCGGCATTACGGATATTTGGAGTTTGCGGGAACGGGATCAACCGGAAGAGCGGGAAATGTGGGCGATGTTGCGGCAACAGCCCTATTATTGGCAAACGTTGTTCCCGTTTCCCTATAGTCCCTTGGTGTTTAATTGGTCTCGGGAGCGGCAATTGAATGCGTTGCTGGTCATTGCCTTAATTCGACAGGAATCGCGGTTTCAACCGGCAATTCGTTCTTCGGCGGGGGCGTTGGGGTTAATGCAGGTGATGCCGGAGACGGCCCAATGGATTGCCCAACAGACGGAGATTGGTGATTATCAGTTGGAGAATCCCGAAGACAATATTGAGCTAGGGACCTGGTTTTTGGACTATACCCACCGGGAATTTGACGGTAATTCGATGTTGGCGATCGCCAGTTATAATGCGGGGCCGGGCAATGTCAGCCAGTGGATTCGTCGTTTTCCGACGGGTGATCCCGATGAGTTTGTGGAGCAGATCCCTTTTCCGGAAACGAAGGGGTATGTGGAGGCGGTGTTTGGCAATTATTGGAATTATTTACGGATTTATAACCCGGAAATTCGTGAGCAAATTGAGCAGTTGGCTGCGCCTTGAGAGTGGGAAGTGGGAAGTGGTAGGGTGGGCATTGCCCACCCTAGGGGGGGATTAATAACCGTTTAACGTGACGGGGGTGGGGAGGGCGGGGCGGTTGCGGCCGAGGTGTTGTTCTTGGAGAGCGGTGACGGCTCGGGTGTATTGGGGATCGCGGTTCGTGCCTTGGAGGGAGGGGTTACTGCGGAGGAGCCGTTGTTGATCGCGGCTGAGATCTACCTCGATGTTGGGGGCGATGCCGTTGCGGTTGATTGTGATGCCGCTGGGGGGGTAGTAGCGGGAAATGGTGACGGCTAAACCGGAGTTGTCAGAGAGGTTATGCACCGATTGCACCGTGCCTTTGCCGTAGGTGCGGTTGCCGACAATCACCGCTCGGCCATTATCTTTTAAGGCTCCGGCGAGGATTTCGCTGGCACTGGCGGAATAGCCATCCACCAAAACGACGAGGGGGAGTTCAGTGAGGGCGGTGCGGTTGGCGTTGTATTGGCGATCGCCCCCCTGGCGGTCAACGGTACGGACGATCATCCCCGTTTCCATCCACATCCGGGCAATGTCCACACTGGCAAACAGCAAACCGCCGGGATTGCCCCGCAGATCCAAGACAAAGCCCTGAATATTCTGGGCTTCGAGGTTGGTAATTGCCTTTTTCATTTGCTCGGCAGCATGGGAGCTAAATTCATCCAAACGGAGATAGCCCACCCGTAAATCCCCCTCCTGTTGGACATTGGCATGGAGGACAGGGAGTTCAATGTTGGCGCGGCGGAGTGTGACTTCAAAAATGCCGCTTTCGGGGCGCACCAATTGGAGACGGACGCTGGTGCCGGAATCCCCCCGTAGTAGATCTGAGGCTTCTTCCACGGTCATCAGGGAGGTGGGGCGGCTGTCAATGCGGAGGATGCGATCGCCTGCCTGAATGCCCGCTTGGGAGGCGGGGGAATTCTCCAGGGGCTGCACGACTTTCAGGGAACTGGTTTGCTCATCAATGGCCAGTTGGACACCAATACCGGAGAGTTCGCCGGAGGTTTGGGTGGTGAGTTCGGCGTATTCGCGGGGATCGAGGAAACGGGTGTAGGGGTCGTTGAGTTGCTTGAGGGCATCGCGGATGGCGGTGTAGGCCTCGGTGCGACTGGTGTATTGGCGGCCGAGGAGTTCCTGGCGGGTGGCGTGCCAACTGTTCATATCAAAATCAGTGCCAATGAATTCATCATTGACGATCTGCCAAACTTCATCAACGATCGCTTTCGGACTATCTTCCAGGGCAGCTTGAACAGCGGGGGTAATGCCGGGGGCCAGCATTGAGGCGGTGGCGAGGGTGGCGATGGCGCTGTTGAGCAGGAGGGAAGGCAACAAGGCAAAGGGGCGGGCAGATCGGTTCATGGTCGCAACTGTAACGAGGAAGGGGGTTAAGCAAAGCGATCGCAGCGGTTTAGAGGCGCTCGTCCTTAGCATAGAAGGGTAAGGCAAAAAGCCGTTGCAATTTTGGCCAGTTTTAAGATTGTCTTGGGGTTGGTTCGGGAAAAAGCACCGAGGGCGATCGGTGGGGGATGCTGGGGATTGAACCAAGGCTCGGGAGGGAGGGGAGACTGGACTTGCTGGATTGTTTTCAGTATTCAGCCAAAACACTGACTTTCCCTAAAATCTAACAAAATTTTACGGTGAGGGGCGGGAATGGGGCAACTTTTGGGGTGATGGGGGATTGGCGTAGAATGGGGGGTGCGGGATCCCCCCCTGCCCCCCCTTAAAAAGGGGGGGGATTCTTTTTCGGCTTTTCTTGGGGGGGGATCTATTTTGAAATCATGGGAGTGTGGGTATGGCGAAGATTGCGGTGATTGATTACGACATGGGCAATCTCCATTCTGCCTGTAAGGGGCTGAAGTCGGCGGGGGCTGAGACGGAAATTACGCGGGATCCGGGGGTGATTGCGGCGGCAGATGGGATTGTGTTGCCGGGGGTGGGGGCCTTTGATCCGGCGGTGCAGGCGTTGCGGGCCTGCGGGTTAGAGGGGCCGATTCGGGGGGCGATCGCCTCTGGGAAGCCGTTTTTAGGGATTTGTTTGGGGTTACATCTGTTGTTTGAGGGGTCGGAGGAGGGCCAGGAGCCGGGGTTGGGGATTATTCCCGGTCGGGTGCGGCGGTTTGCTTCGGAGCCGGGGTTAACGATTCCTCACATGGGTTGGAATCAGTTGGAGTTTGCCCAACGGGAGCATTGGGCCTGGGGGGGGTTGGGGGATGCCCCCTATGTGTATTTTGTCCATTCCTATTTTGTTGACCCGGTGGATCGGGGGGTACGGGCGGCGATGGTGAGCCATGGTTCCCAACAGGTGACGGCGGCGATCGCTACCGAGAACATCACGGCGGTACAGTTCCACCCGGAGAAGTCTTCCCAGGCGGGGTTACGGTTGTTGGCGAATTTTGTAAAACAGGTGGGTTGTTAAGGTAGGGGCGTTGGCGTAAGCCTGCCGGAGGCACAAAATTTTTTCGCCACCACAGAGCTGGGCATTGCAGCGGTTCCGCCCAGTCCGTCGGGGATTGAAATCCCCGCCTCAGAGCGAAAACCCGTTAAAACGGGTTCCGGAGTGGGCTTCAGCCCACTTTCGCTATGAGCCAAGAACTTTAGTTCTTGGCGGATCGTGGATCTGACGCACTCTACCCCTTGGGTTAGGGGGCGATCGCCTTCAGATCGGCTTCTAGGGCATCGCGGCAGGCGAGGACGGCTTTCCAGAGGTAGGGATGTTCCATCGGTTCGGTGGCCAGGACTTGGAGGTGTTCGTAGACGGCGGCGGCGGTGGTGGGGTCGGGGAATTGGCTGGAGGCGGCGCGGATTTTGGGGTGATCGGTGGGGATGACCTGCTCTTGGCCGTTGAAGAGGCTTTCGTGGAGTTTTTCACCGGGTCGCAGGCCGGTGATCGTGATGGGAATATCGATACCGGGGCGGAACCCGGCGAGGCGGATCATCTGCTCGGCTAAATCATAAATCCGCACCGGTTCCCCCATATCCAAAACGAGAATTTGCCCCGATTTCCCCACCGCCAAACTCTGGATCACGAGTTGGGAGGCCTCTGGCGTAGTCATGAAGTAGCGGGTCATGGCGGCATCGGTGACGGTGACGGGGCCGCCTCGGTCGATTTGGGCTTGGAAGATGGGGACGACGCTGCCGCGACTGCCAAGGACGTTGCCAAAGCGGACGACGAGGAAGCGGGTGGTGCGGGTATGGGCGTAGGAGCGCACCAGGAGTTCTGCTAGGCGTTTACTCATGCCCATGAAGTTGCTGGATTCGACGGCTTTATCGGTGGAGATCATCACCACGGTTTCGGCTTCGATTTCGGTGGCGAGACGGGCTAAATCGGCGGAAGCGAGGGCATTGTTGGCCAGGGCCTCCTGGGGGTGTTGTTCCATGAGGGGGACATGCTTATGGGCGGCGGCATGGAAAATCACCTGGGGGCGGTATTGGTGGAGGAGGGCGCTGAGGCGGGGTGTGTGGCGGATGTCGGCGATCAGGGGGTGGATTTTTAAATCCGGGTGGGTGCGGCGCAATTCCTGTTCGATCGTGAAAATACTGTTTTCACCGCGACCGAGGAGGAGGAGTTCTTGGGGATGGAGGCGGGCCAGTTGGCGGCAGATTTCGGAGCCGATGGTGCCGCCGGCCCCGGTGATTAGGATGCGGCGGTTGTAGAGTTGTTCGCTAGCGGCGGCGAAGGGGCTGTTGAAGGTTTCGCTAAAGTCGAGGCTGATTTCGGGGCGGCCGAGGATGTCTTGAATTTGGACGGCGCGGGCTTGGGGGGTGAGGGAGCGATCGCGCAGCAGTTCCCCTTGGCCGGGCAAGATTTTCAGTTTGAGGGGGGTGCCTTCGACTTGGGCGAGGATGCGGCGGATCTGGTCAGGGCGGGCGGAGGGGATGGTGATCAGGGCTTCGGTGATCTGGTGGCGTTCGGCGAGGGGGAGGAGTTGGCTGGTGGGGCCAAGGACTTTGATGCCTTCGACGGTGCGCCCCATTTTGGTGCGATCGTCATCGAGGAAGCCGATGATTTCGATGCCGAGGGCGCGGTTGTGCTGGGCTTCTTGGACAACGAGGGCACCGGCTTGGCCGGCTCCAATCAGAAGGAGGCGTTGGCGGGTTTGGGTTTGAGTTTGAGGGAGGCGGCGGGGCCAGAGGGGCTGTTGGGTGGTGCGGCGGCGCGTGTAGCGCAGCAGTACCATGCCCATAATGCAGAAGCACCAATCGATGACGGCTACGCCGAGGGGGATGCCGGCTTCGGTGGAACCGAGGCGGGGGAGGATCAGGCGGGTGGTGGTGAGGATGCCGAGGGAGTAGAGGGTGACGGCGTTGACGAGGGTGATCAGGTCTTTGAGGCCGAAGAGTCGCCACACCTGTTGATAGAGGCCAAAGCCGGCTTGGATCAGGAGGCGGCCGGGAATGGCGATCAGGGGAAGGAGGAGGGCGAGTTCTTCGTGGGGGGGGTTGATGTTGCCCTCGAAGCGAATCCAGAAGGCGAGGGCGCAGACGAGCCAGGCCAGAAGGCCATCAAGGGCCAGTTGGGCGAGGCGGTAGCTGGAGGGTAGGAGAGGGGGTTTGGCCATGGGAATTTAGACGAGATGCTCCGGGACAAGACGGGGGGTTTAGTCGGAAGGTTGCTGGGGTTGGGTGGCGGCAGCTTGGGCGGCGGCAAACTCGGCTCGCCAGTGGGGGATTTGTTCGCGGATGATGGCGGCGAGGGTGGCGACCATGAAGCCGGCGATCAGGGAGAGGATGGCCATTTGGATGGGCGATCGGCTGGCGGCAATATTTTCGGTGATCTCGGTTTGATCGAGGATCAGGATCGGGAAGATTTGTTCAGTGAGGGTGAGGAGGGATTCTGAGTCGATATTACTGAGATCCTCGTAGTCCTGTTCCTGGCTAATGAGTTGGGTGATGAGGCTAGCCCGTTGGTGTTCGAGGGCCGCTTGGCGCAGGGGGTTGGTGGTGTTGGTGATTTCGGTTTCGATGCGGGTGAGGACGGTGCGAAACTGCTCAATTTGGCGATCGAGGTTGGTGAGGGTGGTGGGGACGCTGGCGGCGGTGTGCTCAGCGAGGCTGGTATTGATCGTTTCGATGACGGCGGTGTCGGCATTGGCGAGGCGATCGGGGTCGGGGGCGGTGAATGTGATCTCCAGGCTTTGGTTGGTAGTGTCGTAGGTGGCTTGGCGTTGGAGATCTGTGGGGGGATGTTCGTTGAGGACTGTGGTTGTCTCCTCATAAATTCGCACCAGGGGCATGGTGATCGGGGAATTCGCTATTAAGGCGGCGGCGTTGGGGGGTTGGAACCAATTGAAGAGGCGGAGGGGGGTGGGAGTGATGGTGATTGTTAAAGTTTGGGTGTAGCTGGGTGTTGTGACTTGACGGCTTAAGGTGAGGAACAGTCCCCCCACGGTGAAAATTAGGGTTGTGGCCAGGATAAAGCGGCCATTGCGGAGCAGGAAGCGAAAAATATCGACGAGGGAGATTTCGTCGTCTTCGTAGGGGGTGGGGTTAACGGAGGTCATGGGTGGTTCAGCGGCTGTGCCATCATCTTCAGCGCTAGCATACCGGATCAGGGGGGATTTGGCTGGGTTTAGCCGGTGATGTAGGGGCAAAAATTTTTGTGCCTCCGGCAGGCTTACGCCAACGCCCCTACGCTGATCTGTGATGGGGATTGGAATTTTTTTCGGAGGTCTTGGGTTTTTCGTGAGTTATGGTGTATTGTGCAAGGGTGAAAAATGAATCAACTTGCTGAATGTGAAGTGGGCTTTGATGGTCTGAGGATCTCGGTCTCTTCCCCGCAGCCTTCTTGTCTCCTGGGAAAACCCCAGATTTGACGTTAGTTTTGGAGGTCGAAGTGCAGGATCGGTGTGCCCGAAATCGGAAACGCTCAAAGCGGCGGGGTATTTTTTGTCCCCACCATGGCTGTTATTTGGATAGTGTGAGCCAAAAGTATCCTCTCTATACGGAGTCGGCGGGGACGTTGCAGTCGCGGGGGGTAAATCGGTTATCGGCGTTATTGTTGGTGGCAACTCATACGGCGGTGCCGCTGACGGGGGAATGGTTAGAAGCGTTTTGGTGTCATCTCTGTCAGGAGACGCGCTGGTATTATGTGCGGCAAGGCGATCGCACCTATGAGGTGCAGTTGGCTCCCCGGGAGTTGTGGATGCAGGCGACAGGGGTGATCAATCCAGCAGGAAATCCGTCAGTGGGAGAGTTTACCCGACGGCAGGCAAGGGCGCGATCAAGTGTGCGTGATTTTGGGATAATGGCTTAATCAAAGATTGAACCCACTAAAGTAGACAAGATTTTGGTCAAGTTTTTACAGAAGTTACTAAGGTTATTCACCTTTAGAGAACAGTTGAAAATTGTATGGCTGTGCCTGCTAATTTTGATTGGTGCTACATTTGAAACGTTAGGTGTTGGTTTAGTCCTACCTTTTATTTCCTTGCTAGAAAATCCGCAACAGGTTGAAGAGCTTGGGTTATTAAAGTGGGTATATCAGATGTCTGGAGAACCAGAATTACGAATTTTTTTAATTTGGGTTGGATTGAGTTTTATTGCAATTTTCTTAATAAAGAATGTTTACCTAACAACCTTAACTTATGTGCAATGTCGTTTTATTTATGATAAACAGATCGAACTTTGTTCTCGGCTTTTTCGTAGCTATTTATACAGTCCGTATACATTTCATTTGCAACGCAACAGTGCTGACCTGATCAGGAATTTGACCACTGAAACTTCACAGTTTTTTAATTCGGTTTTGGTACCCGGAGTATTAGCGATTACGGAATTAGCCGTTTTGTGCTGTATCGCTTTATTTTTATTGGTGGTAGAGCCCATCACTTCTCTGGCAGCAATGGCAGGAAGTGGTATAGTAACAATATTTTTTTATCGAGGAGTTCGCTTAAAGCTAAGTATATTAGGTGAAGCTCGACAGTACCACCAAGGAAAAGTTATTCAAACCATTAGTCAAGGTTTAAGCGGAATCAAAGAGTCAAAGATTTTAGGTCGAGAAAAAATGTTTATTGATGAACATCAAAGGCATAATATTTCGGCTGCTCGATCTTTACAGTTTTATCAAGTTGTCAGTCAATTACCTCGCTTCTTTATAGAGTCAATTGCTATTGTTGGGCTAATGCTGATTGTTGTATCTGTTTTGGCTCAAGGAAGAAGTTTAGGGGATATCTTACCCGTGTTGTCTTTATTTTCAGCAGCAGCTTTCCGGTTGATGCCCTCAATTAACCGAATTTTGAATTCAGTAACAGCAATTCGTTTTAGTGCTGATAGCGTTTATATTCTAGACAATGATTTGAGAGAACTAAAATCGTCATTACTGATCAACGATAAACTGCTAGCAAGCCCTCATAAATTAGCTCCCACTCAATCTACATTAGACTCAAAAATTGATCTGCGAAATGTGTTTTACCAGTATCCTGGAGCAGGTGAGGATGCCATCAAAGGTGTGTCTTTGACTATAGCAAGAGGAAAGTCTATTGGCTTCGTGGGGTCTTCTGGGGCTGGAAAAACCACGATCGTGGATATGATTTTAGGACTATTACCGCCTACTCAAGGTGAAATTTTAGTAGATGGTCAAGATATTTATGACAATTTATCATCTTGGCAGCGGTTAATTGGTTATATTCCCCAAAGCATTTATTTGTGTGATGATACATTGCGAAACAATATCGCTTTTGGGATTCCCCAAGATGAAATCAATGAAAATTGGATTGAGTCCGCGGTAAAATCAGCCCAGTTGACTGAGTTAGTGGCAAGTTTACCCAAGGGTTTAGATACTTTAGTGGGTGAACGGGGGGTGAGGCTGTCAGGAGGGCAACGGCAGCGAGTGGGAATTGCTAGAGCATTATATCATAATCCAGAGGTTTTGGTTATGGATGAGGCTACAGCAGCTTTAGATAATCAAACTGAGGCGGGGGTGATGGAGGCAGTAGAAAAGTTGAGTGGGGAGAAAACTTTAATTATGATTGCTCATCGATTGAGTACAGTAAAGAATTGCGATCGCCTCTATTTTATGAGTCAGGGACAGGTTGCAGATTCAGGGACTTATGATGAACTTTGCCAACGCAATCGAGAATTTCAGCAGATGGCTCAAGCAGTTAGTTCACTCAAAAATTAAGACGAAATCTATCATTTTCAAACTGATAAATATTCAGTGTAGGAAAATCAGTTGAGTTAACTCATTAATGAAAAAAATATTGGTTACAGGTGCAGATGGTTTTATTGGCTCTCACTTAACAGAAAAATTGGTGAGTCAGGGTTATTCTGTAAAAGCTTTTGTTTTATATAACTCTTTCAACTCCTGGGGATGGCTAGACCATTCTCCAAAGGAAATTTTAGAAAGTTTGGAAGTGTTTTCTGGCGATATTCGCGACCCTTATGGGGTTAAAGAAGCCATGAAAGGCTGCGATATCGTATTACACCTAGCGGCATTAATTGCTATTCCTTATTCTTATCATTCGCCTGCAACTTATGTGGATACAAATATAACAGGAACGCTAAATGTAGTTCAGGCAGCCAGGGAATTAGATACTGAAAGAGTTGTGCATACTTCCACCAGTGAAGTTTATGGCACGGCTAAATTTGTTCCCATTACCGAGGAACATCCCTTACAAGGTCAGTCTCCTTACTCAGCGAGTAAGATCGGGGCTGACCAAATTGCAATGTCTTTTTACCAGTCTTTTAATACTCCGGTATCGATTATTCGGCCTTTTAACACCTATGGGCCGCGACAATCAGCGCGGGCTGTGATTCCTACGGTGATTACTCAGATTGCCAATGGTACAAGGAAAATCAAGCTGGGTGCATTGCATCCCACCAGAGATTTTAATTATGTCAAGGATACAGTTCGAGGATTTATTGCTATAGCGGAGTCCACAAAATCCATCGGTGAAGTGATTAATATTGGCAGTAATTTTGAGATTTCTATTGGTGACACGGTGCAGCTTATTGCCGAAGCAATGGGTGTAGAGGTTGAGATCGAGACGGATGAGGTTCGTTTACGTCCTGAAAAAAGTGAAGTGAATCGTTTATGGGCAGACAATTCCAAGGCCAAAGAGCTTGTGGGATGGGAACCTTTGTATGGTGGACGTGCAGGATTTAAGCAAGGTTTGGCAGAAACGGCAGAATGGTTTAGTAATCCAGCGAACTTAGCAGGATATAAGAGCGATCGCTACAACATTTAAAGGTATCTGAAGATTGGACAAAATAGAACAAAATTTTTTGCAAGCGTTGAAAACTGTCTTAGGACAGCCAAACTCTTTTGTGCCACTTCACGAACCTGAGTTTATGGGTAATGAGTGGGATCGGGTCAAAGATTGTCTTGATTCCACTTTTGTTTCATCCGTCGGCAAATACGTTGATCGCTTTGAAGTCATGCTGGCAGAATATACAGGGGCGAAGTATGCCGTAGCTGTAGTGAATGGCACGGCAGCCTTACATATTGCTTTATTCTTAGCAGGGGTTAGACCCGGAGATGAGGTCTTAATTCCGGCTTTATCTTTTGTGGCGACAGCAAATGCGGTGTCCCACTGTGAAGCAATCCCCCATTTTATCGAGAGTCAATTTGAAACCTTGGGGATAGATCCTCATGCTTTGAATGACTATCTCAAGCATTGTAGTTTGTCCAGTTCAGAGGGATTAACCAATCGATTGACAGGACGGCGGATTGCTGCAGTTGTGCCTATGCACACTTATGGTCATCCAGTAGAGATGGGTTCTCTGCTTGATGTGGCAGATCGTTATCATTTGCCGGTGGTGGAAGATGCGGCGGAATCTTTGGGCAGTTGTTATCGGGGTCAACATACGGGAACATTTGGGCAGTTGGGAACGTTGAGTTTTAATGGCAATAAGGTGATAACGACTGGTGGAGGCGGCGCGATTTTAACCAATGATGCAAAGTTGGCTCAACAGGCTAAACATTTGACTACAACTGCTAAACAACCCCATCGTTGGGGGTTTTTCCATGATGCCGTTGCCTGGAATTATCGCTTGCCAAATTTGAATGCTGCTTTAGGATGTGCTCAGATGGAGCAGTTATCTAGTCTTTTGAATCGCAAACGATTATTAGCCCAGAAATATCAGGAGGTGCTTCAAGATGTTGAAGGAATCGGTTTTGTCGTTGAGCCTGCCAATAGTCAGAGTAATTATTGGCTAAATACTCTGCGGTTAGAACAGCCTAGTTTATCAATCCGCGATCGCCTCTTAACCGCTGCTAATGATGGAGGTTATCAATGTCGTCCTACATGGACGTTACTGCATAAACTGCCCATGTATGCTGATTGTCCTCGTGCTCCCTTGCCTGTTGCAGAGCGGTTGGAGGCGAGTTTAATTAATGTGCCTAGTAGTGCAAAACTTGCAGGGAACATGAAATAAATTAACCAAAGTCTTCTCAAATGAAAGGAATCGTTTTAGCAGGAGGTCGAGGAAGTCGTCTATATCCAACAACATTAGGTGTTTCAAAGCAGTTACTTCCTGTCTATGACAAACCGATGATCTACTATCCTTTATCGGTCTTAATGCTGGCGGGAATTCGAGAAATTCTACTAATTACTACCCCAGAAGACCAGTCTGCTTTTCAACGTTTACTTGGTGATGGCCAGCAGTTTGGCATTAACTTGAGTTATGCAGTTCAACATCGGCCTGATGGTTTAGCGCAAGCGTTCTTGATTGGGGAAGAGTTTATTGGTGAGGAGAGAGTTTGTTTGATTTTAGGGGATAATATATTCTACGGACAAGGATTTACTTCTTTACTTCGTGATGTCGTTGTTGATCATTGCGGAGCTACTGTTTTTGGCTATCAAGTCAAAGATCCTGAGCGTTTCGGGGTCGTTGAATTTAACTCAGAAATGCGAGTTTTGTCTATCGAGGAAAAGCCTACTCAACCCAAATCAAATTTTGTGGTGACAGGATTATATTTTTATGATAGCGATGTGGTGGAGTTCGCCAAGCAAGTGAAACCTTCACTGCGAGGAGAATTGGAGATTACCAGTATTAATCAAGCATATCTTCAACGGGGAGATTTACAGGTTCGGTTATTAGGGCGGGGTTTTGCATGGTTAGATACAGGGACTCCTAATAGTCTGCTGGAAGCTGCCCAGTTTGTCCAAACTATTGAGACACGGCAAGGTTATAAGATTGCTTGCTTAGAAGAAATTGCTTGGCGCAATGGTTGGCTAAGTCATTCTGATTTGGTGGCAAGACTTAAAATTTGTGGGGAGAATGACTATAGAAGATATTTATGGAGTTTGATTCACAATTGGGAATTCAATTAGCGTGAAAAAAGTGGCAATTGTTCAATCAAACTATATTCCTTGGAAGGGATATTTTGATCTGATCAATTCAGTAGACGAGTTTATTTTGTTTGATGATATGCAGTACACTAGGCGAGACTGGCGTAATCGTAATAAAATCAAAGCTGCTCAAGGTTTAATGTGGTTAACCATTCCAGTTGAAGTTAAGGGAAAATATTTTCAAAAGATTAAAGACACAAGGGTAAGCCATTTGGATTGGACGAAGGAACACTGGAAGTCAATTGTCACTAATTATTCTCGTTCTAACTACTTTAGAGACTACAAGGAGTTGTTTGAAGACTTATATCTAAACTGTCAAGAAACTGTGTTGAGTTTAATTAATTATCGATTTTTAGTTTCAATTTGTGAAATCTTGCAAATCAAAACAAAAATTTCATGGTCGATGGACTACTCCATAGCTGAAGGCAAAACAGAAAGATTAGTCTCTCTTTGTCAGCAAGCCAAGGCTACTGAATACATTTCAGGGCCATCGGCTAAGAACTATATTGATGAGCAAGTCTTTGGTCGCTTTGGAATTCAATTAAGGTATATTGATTATAATAACTATCCAGAATACAGTCAACTTTTTTCTTCTTTTGAACATGGAGTGAGCATTATTGATTTAATCTTCAATGAAGGGGGTAATGCGTCAAAATATATGAAAAGCTTTGGGTAATATGCACCTTTCGATTGTAACCACTTTATATTATTCCAGTCCTTATCTATCTGAATTTTATCGACGGATATCAGCAGAAGCCCAAAGAATAACTGATGATTACGAAATTATTTTTGTGAATGATGGCTCTCCTGATGATTCTTTAGAAGTAGCATTAACTTTATATGAGCAGGATAAACGAATTAAGATTATAGATTTATCGCGAAATTTTGGACATCATAAAGCAATTATGACGGGTTTATCCCATGCTAAAGGAGAATTAATATTTTTAATTGATTCTGATTTAGAAGAAGAACCAGAGTTGTTAGGTACTTTTTATAAAATATACAAGGAGGCAACTGATACTGATGTTGTTTATGGCGTTCAGCGAGTTCGCAAAGGAAATTTTTTCGAGAAAATTACAGGAAAAATATTTTATGAATTATTTAACTTCTTATCGAGTTATTCAGTTCCTTCAAACTTGGTTATAGCTAGGTTAATGAGTCGAAGATATGTTCAAGCGTTAGTTGAGCATAAGGATAGAGAAGTTTTTTTAGCAGGTCTTTGGACAATTACAGGTTTTAAACAAATTCCCACCTTTGTCCATAAACACTCTAAAGGAAAATCAAGTTATAATCTATCTCGTAAATTTTCTGTTTTTGTTAATGCAATAACATCATTTAGTAATAAGCCACTAAAAATTGTTTTTTACTTAGGCTTTTTCATTTCATCAGTATCAAGTTTAGCCGCTGTTACTCTAATTGTTCGCAAAGTTGTTTTTAACGTTATGTTAGCAGGGTGGACTTCATTAATTGTTTCAGTTTGGCTTTTAGGAGGATTAACTATATTTTGTTTAGGTTTAATTGGCCTTTACATTGCTAAAATTTTTTCAGAAACTAAACAACGCCCTTACACAATAATTAGAAATATTTATGAATAACCACAGCGCAGGTAAAATAAATCAGTCAAATCCCGATATGGGTTTTGAAAAAATGCTTGATGGCGTCGATAAATACTATACGGATAAAATTTTAACTTATGGTGCTACGGCTCAAGGTGTAGATTGGAATTCTGAGGACTCGCAAATACTTAGATTTGAGCAATTACTAAAAGTTTGTAGTAAGCACAGTGATTTTTCTTTAATAGACTACGGATGTGGTTATGGAGCATTAATGGATTTTTTGATTACCAAGAATTGTCAATTTACATATTTTGGATATGATATATCTAACTCAATGATTCAAGCAGCTAAAAAACTATATAAAGACTCTAACAATGCTTTTTTCTTTGGCAAACAGTCTGATCTTCAAATTGCTGATTTTACGGTAGCTAGCGGAATCTTTAATGTAAAACAGGAAGTAGAAAAAAACGATTGGACAATTTATATTTTGAACATATTAAAAGAACTATCCTTCTTGAGTAAACAAGGATTTGCGTTTAATATGCTAACTCAGTACTCGGACTCAGATAAAATGCGTTCTAGTCTATACTATGCTGACCCTTGTTTTTTCTTTGACTACTGCAAAAAAAATTTTTCAAAAAACATAGCTCTTTTGCACGATTATCATTTATATGAATTTACTATCATTGTTAGAAAATAATATTATTTAATACAACGAAAAAAAATCTTTAAAAACTTTGAGAACATGCAACCCGTAATTATTTTTGGTACTGGTAATATTGCCGAGATCGCGCATTTTTATTTAACCCACGATAGTAATTATGAAGTGGTCGCATTTACTGTGGATAGAGCTTATCTCTCTGCCACTAGATTTTGTGATTTACCCGTAATTCCCTTTGAGGAAGTCGAAAACTCATATCCACCTCAAGATTTTGAAATGCTGGTTGCACTTAGCTACTCCAAAGTCAATCAAGTGAGAATGGAAAAATACATAGCTGCCAAAGATAAAGGTTATCCTTTTATTAGCTATTTGAGTTCTAAAGCAACGACTTGGCCAGATATTTCTATTGGTGAGAACTGTTTTATTTTGGAAGATAATACTATTCAACCATTTGTAGAAATTGGAAATAACGTTACTCTCTGGAGTGGCAATCACATTGGACATCATGTAAAGATACGAGACCACTGCTTTATCTCCTCTCATGTCGTTATTTCTGGAGGTGTTGAAGTCAATCAAAACTCTTTTATTGGAGTGAATGCAACGATTAGAGATCATATTAAGATTGCTGAAAAATGTGTAATTGGCGCAGGAAGTATTATTATGAAAGATACGGAACCTAATGGGGTTTATACTACTCAGTATGCGGAGCTTGCCAAAATCCCCAGTTATCGTTTGAAAAAGATATAAACTTTTTTATGAAATGGCAAAAATTAGGACTTATTTTTGTTCCGAATAACCATTACGACTGGATGGCTTCTCATGCGGCTGTACCATTTGCTCGGCATCTTACAGGTAATTTATTTAGAATCTATTTTAGTAGCAGAAATAAAAGCAACCAATCCTTTGTAGGTTCTGTAGAGGTTGATATACAAAATCCTCAAGAAATCATCAAACTGTCTGATCATCCTGTTTTAGTACCGGGGAATCTGGGAACTTTTGATGATAGTGGAGCTATGTTATCTTGGATTACAGAGCATGAAAATTTCAGTTATCTTTACTACATTGGTTGGAATCTTGGAGTAACAGTTCCATTTAGAAACGCCATTGGTTTAGCTATTAGTTCTAATAAAGAGCTAGATTTTACCAAGTATAGCCAAGGGCCAATTCTAGAAAGAAATTTAAGTGAGCCTCATTTTTCAGCTAGTTCATGTGTGATGAAAGAAAATAAAAGCTGGAGAATGTGGTATTTGTCTTGCGTCAAGTGGCGGTTAGTTGATGGAAAACCACAGCATTGGTATAACATAAAATATGCAGAATCAGAAGATGGTATTCATTGGATTAGAAATAATATTGTTTGTATAGATTTTAAATCAGACGAAGAATATGCAATTTCTCGCCCTTCTGTTATTCATGATAACAATATATATAAAATGTGGTATTCTTACCGTGGTCAAGCATATCGCATTGGTTATGCAGAATCAGAAGACGGAATCAACTGGACGAGGTTAGATGACCAAGTAGGAATTGATGTTTCTGACTTTGGTTGGGACTCAGAAATGATTGAGTATCCCCATGTCTTTGACCATAAAGGTCAACGTTATATGCTTTATAATGGTAACAGTTTTGGAAAAACGGGTTTTGGATTAGCAAAGTTAGAAACCGCTTAAACTACATGAATCATTTATATATACTATTGACGGTATTCTTGACAGTTTACGGTCAAATTATTATAAAATGGCAAGTTAAGATTGCCGGTTTATTGCCCCAAGACAATTATGGAAAAGTAAAATTCATCACAAGCCTTCTCTTAAATCCTTGGGTGATCAGTAGCTTTGTTTGTGCATTCTTAGCATCTCTATCTTGGATGGCGGCTATGAGCAAGTTTTCTTTAAGCTATGCTTACCCTTTAACAACAAGTCTTAGCTTTATTCTAATTTTAACTCTAAGTTTTCTTTTTTTTAAAGATACCATGACCTTATCAAAATTTATTGGAATCACCTTAATGCTTTCTGGTATGATTATTGCTAGCCAAACTTTTTAAATAACTTCTTAAAAGTAGTCTTAATATTTATATGATGATTCACTTCTTACGTTCGGTTCTTTCCTTTCCACTAATATATAGGGTTTTTGGATGGATTCTTGGTGGCGTAACTACCCGTACAAAGCTGGTTCAACAGTATATTCAGCCTCAAGAAGGCGATCGTATTCTGGATATTGGTTGTGGCCCTGGTGATATGTTGGCACATCTCTCTAACGTAGAATATGTTGGCTTTGATTCTAGTCCAGAGTATATCAAAGCGGCACAAAAAAAGTACCAGAATAAAGGTACTTTTTTTTGTCAAGAAATTAATACAGAAAATTCAAAACAGCTATATGCTTTTGATATCGTAATAGCGAT
>JAABSU010000049.1 GCA_011390265.1 Spirulina sp.
TCTAGAAGGTAAATAGGGGCAAGATCCCCCCCTGCCCCCCCTTAAAAAAGGGGGGGTAGGCTCATAACTCGACAGCGCGGCCTTTGGGAGGGAAGATCCCCGCTGGCCGGACTTGCAGAAAGGCAATAATCAGGGCGAAAACCATCACCTTTGCCATACTTGAATCGGCAAAAAAGTTGAAAAAATCCACCACCGGCTGCAACCCTTCCACGGGATTAAGCAACGTCGCAAACGTCCCCGACCCAATTAGGTACGTGACAATGCCAATCACCATCGCTGAAATAATCGACCCAAACAGGTTGCCCACACCGCCTACCACCACCACCATAAACGTATCAATGATGTAGTTTTGGCCGGTATTGGGGCCGACAGAACCCAGGAGCGTAATCGCACAACCGGCAACCCCTGCCAAACCGGAACCGAGGGCAAAGGTGAGGGCATCGACTTGAGCGGTGGGAATTCCTAAACAGGCACTCATGGGTCGGTTTTGGGTGACGGCGCGGATGCGTAGCCCCCAAGTAGAGCGGTTCAGGAAGAAATACACCCCCACCACACAAATAATCGTCAGGATAATAATAAAAATGCGGGCATAGGGTAGTTGGATCGGCACCGCCCCCGTGGGAATTTGAATGCCCCCCCGCAACCAGGCGGGAGCCGTCACATCGACGTTACGGGTGCTGACGGTGGTGCGGACGAATTGCCGCAGGATCAAGCTCACCCCCCAGGTGGCCAGGAGCGTTTCTAAGGGTCGGCCGTAGAGGAAGCGGATCACCCCCCGTTCAAGAATTAACCCCACCAAGGCGGCGACAATAAAGGCGACGGGGATGGCGGCGATCGTGTACATCTGCGCCCAAGGGTCGCCCCAGCCATTGAAAACATTCTGCACAAAAAAGGTGGCGTAGGCCCCCAGCATCATCAGTTCCCCATGGGCGAGGTTGATTACCCCCATTAACCCAAAAACGATCGCCAACCCCAGGGCTGAAATCAAGAGAACCGAGCCAATACTGATGCCATTAAACGCACCAATGAAAAGTTGCAGCGCAAAATCAGCCATAGTTTATTGCGGTCTAGAGCAACAAACCAACGGCCATCCTGAATAAAGATGGCCGCTGATTCAACCTCTAGTTACGCCTCCACTTTGTAGCGTTCACCTTTGGCGGGATCCGTCCAGTCGCAACCATAGCCCTTGGTATCGGGAACAAACTGGTTCCAGGGTTCGGGATCAACGGGGCCATCGGTTTCGTAGACGATTTCAAACATCCCATCTTCACGGATTTCACCGATGCGCACGGTTTTAGAAATGTGGTGATTGGCGTTCATCGTCACTTTGCCTTCGGGAGCATCGAAGGTTTGACCCACAGCGGCGGCTCGGACGGCTTCAATATCCGTGGTTCCGGCTTCTTCAACGGCCTGCTTCCAGAGGTAAACCATGATGTAGGCCGCCTCCATCGGGTCGTTGGTGACGCGATCGTCGCCGTATTCCGCTTTGAAATCCGCCACCCACTTTTCATTTTCCGGAGTCTCGACGGTTTGGAAATAGTTCCAAGAGGCGTAGTGACCCTTGAGGAATTCGGGGCCAATTTGGCGGACTTCTTCTTCTGCCACACTGACGGACATGACGGGATATTTATCGGGGCCGAGGCCTGCCCCCTGCATTTGCTTGAAGAAGGCGACGTTGCTATCGCCGTTGAGGGTGTTGAAGATCACGCCGCCATCGGGGAGAGCCTGCTGAATCCGGGTGATGATGGGCGTGACTTCGGTGTTACCGAGGGGGAGGTAGTCTTCGCCGACGGTTTCGCCACCGAGGGCTTTGAGTTGCTCTTTAATCACGGTGTTGGCGGTACGGGGGAAAACGTAGTCCGAACCGACGAGGAAAAATTGCTTGCCTTTATTTTCCAGGAGCCATTCCACCGCTGGCTCAATTTGCTGGTTGGGGGCGGCTCCGGTGTAGAAGACGTTTTGGGAGCATTCTTGCCCTTCGTACTGGACGGGATACCAAAGCATGTGGTCTTTAGATTCAAATACATCTAAGACAGCTTTACGACTGGCAGAAGTCCAGCAACCAAAGACGACCGCCACTTCGTCTTGATCGATCAGTTTGCCCGCTTTTTCCGCGAAGGTGGGCCAATCGGATTCGCCATCTTCGATGATCGCTTCGATTTGTTTGCCTAAAACACCGCCAGCTTCGTTGATTTCCTTGATGGCGAGTTTTTCTGCATCAACGACGGTGGTTTCACTAATGGCCATCGTGCCGCTGAGGGAATGGAGAATGCCGACTTTAATCGTGTCCCCGTCGCCGTCAGGGGTGGATGTTGTGTCGGATTCAGTGGGGTCTGTGGTGCTGCCTTCTTCGGGGGGAGCACCGCAGGCTTTCAATAAAATGCTGGTTCCTAGAGCGGCTGTGCCGTAGAGCAGGAATTTGCGTCGCCCAAAGCTAGGTTGTACCATTTCCGTTCGTTACCTCACGTTCACAGGTTAGTTCCGGCGGTTTCTGAGCAGATCGGCAGAGAAACAGCGGGATTGAGAGCAATCATCGTAGATCCCTAGTTCCAGATGTTTTGTAGTCTGAAATACAATTGTTGGTGAGACCGGGCAAATTTTAAGAAATGTTAAGGGTGAATTTGCGGTTGGTTTCAAGGGGCGATCGCCTCCCCTGCGGTAACCCATTCCCTAACCTTTTGAACCTGAATATGGTTGAAACTGGCAAAAAATCTTAATATTTCACAGGTCAGTGATTTCAATGATGGCCCGAGCATGGCCCGAAAGAATTGAGCTTTCTAACTTTTTGTAGTCTTTTGTAATTAATTATAAAGTTCTGTCACAACCAGGCTTTAAATCGAGGTTTTATTTAATGTATTTTTGGTCACATTTGTTGGCAAAATCAACTAATCTCGAAGAAGAGACCCCTGAGGAATGCGCCGAAGTTTTGGCAAAATCGGCAAAACTGGCAAAACGGGGGCGATCGCAATGATTCTCGATCCTCTGTGGAGCAGGTAACAATGGGCAACCTCAATTTTATCGACTCAGACTACGATCTCCATCAACTTAAACAGCCGGTTATTCATACCCTCACACAAGTTCAGCCCCACGGGATTCTCCTGGTGTTGGCGGAGGATGACCTAACTATTATCCAGGTGAGCCAGAATACACAGTTACTCCTAGGGATTGCCCCTGATCAACTGCTGGGCCAAAGTCTGGAGGTGATTCTTGATTCATTCCAAGTTGATCTGATTAAAGCGGGTTTGAATGCCCCAAACTTGGATCGTATTAACCCCAGTAAAATTTGGGTGCGTCGTCGGGGGGATGATTATCAAGTCTTTGATGCCGTGTTTCATCGCACGGCGGATCAGCAATTGGTGATGGAATGTGAACCGGCGATCGCCCAGGAAGAAATCCCCTTTTTAAGCTTTTACCACCTCGCCAAAGCTTCCATCCATCGCCTCGAAGCCACCGCCAATCTCCAGGATTTTTGCCAGGTGATTGTCCAGGAGGTTCAGAACATGACCGATTTTGATCGGGTCATGCTCTATCGCTTTGACCAGGATAATCACGGCGAAGTGCTTGCGGAAGCCAAAATTCCTGAATTGGAATCCTACCTGGGGTTGCATTTCCCCGAATCCGATATTCCCGCCCCGGCCCGCCATCTCTTCCTCTCCAACCCGATCCGGATCATCCCGGACAGCACCGCGCAACCGGTTCCCCTATATCCCGATGTTAATCCGCGATCGCACCAACCCACCAATTTAACCCTCTCGATCCTCCGCAGCCCCTTCCCCTGCCATCTGGAATATTTACAAAACATGGGCGTTGGTGCATCCTTGACCATTTCCCTGATTAAAGATCAGCGGCTTTGGGGATTAATCGCCTGCCACCACCGCACCCCCAAACAAGTCCCCTACGAACTCCGTAAAGCCTGCGAATTCCTCGGTCGCGTCGTCTTTACCGAAATTGCCAACCGGGAAGAAGAGGCGGATTACCATTACCGGATGAAGTTGGCACGGGTACAGACAACGCTGATTGAGGCAATGTCCGAGGCCGATGATTTTATTCAGGGTTTGGTGAATGGGCCGATAACAATGTTGGATCTTGCCCATGCTAGCGGGGCCGCCATCTGCTTTAACGGCCATTGGACAACCCTGGGCCAAACCCCCGATCAACAGGAATTGAGCTATTTGCTGCAATGGTTGACGAAAACCGTCACCGATGAAGTCTTTGTCACCGATTCCCTGCCCTCGGTCTATTTTGAGGCGGAGCGCTTTAAAGCCGTGGCCAGCGGCCTGCTCGCCATTCCCATTGCCAAGCATAGTTTTCTGCTCTGGTTCCGGCCGGAAGTGTTGCAAACAGTGAACTGGGGGGGGAATCCCGGTGAAGCTTATTATCTGGAGGATCAAGGCGGCACAGTTAAGCTTTGCCCCCGGCAATCCTTTGCCCTCTGGAAAGAAACGGTGCAACTGACCTCATTGCCTTGGCAAGATGTGGAAATTCGCTCAACATTGGAATTGCGCAAGGCGATCGTTAATATTGTGCTGCGGCAGGCGGAGGACTTAGCCCTCCTAGCCCAGGATTTAGAACGCTCTAACGCTGAGTTGAAAAAGTTTGCCTATGTGGCTTCCCACGATCTCCAGGAACCCCTGAACCAAGTGGCCAACTATGTGCAGTTGTTGGAAATGCGCTATGACCATGCCCTTGATGAAGATGCCAAGGAGTTTATTAACTTCGCCGTTGATGGGGTGAGCTTAATGCAAACCCTGATTGATGATGTGCTGGCCTATTCTAAGGTGGATCTCCGAGGGATTGATTGTGCGTTGACCCCAGTGGAAACGGCGGTGAATCGAGCCATGGGGAATTTACGCAGTCGGATCAGCGAAACCGAAGCTGAAGTTACCTGGGATGAATTACCCACGGTGGTGGCCGATGCCACGCAACTGATGCAACTGTTTCAAAATCTGATCGGCAACGCCATTAAGTTTCAACGCCCCGATGTATCGCCCCAGATTCATATTGGCGTGGAGCGTCGGGATGATCATTGGTTGTTTGCGGTACGGGATAATGGCATTGGCTTAGATCTCCAATTTGCCGATCGCATCTTTGTGATTTTCCAACGCCTCCATACCCGTGATGAGTATCATGGCTCTGGCATGGGTTTGGCAATTTGTAAAAAAATTGTCGATTGCCACCGGGGCCGGATTTGGGTCGAGTCCGAACTCGGACACGGTGCTACATTTTATTTCACCTTGCCAGTGGGAGGTCGCGATCGCCATCATGTTAACCGACGTAAAGCGCAAAACTATCTTTTTAGTTGAAGACAATTGGGGCGATATTCGCCTCATTCAAGAGGCCCTCAAGGGGAGTGGTGTAGATTATGAAGTGGCGATCGCCCGTGATGGGGTCGAAGCCATGGCCTACCTGCGGGGCGAAGGGGATCAACCGGTTCCCCTGCCGGACTTGATTCTGCTCGATCTCAACCTACCCCGTAAGGATGGCCGGGAAGTCTTAGCAGAAATCAAAGCTGATCCCCGACTCAAGCGGATTCCTGTCGTCGTTTTAACCACGTCTCGCAATGACGATGACATCATTAAAAGCTATGATCTACATGTCAACTGCTACATTTCCAAATCCCGGAATTTGAGCGAATTGTTCAAGATTGTCCGGGGCATCGAGGAATTTTGGTTAGAAACAGTTACCCTACCCCCCCATCAGTCCTAAGCACTGACCAACTTTCTGTCCTTTTAATCGAGGACAGTCTAGCGGATGCCAGACTTCTGAAAGAAGTGCTTAAAGGCAGTGCTTTAACGGAGAGTCCCTTAGTCCATGTCCAGCGGTTGCAGGCGGCCATGGCTAGTTTGGCCGGTGAAGATTTTGACATTGTTTTGTTAGATCTGACCTTGCCCGATAGCTATGGCTTGGCTTCCCTCGATACCCTCACGGCATTAGCGCCCCATTTGCCCATTGTTGTTCTCACCAACACCAATGATGATGAATTGGCGGTGCGGGCGGTGCGCCATGGTGCGCAGGATTATTTGATTAAGCGGCAAATTAACCCGGAAATTTTAGTGCGAGCGCTGCGCTATGCTGTTGAGCGCAAACAAAGTGCCGAAGCCCTGCGCATTGCCAATGAAACCCTAGAGTTGCGGGTGCAACAACGCACTGCGGAGTTAAAGGCGGCCAATGAATCCCTGTGGCAGGAAATTGCTTGGCGGCAACAAATTCAAGACCGCCTTGCCCTAGCGCAACAGGTGGGCAAGATTGGTACTTTTGAATGGCTATTGCCGGAGCATCGGGTGTTGTGGACGGCGGAGTTAGAAGCCCTCTATGGTTTAGCGCCGGGGAGTTTTGGCGATCGCCATTTACCCTGGCTAGAGCGTATTTATCCCGAAGACCGTACTAAGGTAGAAGGGGCGATCGCCGCTGTATTAAGCCAAGGCCAAAGCTTGAATTTGGAATTTCGGATCATTTGCCCCGATGGACAACTCCATTGGATCGCCATCACCAGCAGCATTTTTAAAACCGAGTCAGGGCAGTGCCAACGGATGATCGGCCTCCACATGGATATCACCGAGAACAAGCAATTGGAGGCGCAATTTTTGCGGGCGCAGCGGCTCGAAAGTCTAGGAACCCTCGCCAGTGGCATTGCCCACGACCTCAACAATATCCTCACCCCCGTCCTCTCCGTCGCCCAACTCCTGCCCCTCAAGTTTCCCAACATTAATGATCAAACCCGCAACCTGTTGACGATTCTCGAAACCAGTGCGCGGCGGGGCAGTGATCTGATTAAGCAAATCCTCTCCTTTGCCCGGGGCATTGAGGGCAAACGGGTTTGTTTGCAGGTCGGCCATCTGATTGGCGAAATTCGCCACATTATTCGCCAAACCTTGCCCAAATCCATTGATATTTTCGTGGAAGTTGACCCGGATTTGTGGATGGTGCATGGGGATGTCACTCAGTTGCATCAGGTCTTAATGAATCTCTGTGTCAATGCCCGCGATGCAATGCCCCACGGTGGCACCTTGAGTATTACGGCGGTGAATGTGACCGTGGATGAGGCCTGGGCGCGGCAATATTTAGAGGCGATCGCCGGCCCCCATGTGGAAATCACGATCACCGATACCGGCATGGGCATTGCCCCGGCCCTCTTGCCCCGCATTTTTGACCCCTTCTTCACCACCAAGGAAATTGGCAAGGGGACAGGATTGGGCCTATCCGCTGTGTTAGGGATTGTTAAAAGCCATGGGGGATTCATTGATGTGCAAAGTCAAATCCATGGCGGCAGCCAATTCCACATTTATTTACCCGCCACCACCGCCGCCTTAGTGGTTCCCACCGATGAACTGGAGCATTGTTCCGGGGCTGGGGAGTTGATCCTGGTGGTGGATGATGAGGCGGCGATTCGGGAGGTGATTAAAACCATGCTGGAAACCTATCAGTACCGGGTTGTCACCGCGAGCCATGGTTTAGATGCCATTGCCAGCTATGCGGAGCAGCAGGAGGAAATTGCGGCGGTGATTGTTGATTTAATGATGCCGGTTATGGATGGGGGGGCGACGTTGCCCCTGCTCCAACAGATTAATCCGGCGGTGAAGGCGATCGCCATGAGCGGCCTTAATGCCAGTGAAGCGGCCCAAAATGCCAAACGCCAAGGGTTTTCTGCATTTTTAGATAAACCGATCCACACCCATGATCTGCTCAAAACCCTCCACAATTGCCTTGCCGCTCAATAGGCTCCTTCTTTCCCCAACACCACTTTAATCGTGCGCAATAAAATCTGAAAATCTAGCCCTAAAGACCAGTTTTGAATATAGGCAATATCCAATTTAAACGCCTGATCAAAATCGGTAATATCGGAGCGACCGGACACCTGCCATAATCCGGTAATCCCGGGCATAACGTTATGGCGCAAATGATGATGTTCTTGAAACCGCTCCACATCCCGCAGCGGTAGGGGGCGCGGCCCCACTAAACTCATCGTGCCAAAGAGGACGTTAATCACTTGGGGAATTTCATCTAAACTGTAGCGGCGTAGGAATTTGCCTACCTTCGTAATGCGGGGATCATCTTTCATTTTAAATAAGACCCCATCGGTTTGATTGTGGGCTTCTAATTGGGCTTGGAGTTGATCGGCATTTTGTACCATCGTGCGAAATTTCCAAACTTGGATGGTTTTGCCCCGGAGGCCCGCCCGTTGCTGTTTGTAGAAAATCGGCCCGGGGGAATCAAAATGGATGAGGAGGGCGATCGCCACATAAAGGGGACTGGCTAGAATTAAAATCAGCGCTGACATCGCCACATCAAAAGAGCGTTTCATAAAAAAATCACTTCCCACCAATGTTGGTGGTGAAAATACAATGCTGGGCATGCCGCCGATCATTTCAATTTGAGGACGTTGGGCGGGAATTTCCAAATCAATGGGCAAAATTCGCAAATTCATCCCGGAGGATTTAATACTCCAGTAAAATTCCATGGGGTGATTAATCGATTGCCATGAGCAAACAAACACCTCCCCAGCCCCTTGCAAATAAACCTCGTTTAATTGTGATTGCCAGTGCTCGATATCGGCGAGGGTTTCCAACGTCACCATCGCCACAATATCAAATTCTTTTTTATTAATTAATTCCATCAACAGACGGGCCCGCTCCATATCCTGCCCATGGCCCACGAGCATAATTTTGCGCCGCACGGCCCCTTCTTCCCGCAACAGCGTAATTAATCCTTCCGCTCCCAACCGAGCCAAAAGCACAAAGAGGATGGTGAGGAGCCACCCCAATAGGAAGGTTGAGCGAGAAAAGTTGAGACCCGGTTGATACAAAAATGTGATCACCATTAAGAGGGCTTGGCCCAAGCTCAAGGTGGTGATCAGGCTGGGATAACTCCGCCGTTGGAACCGGGGGCCATAGAGATTTGCCGCCACCAAAACACCGGCGTTAATCGCAATAATCGGCAACAAAAACCCTGGGTGCTGATTATCGTGGGGGAGGAGCCGAAAGCCCTGCACCACTTGGAGTTCTGGAAAGAGTGCCGGGATGCGTTTAGCCGCTACCCAGGCCAAAGTGACCATGGCCGCATCAAGGAGGATAAACAGCAAAATCCGCAGGATGCCGAAAGTGCTGCCTCGACTCAAACCTAAGGCGTGGGCATCCCGTAAATCTCGCTGATCTGGAACGATCCGATGGGATGCATCGGCGGAATCATCCTGCTTTTTAAGCGTCATCACCAATTAACCCTTTCGACTCTGATGGGCGAAGGGTCTTGATAGAGGCCCTTCGCCATAACATTATCGGGATTCTTGGCACACTGCCACCTCAATGTTTTCCGCAGGATTGAGGCTACGGGAATAGTGAGAATTGATCAAAGGCGATCGCCTCACTTTCGGCAACGGTGGTATCGAAACGATAACTGGTGATCTTCCCCGTCCCTGTATCCAAAATACTAAAGACCGTCAGGGTATTACTGGCGATATAGGGCAGGGGTTGGTTGCTTTCGGGATCGATCAGGGGATCGAGGCTGGGCATAATGGGGTCTAAACCATAGGGATCACCCGTGGGGACATAGGTTTCCTGATAGCCGGGGGGAACATACCGGGGTTCTGTGCCGTTCCAGTATGCTCCGTAGGTATTGCCCACATTGGAGGATTCGAGGAAATTGACCCCAGCAGGATTACGAAAACGATTCCACAAATGAGAATGGCCGTAATACACCAGTTGCACCCCTGCCTGATCCCACAGGGGTTCGAGGTATTTGTGGATGTAGTCCTGATCCAGGGGGTATTCATAGCGAACAGCGGTAATTCCCCCTGTCCCGTCCCGCTCCACCACTGGTTGAGGGTCGGTGTAGGCGGGGACAATATTGCCCCCTAGGGTGTGGGGGGGATGGTGGAACATGACGATTTTATATTTCGCCTGCTGAAATTCTGGGCTGGCCAGTTCCTCGGTGAGCCATTGATATTGGGCGCTGCCGGGGGCGATCGGTTCAAAAATATGTTGGCCATAGCTCCACTGCCGAGGATCGGCGGCGGTGGCTTGGGGTTCGCGGTAACGGCTCACTCGCCCATCCTCCACGGTGGGAACGCGCCAAATATTCGTGACGTAGAGGCTGATCAGGCGGATATCCCCAAAACTGACGGCGTAGTAACGTTTACCGCCAGGGCTGGTTTGGGGGAGGCTAAAAATTTCCTCGTAGGTGTCGCTGTTGAAGCTGTGGGCTTTGAGCCAAGCGGAACGCAGGCCGGGGTCAAGGGCGCGATTGCCTCCCGGTACGGGAAAAAATTCTGCCGCCTGCGCACGGGGATAGGGGTCGCTGAACTGTTCCGAAAGGCTGAGGGTGTCACTAAACCGGCCCATCACCTCATGGTTGCCTAGGGCGGGAAAGAGGGGGGCATTTTGAATAATCTGGCCGCCGGTATAGACCCGCTCCCCGCCATTTTCTTGGGCAATGGCAAAGCCCGCTCGCCCCTGCAAACAGGGAAAAAAGGCGTTGCCTTTTGCGCTGTCGAACCATTCCGAGCCGCGATCGGGGATATTCACCAGATCCCCCGCCAGAAACACGCCATCGATCGCCCCCACGGTGTCCACCACTTTTTCCAAATTCGCCGCCGTCATCGGCATCAGTTGATGATCGGAGGTGAGCAGGATTTTCAACCCTCGGCCGGGACTGGGGGCGGGGGCCAGGGAGAAGCGATCGCTCTGGATTAATTCCCCCGTTTCCCTGATGCTCCGAACTTGATAGGGAACCCGTTGATCGGGGGTTAAACCGGGAATTAGCGCCTCATGCCGCCACACCGTCCGAAACGTGGGGGTGGCGGGGGGGTTAGGGAGAGGGGATTTGGCATCTTCCCGGAGGCGGGTGAGGGGGCGAGTTACGGCGTTTTGGTGGTGTTGGAGGCGCTTACCATACCACACCTGATGCTCTGTCCCGGCAAACTCCGTAAACCACACCACCCGCACCGAGTCCTGGGTGGGGAGTTGTAAAAAGGGGTCGGTGAGCAGTTGTTCGGCGTTGAGGGCAGAGGGCATGGGAGGAGAGGCCAGCAGAGGAGAGGCCAGCAGCAGAGATAAACCAAAGGCAAGGAGAAAGGGCGATAAACAAACGCCGATGGCTTGGAACGTGGGGGATTGCCACCAGGGGCGGGGTTTAGAGCGAGGCGATCGCGGCATAATAACGCCATGGAGTGAGGGCTACCCCTCAATTCTAAACCCGGCAAGTTAACGCTCCATTAAGTTTCGGCCGCCCGGAGTTGTTGCAAAACCCAATCAAACCGCTCAAGCACCGGTTCGAGGGCATTATCATCGGGCAACGTTGACAGTTGAAAATTGGGCAAACGCCGCTCTAGGGGATTCGTCGGCAGGGCCAAACCAATGCCACTGAAGCGATTGCGGAGTTCATACCAACCCTCCTCTTCATTGAATGGCGGGCTAGCCGCATAGCCCTCAGAGGCAATTTGTAATGTGCCATTAATGCCCACCGCAAACAGTTCCACCAATGGCGAAGGGAATTTTAAGCGGGCCGCAAACCCACCATAGACATCCCCCGTCCCCCATTGCAGATAAAGATCATCCCCATGGGCTTCAATCCAATGGTATAACTCCCGCACCAGAACCATTTCATCTTCCCCATAGCGAGCCGCATACTCCATCAGGAAGGAAACTTTGTCCCACTGTCGCCGCTCCCGGGCGGTGCTGGATTTCTTCTGTTGGGCTTCGGCGGTTTGGCCAATGACGTTGGAAACGAGGGTTTTTAAGCCATTTTCCAGGCTGACGTATTGTTTAATTTCCACCGCCAACACTTCCGCCGGATCCATCTGTTTATTGAGGAATTCAATCACCCGCTGCATCGCCGCCGGAATATGATCTGCTACAAAAATTAAGCGAATTTTCCCCGCCTGAAGATTAGTTTTCACCTGCTGCCAAAACTGTTCTTCGTCGGCATTTTCCCCCAGGAAATCTTCAAACACCTGTTCCGGGTCGCGGTTTTGGCGACGACAGTTGATTTCAAACTGATCCAAAATCGATTCTACGGGCCAATAGAGGACGGCATTGGCGGCATAGTCGAGCATTTGGCCGATGATTTCCCGCCGAGGGCGATGTTCCCCCTCATGCTGTACCTCGACGAGGGTGGGAATGGCTTGGTGATCGAGAAAGAGATGGTTTAATGACCAGCGCTCCATGCCCATGTCATCGGTAGGAATCGTGCCGGTGCGTTTGATCAGCAACCACTCGTTGAACCGTTGATCATGGTGGTCAATGCCCAATAAATTGGGGTATTTTTCCAAGAGTTCTTGGAGGAGGGCTTCCGAATCGTAGGGTTTTTCGGCCATGGCAACCAGTTGATTGTCGCCTTGAATGAGATAGATCCCACCGCTCATGGTGCTTGGTGTCCGTTAGTGAATCGGTTGGCAGTCGGTTTGCCGTTATTCTAAAGGTTGAAGGTTCCCGTAAACAGGTTTTCAGCGGGGCCGGTCATGTAAATCCGCTGATTGTTGGGGTTCCAGTAGATGACGAGGTTGCCGCCGGGGAGTTCAACTGTGGTGGTGCGATCGCACTTGCCATTTAACACCCCCGCCACTACTGAAGCACAGGCCCCCGTTCCGCAGGCGAGGGTAATCCCCGCCCCCCGTTCCCAGACGCGCATTTTTAAATAATCCTGTGCCACCACTTCAATAAATTCGGTGTTAATCCGTTGGGGGAAGGCGGGATGGTGTTCAAAGTGGGGGCCGAGGTTGGCGAGGGGAATGACGGCCACATCAGGGACGAAGGTAATGCAGTGGGGATTCCCCATGCTCACACAGGTGACTTCCCAGGTTTGATCTTTGACGGTGAGGGGTTGGGCGATCGCCCTTTCCTCTGCTGCCACTAACGTCGTCGGAATTTCTGCCGCCAATAAGCGGGGCAAACCCATATCCACCGTTACCTGGCCATCAGCTTGCAGTTGGGGGGCAATCATCCCGGCAAGGGTGTGGATTTGATAGGTTTTATCCGCTTCGGGGGGCAGACCCTCCAGTTGGGCTAAAAATCGCGCTAGGCAACGAATGCCATTGCCGCACATTTCCGGCTCCGAACCATCGGAGTTGAGAATCCGCATCGTGTAATCTGTTCCCCCTTGACCCGGTAGGGCGAAAATCACACCATCGGCCCCGATGCCAAAATGGCGATCGCACAGCGCCACCGCCTGCGCCGGGGTCAACGTTAAATCTGGGCTGTGGCGATGGTCGATGAGAATAAAATCATTGCCAAGGCCGTGATACTTGCTAAACTCGATGGGCATGGGAATCCTTGCAGACGTTACATCCAACAGTGGCGGGGTTCGCCGTTCTTAATCAATTGAGCGTATTTCATTATGGCTGAATTTGAAACTGGATTCCCCAGTGTGCGCCAAATCCAACAATGGGTTGCCGATAAACAGGGGGTGGAGATTAAACTCCTGACGGGGGATATTTTGGTCGGAACATTACTATGGCAAGATCCCCATTGTCTTTGCCTGACGGATGCCAGTGGCCAACAGATCGTCGCCTGGCGGCAGGCGATCGCCTATCACAAGGCCGTTACCGCCTAACCCTCTGCCCTCACTTGAATGACCTGAACCTTTTTAACGATGCTCTTGAATCGCACTTTTCCCCTCTTCGCCCTAGCAACTGCCTGCTGTAGTCTGCTGGGGGCGATCGCCCCTGCCCTCGCCCTCGAAGTCCAGATCAACCCCAACCGCCCCAAAGTTGGCGAAACCGTCTCTATTTTTGTCCAAGTCAACAACCCCAACCAAGCCCCCACCGTCACCCACAACGGCACCAACCTCCCCACCTTCCCCCTCCAACCCGGCCGTTATCGGGCCTTCCTCCCCACCTCCCCCCTGGATCGCCCCGGTGCCATGACCATCCAAGTCCAAGGGGATGGCGAAACCCAAACCCTACCCATTGCCCTCGAAAACCGCAGCTTTCCCACCCAACGGATCACCATCCGAGGCGGCGGCAATGGCGCAACCCCCTATGAACTCGATCGCGTCGCAGCCTTTAAGGCGATCGTCTCCCCCGAAAAACATTGGCGCGGCCCCTTCCTCCGCCCCACCACCGGCCGAGTTTCCACCATCTACGGTGTCCGGCGGTATTATAACGGCGTTTTTGCCCAGGATTACTACCACCGAGGTGTAGACTACGCCGCCGGTACAGGTACGCCCGTGGTCGCCCCCGCAGCGGGCTATATCCGCCTTGTGGATCGTGAGGCCAATGGCTTCCGGATCCATGGCAACACCGTCGGCATTGACCACGGCCAAGGCGTGTTAAGCATCATGATCCACCTCCATACGATCACGGTTCGAGAAGGGGAATTTGTCCAAGCCGGTCAACGGATCGGCACCGTGGGCAACACCGGCGCATCCACAGGCCCCCATCTCCATTGGGGTTTATATGTCAATGGCGTTGCCATTGATCCCGTCCCGTGGCGATACGATGGCCTGGATTAAGCCCCCAGAATTCTGCTCTCGATAACGAAAAATCTTCCCGTTTTTCCCATTTTTACGGCAAGATAGGGAGGACAATCATCCCCCTTGCGCCGGCCCCAACAGCTATAAATTAAGGTTATGAGTATTGAGCGAATTGTTGAACAAGCCCTTTCCGATGGCTACCTGACCCCCACGATGGAGGCTGAAGTGGGGCGAATTTGTGATACCGCTTCGGAATTGTCCATTGAAGAATATATGGCGTTGGATCGCCTCATGGGCGCATTGCTGACGGGGGAAGTGGTAGCAGTGCCCCGCAAGCAATTTATTAACGTCATGGAAGAATTGGTTTTGAGTGAATCCATCGGTCGGGTGGCGGAACTCGATGCCAGCATTGACCCGCCTTTGGATGTGGGGGATATTGCGGCCTATGCCCTCAATCGCCTCCCCCCCCTCTACGCGACCACAGAAGAGGGGGCCAGTTATCAGCGCAAAAAAGCGAAAGAAGAGTTACAGGGTTTAATCCGGGAGCAAATTAACGAGGCGATTTCTCGCAATTTACAGGCTCCTGACCCCAATCCCGATCGCCAAGCCTTCAAAAGTAGCGATGTGCTTAGACAGGTGAATCATTTGCTCCAATCCCATGCTCGCCAGTATGAATCTAGCAACCCTAGTTAATTTCTCGTAATTCATCCGCTGGGGTTGCTCCGTCGTTTGGCTGAACTTAGGGGCTTGAGGAGGGAACATTCCTGAACGGTGTCCGTCCCCATGGGAAGAAGGGTAAAACGTTCCCGAGTACGATCCCATGAGTCAATCTGTTTCTGCAACTTGGTCAACCCTTGAGGCTCACTCACCTTCGCCTTTGGTGTCGTTCAACAAATTACCCAACTACGACCTGATCTTGCGTTGCCAACAGGGTGCTAAACCTGACCGCGCTGCATTCTCTGAATTGCTGCGCCGTTATCAGCCCCATGTGGAACGAATTCTTTACCACCTCGCCCCCGATTGGCAAGACCGTGCTGATTTGGTGCAAGAGGTTTGGATTCGGGTTTATCGCAATATCAACCGCTTGAAAGAGCCAAGTAAGTTCAAAGGTTGGTTAGGTCGCATTGCGACCAACCTGTTTTACGATGAACTGCGGAAACGGAAACGGAATGCTCCCCCCCTCTCCCTCGATGCGCCTCGGCGCATGGACGATGGGGAAATGACCTGGGAAATCGCCTGCGATGCGCCCCGGCCCGATGATCAGTTAGCCACCCGGGAGTTTTATGAAAAGCTTCATTTGGCGATCGCCGATCTCCCCGAGGCCTTCCGCACGACGATCGTGCTGCGGGAAATTCAAGGGCTAGCCTACGAGGAAATTGCGGAAATGACCGGGGTTTCCCTCGGAACCGTCAAGTCTCGCATTGCCCGTGCCCGTCTCAAACTCCAGGAAGAGTTAACGCCCTATTTGACCCATGAGTAATCCCGTTGTGAATTGTTACGGGGGGGATCTAGCGATCGCTCATCAAAGGGGCTAGAATGTAAACCTAAAAAATAGTCAACTTTGGGGATTTGTCAAGCCGCTAGGGGGTGAATCATGACATCCAATCACAATCGGTCTCGCACACACCATTTCGATGATTCCTTTGGGGATCAAGCCTATTTCTCTGACTTTTCTGATCTAGATTCACCCATGGACATTTACCAACGCGATCGTTTTGAACTCCTCAGTGCCTATTTGGATGGTGAAGTGACTGCCTCGGAGCGGCAGCAAGTCCAAGACTGGCTTGATCATGATCCGGTCATTCAGGAACTACACCAACGCCTCACCCAACTGCGCTACGGGTTGCAAACCCTCCCCATTCCGGTTTCAGAGACCTCTGCCGACGACCTCTTGGCCGGTGTGTTTGCCCATGAAGAGCAACGGCACAGCCGGTTTCGCTGGGTGGCTTGGAGTGGAGGGGCGATCGCCGCTGCGATGGTGGGTGCTTTGTCTTTCCTTGCTCCCCAATCTCCCCTGGCTCCCCGCTTCGCCCAAACCCAAGAAGCTGAACCCGATGCAGCTAGTTTGCTGATCGCCGTCAGTCAGCCGGTGGTGGATATTCCCCTCGCTGCCGATCCCATGATTAAGGATCTGAGCATTTCCATCGATCGCCCGGTGGTGGATATTCCCACCCGTGAACAATAGACCCCTCCTGCTCAAAGGGTGGCGTTCTGGCCATCCTCGCTAAACGTGAAGGGGGAGATGATTAATCATCTCCCCCTTTGGTGGTTTGGGAATTTCACGAGTTGAACAATGGCCGATGGCGATCGCCAGGCCATCCTAGGAAACCGAGAACGCCACGAACAGCACCCCAGTCACAAGGGCAAGCGCAACAATCCCACCGATGATGTAATTGCGTTTTTCTGTGGTGGTGGGAGGCTTGGATGTATACATTTTTGGCTCGGCAGCAAAGTTGTTAATCCGGCCGCCTTCTTCTTCTGTGTAGGGCATTTTTGATGTTCCTAATGTTAAACAGGGGGGCGTTGAGACTGCTCTGATCAAGAACAGAGCCAACAGCTACCATTTTATCCTCCCATATTTTTGACAATCCCCGTGCCTAAACGGGGATCTTAAATGCTAAGCAATTTTCCAAACTTCCCAACCCGCCTCACGGCCGATCTTGCCATTGCGCTTAAACCGAAACGCGCCATACTCATAAATATCACCATGGGGGGCCATGCCGGTCAGGTCACGGACTTGGGAGGTGGAAAGAATCCAACTGCAATGGCAGGCCTCTTCTAATTCTCGCCACACTTGCAGGGGGGAAGGGCTTGCCCTTTGACCGACAAGGGCTTGAGATAGGGTGAGCACCACCGCCGTGAGGGGATTTTCCGGCTCCCTCACGAGATCTGCCACGGTCGCCACATCGATCGCCCCCTCAGCCCTTTCCTCCCCCCCAGGGCCGATGATCCGCACTTTGCCCATAGCGGTATAGTCTGCGAGGGTTCTTCCTTGGGCTAACCAGCGATCCAAATCATCAAGGTGTTGCACGAGGGGAACGTCGGCATATTCTGCCCCCTGGGGGTGACGGTGGAGCTTTTCGCCCACCGCATCGAGGCGTTCATCCAGTTGGGAACGGTGGGTGAGGCCATAGCGGGCCATTAGCCCAGACACATCAAGCATCGATTCAGGGGAGAAATTCATCAAAAATGGCGGTGAGGGGGCGGGGATTCCACCCCAGTTGATCCTTGGCTTTTTGGCCTGTGACGCGCACACAGCGTTCATAGACGTAGTGGAGGCGTTCCCGGCTTAGGGGGGGGTTCCATTTGAATAGATGGCCGAGGGGATCGAGGAGGGTGGTGATCGCGTAAACCAGGGCCTTGGGGGCTTCCTTGGGGGTGGGAATTCCGGCTTTTTGCCCGAGGTAGGCGAACATTTCCCGCGTTGGGAGGTCGGCGGCGGAGATGATGTAGTGTTCACCGGGTTGGCTTTTTTCGGCGGCAAGGATCATGGCTTCCACGAGATCATCCACATGGACAATGCCGGTAATGCGATCGCCCCCCACCCAAAAGGGCAGTTTGCCCCGTAAAAATAACTGAATCACCGGGCCAAAATGGGGGTCATCTACGCCAAAAATTCCCGACGGCATCACACTGACGACGGGAAAGCCCGCTGCTGCCGCCTGATTGACCAAAACTTGAGCTTCGTATTTGGTGCGATCGTAGGCGGAGGAAAATCCGGTTTGGCGGCGTTGAAACGTTTCATCAATGGTTTCCCCTTGGGTATCGCCATAGATGCCGATGGTGCTGCAATAGACCATTTTTTGCACCCCGGCAGCCTGGGCCGCGGCCAGAACATTGCCCGTCCCGTCAATATTGACCCGGGCCATGCGATCGCCATCCACAATCCCCAAATCCACATCCGCCGCCGTATGAAAGACCCAATCCACCCCCGCCATCGCCGCATCGAGGCTGGGGCGATCGGTGATATCCCCATAGGCGAGGGTGAGGGGGACGTTAGCGAGGCGATCGCGCTTACTCGTCCGCCGCACCAACCCCACCACATCCAAACCCCGCGCCACCAAGGCCCGCACCAAATGGGAACCGGTAAAGCCATTTGCCCCTGTTACCAATGCTTTCATGGCCATTCACCCATCGCGTCAAACTCTAAGCCAATATAAACCAAAATTCCCTTTGGTTGGGAAGTAGGAAGACTTCGCATTTTTCGCCCTCCAATTTCGCCCTCAAACCAAAGAACCCCATTAAAACCAAAGAACCCCCCTTTTTAAGGGGGGCAGGGGGGATCCTTCAAAGTACGGAGAGGGAGGGATTCGAACCCTCGAATAGGTTACCCCATTACAGCATTTCCAGTGCTGCGCCTTCGACCACTCGGCCACCTCTCCAGGTGCGTTGCAGTTTTCCATTGTAGCAGCACAAAAGCCCATCGTCAAAATCTTGATCAACATTTCCACCAATCTTTGTACAATGGGAGGTGCTGTTGTCGGGGGAACCATGCCCAATTATCACGCCGTCCAAGTCCACGATCGCCAGCGGGGCCAAACCTTCACCGCCCAAGTCCCCGATGATCAATACATCCTCCACAGCCTCGAAGCCGAGGGTTATATCCTCCCCTTCTCCTGCCGCAATGGAGCCTGTACCGCCTGCGCTGTGCGGGTCAAAGAGGGCAACCTGATCCAACCGGAAGCCATGGGCCTTTCCCCCGACCTCCAAGCCCAGGGCTACGCCTTGCTCTGTGTTAGCTATGCCCGCTCCGATCTGGTGGTGGAAACCCAGGATGAAGATGAGGTTTATGAACTGCAATTTGGTCGCTATTTTGGCAAGGGGCCGGTGCGGATGGGTTTACCCCTGGATGAGGACTAACATCCTCGCACTCTTGGCGCTCCTCCTGCTCACCAGTTGCCAACCGGAAACCCCGCCCCAGGGCCTAACAGTGACGATTGAGCGGGTCATTAGTGGCCAAGTGGTGGTATTGCGCGGCTTTCCCTACGATCCCCAGGCTGCCATTACCCTGCGCCTCAGTGGCATCAATGCCCCAGATCTACAACAGGCTCCCTGGGGCGAAGCCGCCCACATTGCCCTCGAAAACCAACTGCAACAAAGCCCCACCGTCACCCTCGCCCTAGAGCGAGCCGAACCGGATCAATACGATCGCTACTGGGGGCACCTATGGCAGGGGGATTTATGGATTAATCGGTGGTTGGTGGAAGAGGGCTATGTGTTGGCTCAGGGGAGTGATAGCCCCTCCCCCATCCAACAGCGATTGAGCCACGCCCAAGACTATGCAAGAATAAAAGGCATTGGCATTTGGCAACCGGATCAGCCCCTGCGCCAAACTCCGGCGGAATTTCGCCGTTAACGCGCCGTTAATTTTTGTTATTGCAATCTTTCCTCACCCATGGCCCAAGCCGAACCGCTGCAAACGTTCCTCGATATTGCCACCGAAGCGGCCCTGGCCGCTGGCGCGATTCTTAAAGCCCATTGGGGCAAACTGGAAACCATTGAAGAAAAGGGCCGCCC
>JAABSU010000050.1 GCA_011390265.1 Spirulina sp.
GATCCAAGCGGGGATGACCCCCGCTGAACGCCGCAAAAACTACGCCTGCGATATCACCTACGCCACCAACAGCGAACTGGGCTTTGATTATCTGCGGGATAACATGGCCACCTCCATTGAGGATGTGGTACAGCGGCCCTTTAATTATTGTGTGATTGACGAAGTGGATTCGGTGCTGATCGACGAAGCCCGCACGCCGTTGATCATCTCTGGCCAGATTGAGCGGCCCACGGAAAAATACGTCCGAGCCGCGCAAATCGCCACCAACCTCCATCCCCAAAATGAAGAAGATGGCACAGGGGAGTATGAGGTGGATGAGAAAGCCCGTAACGTGCTGCTCAATGATGAGGGGTTTGCCAAGGCAGAGGAATTGCTCGGGGTTACTGATCTTTATGATCCTGAAGATCCTTGGGCGCACTATATTTTTAACGCCATCAAGGCCAAGGAACTGTTCACGAACGATGTGAACTACATTGTTCGCGATGATGAGGTGGTGATTGTTGATGAATTTACGGGCCGGGTGCTGAAGGGTCGCCGCTGGAGTGATGGGTTACACCAGGCGATCGAAGCGAAGGAAGGGGTGGAGATTCAAAATGAAACCCAAACCCTGGCGACGATTACCTATCAAAACTTTTTCCTCCTCTATCCCAAGTTGGCGGGAATGACGGGGACGGCAAAAACCGAAGAGGCGGAGTTTGAGAAAATCTATAACCTCCAGGTGACGATTATCCCCACGAACCTGCCCACCCGTCGCCGGGATTTGGCGGATGTGGTCTATAAGACCGAGGATGCGAAGTGGATCGCCGTGGCTAAGGAATGCCAGGAGATGCATGAGGCGGGGCGGCCGGTGTTGGTGGGAACCACCAGCGTTGAAAAATCTGAGGTGCTGGCTCGACTGCTGCAACAGGCCCAGATTCCCCACAATTTGCTCAATGCCCGACCGGAAAATGTGGAGCGGGAATCGGAAATTGTCGCCCAGGCGGGGCGGAAGGGGGCGGTGACGATCGCCACCAACATGGCCGGTCGCGGTACGGATATCATCCTCGGGGGGAACTCCGACTATATGGCGCGGCTCAAGGTGCGGGAATACCTGATGCCTCGGATTGTGATGCCGGAGGATAATAAGCAGTTGATGATGTCTGTGGGGGCGGCGAAAGCACCCCGCAAGGCTCCCCAAGGGTTCGGGGGGGATGGCGAGAAGAAGGTGAAAAGCTGGAAAGCCTCCTCGGATATTTTCCCCACGACGCTCTCGGCGGCGGCGGAAACGCTGCTCAAGGATACGGTGGCCTTTGCGGTGCAGCAGTATGGCGAGCAGAGTTTGCAGGAATTGGAAGCGGAGGAAAAAATTGCGATCGCCGCTGAAAGTGCTCCCATTGATGATCCGGTTTTGCAAAAGTTGCGGGAGGTCTATAACACGATCCGCAAGGAATACGAAGCCTTCACGAGCCGCGAGCATGATGAAGTGATTCAATCCGGGGGGCTACATGTTATTGGTACAGAACGCCACGAATCCCGCCGCATTGATAACCAATTGCGGGGGCGGGCAGGCCGTCAAGGCGACCCCGGTTCGACAAAATTCTTCCTCAGTTTGCAGGATAATTTATTGCGAATTTTCGGGGGCGATCGCGTTGCCGGGTTAATGAATGCCTTCCGCGTTGAAGAGGATATGCCCATCGAATCGGGGATGCTGACCCGCTCCCTGGAAGGGGCGCAAAAAAAGGTAGAAACCTTCTATTACGACACCCGAAAACAGGTGTTTGAATACGATGAGGTGATGAACAACCAACGCCGCGCCATCTATGCCGAGCGGCGGCGGGTGCTGGAAGGGTTCGATCTCAAAGAGCAGGTGATTGGCTATGCCGAGCGCACCATGGATGATATTGTCGATGCCTATACCAACCCCGAACTGCCGCCGGAAGAGTGGAAGTTAGCCGATTTGATTGGCAAAACCAAGGAATTTGTCTATCTCTTGGAAGACCTGCAACCGAAACACCTGGAAGATATGACCATCGGGGAAATTAAAACCTTCCTCTACGAAGAAGTTCGCAAAGCCTACGACCTCAAGGAAAACCAAATCGATAAGATTCAGCCGGGGTTAATGCGCCAAGCGGAGCGGTTCTTTATCTTGCAGCAGATTGATACCCTCTGGCGGGAACATTTGCAAGCCATGGATGCGTTGCGGGAAGCCATCGGCCTGCGGGGCTATGGTCAAAAAGACCCCCTGATTGAGTACAAACAGGAGGGTTATGAGATGTTCCTGGAAACAATGATCGATATTCGGCGCAATGTTGTTTATTCATTGTTCCAGTTCCAACCCCAGGGCCAGCCGCAAACGGTTTAGGGTCAGGAGGAAATTGCAACGGTTCCGCCCAGTCCGTCGGGGATTGAAATCCCCGCCTCAGAGCGAAAACCCGTTAAAACGGGTTCCGGAGTGGGGTAGTCTTACAATCCTTGCTGTATAAGGCTTTCAGTCCATCATTACCTATTTTGGGCAATACCCGGAGTGGGCTTCAGCCCACTTTCGCTATGAGCCAAGAACTTTAGTTCTTGGCGGCTCGGGTTTCGGCAAACTCATATCACTCCTCGCTCCTCGCTCCCTTTCCCCCCCCACAGGGAACCAGGGTAGTCAGTGCTTTAAAATAAAGGGTAATACTCCTCTGGCTTGCACATAATGACCGAGACGCGATCGCCCCTCTCACCCCCCAAAGGGTTGACTACCGCTGAAGTAGAGCGCAGCCGAGAAACCTACGGCAGTAATCTACTCACCCCCCCTCGCCGTGAACCTTGGTGGTTACTGTTTTTGGCGAAATTTGAAGATCCGGTGATTCGGATTTTAATTATTGCCGCTGTGATTGCGATCGCCATCGGCACCATTGACGGCCAATTCATCGAGGGCGTGGGGATTTTAATCGCCATCCTCCTGGCCACGATCCTCGCCTTCCTCAACGAATACCGCGCCAACCAAGCCTTTAACATCCTCAATCAATACGTTGATGCGGTGCGCGTCCGGGTGATCCGCGATGGCCATCCCACCACCATTGCCCGCAAAGATGTGGTGGTGGGGGATTGGATTTATGTGGAGCAGGGAGAGGAAATTCCCGCCGATGGGGAAGTGATTGAAGCGGTTTCCCTCTTAATTGATCAATCTAAACTCACTGGCGAATGTGAACCCGTCCAAAAATTCAACGCCGCTGAACTACAGAGTCAATCCCTCACCGATGAAATCTATCCCCCCCATACCCTTTTCCGCAGCACGATTGTCGATCAGGGCAATGGCCTCTATCGGGTGACAGCGGTGGGGGATCAGACCGAAATTGGCAAACTGGCCACCGCCATGGCCACCGTTGAACAGGGAGATCAAACCCCCCTCAACCAACAACTAGAGCGGCTCAGTGAACTGATTGGTGTGGTGGGCTTGACGTTTGCCGTGGCAATTTTTGTCGCCCTCTTTCTGCGGGGCTGGTTCACTCAGGAAATTCAGTTGGATGGGGCGCAAACCTATTTTTTGGCGATCATCATCCTGACCATTGCCGTTGCCTTGATCCCGGTGTGGCTGCCGGTGGTTTATGACGGGTTAAAACTGATTAAGGATGATTTAGAAACACCCTCCTGGCTCGATGGGGGAGAATGGCAAAGTTGGTTAAAGGCGATCGTTGGTGGCATTTTGACCTTGGGGTTAGGGGTGGGGAGTGGTTGGGCCTTGGGGCTGTTGCCCCCGGATTCGGGGGTGTGGTTGCCTACCACCGTTGGCCAAACCTTGCTGGGCTATTTCATGGTGGCGGTGACGATTATTGTCGTAGCAGTGCCGGAGGGGTTGCCCATGAGTGTCACCCTTTCCCTGGCCTACAGCATGAAGCGCATGGCTCAAAATAATAACCTGGTGCGGCGGATGCACGCCTGCGAAACCATCGGGGCGGCAACGGTGATCTGTTCTGATAAAACCGGGACATTGACTCAAAATCAAATGCGCGTCCATGAGGTGAATTTTCCCAGTTTGCACAGTCGCAAGGTGGCGGATTTGGATCTGGCTAATCAGTTAATCGGGGAAGCAATGGCGGGCAACAGCACCGCTGATCTGGATCAACAGCCGGATAAACCACCGGTAGTGATTGGCAATGCCACGGAAGGGGCGTTATTGCTTTGGCTGGATCACCAGCATATGGACTATTTCAATCTGCGGCGGGGCCTGGAGATTAAATTTCGCCTCTCCTTCTCTACCCAAACGAAATATATGGCAACCCTAGGCCATTCCGGGGCTTTGGGTCGGGAGGTGATGCACCTTAAGGGTGCGCCGGAGGTGTTGTTAGATCGCTGCTCCCACATTCTGACGGAATACGGCCGGTTTCCCCTCAATAATAAACAGCCGATTTTGGAACTGTTGTATGAGTATCAGGCGCGGGGGATGCGGACGTTGGGCTTTGCCTATAAGGAATTGTCGGATAATTTAATTGTGCCGGAGACGGATTATCAGGAAATGCCCGATGCGTTGACTTGGTTGGGGTTTGTGGCGATCGCCGACCCCCTCCGGGCAGAAGTCCCCGATGCGATCCGTATTTGTTTAGCCGCCGGGATTCAGGTCAAGATTATCACCGGAGATTGCCCCGAAACGGCCCAGGAAATTGCCCGCCAAATTGGTCTATGGCAGGGGGATGAAACCGATCCCTATGCCCTGATGACGGGGAAAGCTTTCCGGGATCTTCCTGATCCAGAAGCCCGCGAAGCGGTGCAAAGCCTCAAGGTGTTGGCCCGGGCTGTGCCCTTGGATAAACTGCGGCTGGTGCGCCTGTTGCAGGAGGCGGGGGCGGTGGTGGGTGTAACGGGGGATGGTACGAACGATGCGGGGGCGCTGAAGCAGGCAAAGGTGGGTTTAGCGATGGGGAGTGGGACGGCGATCGCCAAGGAAGCCAGCGATATTATCCTCCTTGATGATTCCTTTCAAAGTATTGTCAATGCCATTGTTTGGGGGCGATCGCTCTATAAAAACATCCAACGGTTCATCCTCTTTCAACTAACGATTAATGTGGTTGCCCTGGGCATTGCCCTCTTGGGGCCGTTCATTGGCGTATCTCTCCCCCTGACGGTGACGCAAATGCTCTGGGTCAACCTGATCATGGATACCTTTGCCGCCTTAGCTTTAGCCACCGAACCCCCCTCAGAAGCTGTCCTCCAAGAAGCCCCCCGTTCCCCCACGGCCTTTATTATTACCCCCACAATGGTGCGGAATATTGTCGGCATGGGCTTGACCTTTTTGGTGTTGTTAGTTGGGTTTTTGTTGTATCTCGATCAGGATGGGATTAGCCCCTATGAACTCTCGGTATTTTTCGCCGTGTTTGTGTTTTTGCAGTTCTGGAATTTGTTCAATGCCCGTTGTTTGGGAATTACCCAATCGGCATTTACAGGGCTGTTAGCCAATCAAGGTTTTGTCTTTATTGCCCTGACGATTTTTCTGGGGCAGGTGGCGATTATCCAATGGGGAGGCGATATTTTTCGCACCGTGCCCTTAAGCTTCAAGGATTGGGGGCTGATCCTGAGCAGTACCTCCCTGGTGTTGTGGGTCGGCGAACTGTGGCGCTGGCGACAACGGCAATCAGGCCCAAGCCTGTAGCTCTGGATTCTGGTGGGTGAGGGTCGTGCCTCGGCGTTGCAAGCATTGGCTGTGGCTGATCTGATTCAGCAACCGCTGGACGGTGGGGACATCCATCGGTCGCGACAGCCAATAGCCTTGACCCAACTCACAACCCAATTGTTGTAACTTTTGGTGCTGGGCCTCGCTTTCAATGCCTTCGGAAATCACATTGGCCCCGAGATTGTGGGCCAGGTCAATGATTGTTTGGGCGATCGCCATTTTCGTCGGATCTTGATCCACACCCATTACAAAGGTGCGATCGACCTTAATCGTGTTAATCGGCAAATTGTGGAGGCGGCTCAGGGAAGAATAACCGGTGCCAAAATCATCAATACAAAACCCAATCCCCAACTGTTGAATTTCTTGAAAAATCAAGCTATCAAAATTGGCCGTTTCGAGAAAACTGGTTTCGGTCATTTCCAGTTTGAGGCAATGGGGCGGTAGGTGAAACCGCTCCAAGAGGGCCATAATCCGAGGGACAAGATCCGTTTCCTTGAGTTGCAACACCGAAACATTGACATGGACACTTAAATCCGGCAACGTCGGGTAGGAGGCTCGCCAGCGATGGAGTTGTTGACAGGCTTGCTCTAAAACCCACCAACCAATGACATGGATTTGACCGGTTTCTTCCGCAACGGGAATGAAGTCTCCGGGGGGAATCCAACCCCGTTGATTGTGATGCCACCGGACGAGGGCTTCCAAGCTGTGGAGTTCACCGGTTTTTAAACTAAAAATTGGCTGATAGTAGAGGTGAAGTTCCCGTAAGTCTAAAGCCCGTTTTAAATCGTGTTCCAGTTCTAATCGAGCCAGGGCTACCGGCAACATGGAGGGTTCAAATAATGCGGTGGTGCTGCCCCCTTCGGCCTTGGCGCGGTACATGGCCAGATCGGCATCCCGCAACAGTTGATCTGGGCTTTGATAGGTGCGATCGCCCAAAACAATCCCCACACTCGCCCCCACGGAAAAACTCCGCTGTTCGAGGAAAATGGGTTGTTGCATGTGAGCCACCAAATGACGGGCGATCGCCTGGGCCGCCGCCGGATTCGCCACATCGGGCAATAACACCGCAAATTCATCCCCCCCAAACCGGGCTAACTTCGCCGTGGTGGGGAGGGTGGCCTGGAGCCGTCGGGCCACTTCCTGAAGGAGGTGATCGCCGACAATATGCCCTAGGCCGTCATTGATAATCTTGAAGCGATCCAAATCGATAAATAACACACCATAGCCGCTGGTGGTGAGGCCTTCTGCCAAACGGGCCTCTAATTGCTCCGTAAACCAAGTGCGATTGTGCAGCCCCGTTAGGGGATCGTGGTAGGCGTTGTATTGCAATTGTTCTTCCGCATGGCGACGGGCGGTAATATCCTCCACCGTCCCCTCAAAATAGAGCAAATTCCCCTGTTGATCCCGCACCGCCCGCTGGGTTTCTGAAACCCAAATAATCGTGCGATCGCGCCGATAAACCTGAGATTCCGCATGGTAAACAATCCCTTCTGCTTGGGTGCGGGCCGCCAACTCCTGCCGCCGTTGGGGATCCACATAAAGCTGATGGGCAACATCCGTCAGATGCATAATCAAATCGACGGGGGAATCATAGCCATAGAGTCGGGCTAAAAAGGGATTGGCGTTGAGATAACGACCATCCAATGTGGTTTGAAAAATCCCCTGGGTAATATTCTCAAAAATACTGCGATACTTCATTTCGCTATAGCGCAGCGCTGATTCCACCGATTGGCGATGGAGTTCCCCCCGATGGGCCGCCATAAACCGCCCCAAATCCCGCGCCATCAGTTCTAAAATCTCACATTCATAGTCCGCAAAGGGCAACTCTCGGGCCGAGACCGACACAAAGCTCAAAATCCCGTACACCTCCTGATCCACCCAAATCGGGGTGGTAATCGCCGTTTGAATCGGGAGGTGAGCCGCGAGGGGATGCTGGCGGCATTGCTGATGATTGTCCCCGATCCAGGTTTGGCAGATCAGGTTTTGGGTCTCTCCCCCTACGACATCCACTTGAACACCGGCCAACAGTTCCGCCTGGGGACTTTGAATGTGGTTAATGGAATAGCGAGGGCCGTGGCGCTGCAAAATCATGCCGATGGGTAAATCGAGTAACTGCCGGCCAGCGGTGAGATAAACCTCACTACATTCGGGGAAGGTGTTGTAAACGCCCGTGCTAAGGCGATGGAGTTCCTTAAGACTGCGGCTAAAGTGGGCTAACATTTGGGACTGTTCCCGATAGCGGTTTTCGCTATTGCGGAGCGCCTGACGATTCTGTTGTTGTTCAATGGCAATCATCGGCTGCTCCTGGATCAGGATTAAGGACTCCTCTCGATCTTCAATCACGGTGGCGATGACGGTGTGCCCCTGCGATCGCCCCTCGATCACCCGTTCCCATTCCGTTTTGAAGGTTTCCCCTTGGGCGAGGGTTGCGTAGAGGGGTTGGAGCCAAGGGGTGGGGTAGCGATCGCTTAAGTTTGCCGGTTCCCCATGGCAATCCGCCGCCAGGGCATTTTGCCAACGACAGCGGCCCTCCTGATCATAGACTGTCACCGCGAGGGGGAGATGATCAAACACCGCAATGAGTTGCCGCAAAGGGGGCGGGGGGGCATTATTCAGCCACACTAAACCTTGCTCCATGACAGAATTAGACAGATAACGAAGGGATAAACAGCACAAATGTACTACGTTTGTCATTGAGGAATGGACGATGGGAGTCGGTGGGGCAACCGATACCAAACCGAAGGGAATTGCCCATTCTCAATTGTCCTTAAGGCTAACACAAGGTTTTTTTTCTGTCGGGTTAAAGTACTTCGGTGATATCCGCCACCTGGGCAATACAGCCCAAAAGGCGAGGACAGCGATCCACCAAACGATTGAAGCGGGCCCGGGAGAGGCAAAGCAAGCTGCATTCAGTGTGAGCAACGGCCTTAAACTGCACCGCTGCATCTTCCCAGAGGTGCATCACGCCAAACCCTTCCCCCACGGTCAAAATCACCCCATGGGAGGCCAGCAGCACATCGCCATCGTAGATCAGGTAAAGCTGTTGGTGGCGCGGGTCTGTCTCTGATTGTTGGCCCTCCGTGGGCGCACAGATCACTTCCCCGGCTCGGAAATCCCGCTGATTAAAGGCCCAGTTAATCGTTTCCAATTCATCTAAAGAGAGGGATTTAAGCCAAGATTGGGTTTTCAGAAATAGCAATTGTTTTAAAAACCAATCTTCATCGGGGAGTGTTGTTTGTTGGCCGTCCCGGAGGGCAATGGCCAACCGTTGGACGAGGGGATTGAGATCATCAACCAAGGCCGCCGGTAGGGGCTGTTGCTGTTGGGATTGAACAAAAATACCGGCCACCCGTAACCAACGATCATCAGATGCCAACAGGGCTTGGATTAAGGGGCCCCGTTTCGTGAGCAAATTGGCGTTGGGGGCGGGACTGAGGCGATCTTCCGTTTCCAACAGCGTCATAATGGGCACAATAAACCGCCGCAGGGGGCCAGCGGCTAGGGTTTCGATCGCATTGGCCCGACGACGGCGATCCGCAACAGCGTAGCCATCGCGATCATAAAGAGCCTTTTCCAAACGGTGGAGCAGCCCTTCGCGATCCACCGCTCGCAACACCGCAAAGACACGGGCAATGATCCGCTCCTGGGCATCGGCTAAGATCACCTGCACCACCCGCCAAATCGGTTGATCATCGGGGAGTTGTAACAACCATTGCTGAATTTGTACGGCGCGTTGATAGTCGGGGCGGAGAAAGTCGTAGAGGGTATCGCTGGCTTGGCGGCTGTTGATCCGGCCAATGGCGGCGATCGCCGCCTCCACCACCTCAAACCGCCGCGAGGCCAGATACACCTTCGCCACCCGCAGGCTTTTATTGCCATAGTTCCCCAGGGCTTGGGCTGCCCAGAGCCGCACCGCTAGGGATTCATGCTCTAACCCCACGGCAACATCTAACAGTAAACGCGGGTGTTGCAAGACCCCCACCAACTGAAGGGCGATCGCCCGCACCAAGGGGTCAAAGGTGGTTAACTCCTGCTCCACCAACGCCACCAGGGCCGTTTCCCCCGGCCGGGCCAACCGCGCCAAGGTTTCCAACCCCGCCCGCACCACCTCCACCGAACCCTCCGCCAGCAACTCCTGCACAATCGGAATCAAGCGAGGATTGCGGGTGAGACGAATCGCCCCAATCACCGTCAGCCGCTCCTGATCACTGAGGGGCAGTTGCCAGATCCGCTGACATTGGGGGGCAAGGTGGGTATTGCCTTGGGCGGTGACGGCCACACAGGTGAGGGCCTGCACCGTTGTGTCAGGGTCGGCGAGGAGCGGGGTCAATTGTGCCTCATTGAGGAGGCAACGGCGAGCGAGTAAAGCTTCTAGGATCAGCGATCGCACTGCCCCGTTATCACTCTCTAAATGGCGGTAAAGATAAGGGTTAACTGTCGGGTGGGGGTTTTGGGAGAGAAAGCGGATGAGGTTGCGGCGCAATCCGGAATCCGTGGTGGCCAGAAGGGGTTCCACTTTTTGGAAACAGTCCTGGGGATTGTGGAGGCGGGTGGCGAGGGCGAGGCCGAGGATTTGGCAGGAGCGATCGCCACTGGTGAGCAGGTCATCAATTTCGCCACTGTATTGCTTGGGGAGGCGACCCATCCCCGCCCCCACCTCCTCCCATTGGACGGTGCCGGTGCGCAACATTTGCAGGAGCGATCGCACATAGCTGCGGCCCATGCCGTAGCGTACCAGGACAAAAATGGCACTTAAACCCACACCGCCGCGAGCGATCTGCTCCGGCCTTAGTCCCCATTGGGCCGCCATCAACAGCAACCCCGCCGCCGCCAACCCCAAAGCATAGGCCAAACCATTACTAATCGCCCGCACCTGCCCCACCCAACCGTAGGGCACGGCGTTGTAATTAAGGCTATGGATCGGTTGATTGAGGCTATCATCTAACCCATCGTTATTGACATTGGCCCACAATGCCCAAGGCAGCGTCAACTGATGGGCTAACCCCCCAAAGGCTCCCAAGGTCAGCAAGGGATAGAGCAAGTTCATCACCCCCACCCCCCAATGATTTAACAGCGGCCGCGTCACCAAATAAAGCACCGCAAAGGGAATGATATTGTTCACCATGCGCACCGTGCCGAGGAACTGGGTGAGTTCATCCTGATTGCCCTGGGAAGAGGTGCCGCTAACGCCAAAGTAATCCAGATACACCGCAAAGTAGAGGTATTCCGCCATGCAGTAGAGCAGGATGAAGAGGAATGTGCTGGCGGCGAGAAAGAGCATAATCGGATAGGCCCGCACGCCGGCCCAACTGAGGCGAGGCCCCTCGGTTTCTGATTGATCTTGGGGGTTTTCGATGGGGTGGAGCGATCGCTCCATCCCCGCCACCTGAGCCGCCGCCAATGCTGCTAACGGGGGCAACACCCACAGCAGATCCACCGTTGCCCACCAGCGGGCTAACCCGGTGGCCAAGCCGCCCCCCAACACCCCCCCCACCGCCATGGCCATCCGTAACCCAGGGGAATAGCGGTTCCAATCCAAACTGGTGAAATAGTCCGTCACCAAGCTCGGAAGAAGCACCTCCAAGAGCAGAATCCACTGAATATAAAAGCCAATATAAAGGAGGTAATTGAGCCAATGGCCGGGGCCGTCCCCCAGGAACAAAAGCAGCCGCAGGATCACCGTGAGGGCGATCGCCACCCCCAACACAATGCGTACCAACCGGGGGCGATCGACGCGATCGACAATTTGGGAGAGGCCGAGATAAATCGGCAGCGATAAAACCCCCATGGCCACATAGGCCACCGGCAGCCCCTGAGGCCCCACCGTCGTTAAAAAAAGCGAACTCCCCACCACCAGCCCCATAATGCTCAAGGTGGTGATCGTCACAGACAACAGCAATAACTGGGTTAATTTTTGGGCCGTTGCTGTGCCCCATAGTTTTAGATACCAACGTTTTCCCATCATTGCCTTTGCTCAACGTCCGTATCCCAGGACAAAAACCCTCCAATTAACCTAAAATCGCCGTGAGATCCAGGTGTTGCTCCACCAAGTTAGCTAGATCATTGAGCATGATTTCCCGCTGCTCTCGGTAGTTGGGAACGCCAGTGGGGAGGGAGAGCAGGCCCCGCCGTTGGCGGAGATGGTTGAGCCAAGTGCGCCGCCAAGGGCCATTGTCAAAAATGCCATGGAGGTAACAGCCCCACACCGAATGACTAGCATCCACCATGCCCAAACTGGCATCATCAAACAGGGCTTGGGGCAGATCGGCGGGTTTGGTGCGGCGATTTGTTAACCATTGGGTTTTGCCCTGGTGGATTTCGTAGCCTTCCACCACTAGCCCTTCGTGGGGATAGTGGGATAAACAGGTGCGTTGGCGGGTGACTTTATCGGGGGTGATTGTGGTTCTAACCGGCAGCAGTTGGAGGCCGATTTGTTCCCCCTCTTCCCCTTCTAAGCCGTCGGGATCGGCAATGCGATCGCCCAACATTTGGAACCCCCCACAAACCCCAAACACCGTGCCCCCTGCCGCCACAAAATCGTGAATTTTCTTGGCCATGCCGCTGCTATGGAGTGCTTGAAGATCGCTTAATGTGGTTTTCGATCCGGGTAAAATCACCGCATCGGGATAGCCCAGTCGATCCTCCAAGCCCACATATTTCACCCCCACCGTCGGCTCTGCATCGAGGGGATCAAAGTCGGTAAAGTTGGCAATGCGGGGCAGGCGAATAATCGCGAGGCTGACTTCCTGTTGATCCTTGCGCGATCGCCGCTCCAACAAACTCAAGGAATCTTCCGCCGGGAGCAGGTTCTCACTCCAAGGCAGCACCCCCAAAACGGGAATCCCGGTATATTCCTCTAACCACTCAATCCCCGGCTGCAAAATTGACAATTGCCCCCGAAATTTATTGATCACAATCCCCTTAATCAAAGCCCGCTCATCGGGGTCTAAGAGCGCCAACGTCCCCACCACATGGGCAAAACAGCCCCCCCGATCAATATCAACAATTAAAATCGTTGCTGCGTTGAGGTACTTGGCGACGCGCATATTGGTGAGGTCGCGATGTTTGAGGTTCACCTCCGCCGGACTACCGGCCCCTTCGCAAACAATGACATCAAATTCCGCTGCTAAACGGTGGAGGGATTCGGTGATCGCCTCCCAACCGCGCTCAAAATACTGTTCATAATAGTCCGATGCCGTTGTCGTGCCGACGGCTTTGCCTCGGATGATCACCTGAGATGTGCTATCTCCCTGGGGTTTGAGCAAAATCGGGTTCATTTCCACCCAGGGTTTAATCCCCGCTGCCCAAGCCTGTACCGCCTGGGCATAGCCCATTTCTCCGCCGGAGGGGGCGACGTAGGCATTGAGGGCCATGTTTTGCCCCTTGAAGGGGGTGATCCGTTTGCCCCGCCGACTGAGGAGACGACAGAGGGCCGTGGCTAACATCGATTTCCCTGCGTGGGAGGTGGTTCCCACCACCATGATTGCTTTCATCGCGGCCACCGTAGCCAGCGCTGGAGGAAGTTGAGGAGGCGATCGCCCCAACGCGGTTCCGGAATCCCCTGCCCCTGCCAATCTTGGCTAAATTGCCGGCCTAAGGGGGTGAGGCGGAAACTATCGGTAATGCCTTGGCCATCCACTTCTCGCCGCACCAGGCCCACCTGGATCAACCACAACATTTCACTTTCTGCCCACACCTCTAACAGGGGTTTGCGAGTGTAGCCTTGGTCAAGGCCCCCTTGACCCGTCAGGGCTTGGAGGGGAATGCCAGCGGTTTCCATGGCCAGGAGGAGGGCGATGGTGAAGGGGGAGCAGCGCAGGGCGCGGGCGGCGCGATCGCAGGTTTTCGGGGGATAAACAACGGCGGTGGATGGGTTCATCGCTGGACTGAAGGGAATTCAGAGACCATTGTGCCATGATCCCACCCAGAGCGGCCGGGGCGGCGGGGCGGCGATCCCCAACCGGCAGCGGAATCTTCTAAAATCAGGAGACAGAATATTTAAACCTTGGATTCACAAGCAAAACAAAAATTATGGCTTTAACTGTTGGCACAAGCGCACCTCACTTCACCACCCTAGACGACCAAGGCAATACGGTCTCTCTCAGTGATTTCGCGGGTAAAATCGTCGTCATGTATTTTTACCCCAAAGACGACACCCCCGGCTGCACAAAGCAAGCCCAAAGCTTCCGGGATCACTACGCCACCTATCAAGAGAAAGACATGGTGGTGCTAGGGGTGAGCCGAGATGATCAAGCTTCCCACACCAAATTTAAAGAAAAATATGGTCTGCCCTTTACACTGCTCACCGATGTGGATGGGGCGATTACCCAAGCCTACGATGTGGACGGCGGCGGCTATGCCAAACGAGTCACCTACATCATTGATGCCAATGGTGTGATCAGCCATGTGGATGCAGCGGTACAAACGGCTACCCATGCCGAAGATGTGTTAACCAGCTTGGGTTAGGTCTGCGTCAAAATTCCCTGACCGTTTTCATTGTCGATGCCTTGAGAAGTTGTTAGCGTTGCGGCTATACTTCTCAGCTTGAGGATTCGGCCCGTGGCGTTTTGGCAACAAGGACAACTCAACGGCTTTGCTCGACTACGCTCCCTAGCCCAGAGTCGTCGATGGCGCGATCGCAACCTAGCGCGATCGCGCCTTTGTGGTTCCATCATCGCCTTGACGGGGATTGCGGTGCTCATCGGTTGGGCGTTGGATCTGGCCCTGCTCAAAAGCATCCTACCCATGTGGGTGAGCATGAAGGTGAATACTGCCCTCGGGTTTTTGGCCAGCGGGGCATCCCTTTATCTGTTTTGCTTGCCCCGCCGTCGTCGTCACCATACCTGGATGGCCACGGGTTTAGGGGGGCTAGTGATCGCCATTGGGGGCCTGTCCTTGGTGCAATATTTGCTCCATGTAGATTTCGGCATTGATGAGGCCATTTTCCTCGACAATACCGCTGCTGTGGGAACCGCCAACCCGGGCCGCATGGCAGCGAATACCGCCTTTAACTTCATCCTCTTGGGGATCGCCCTCACCCTCTTTCCCAACCGCCGTTCCCCCGTCGGTCTGGTGCAGGGCTTAACCCTGGCCTTTGGGACGATCGCCGGCCTGGGTTTGGTGGGCTATGCCTACAATACGTCGCAGTTTTACGGGTTTGGGGCCTATACACAGATGGCGGTGCATACGGCGATCGCCTTTTTCTACCTGTCCATTGGCATCCTCCTCGCCCGCCCCAATCGCGGCATCAAGGCAATTATCACATCTCCCCGCGCTGGGGGGATCATGGCCCGGCAATTTTTAATCAATGGCTCATTTGTCCTCCTGGCCCTCGGTTGGTTCGTGTTAATGGGCTACCGTCATCAGTTTTACGCCTCGGAGGTGGGGTTAGCCCTCTTTGCCGTTTCCAGTGTGCTGGCCATGGGGGCGACGATTCTTTGGGGGGCAAAATCCCTCAACGAAGCTGAAGCCCATCGCGAGCGGGCAGAGGACAATTTAAAACGGCTCTACCATGACCTCGAAGGCAAGGTCATTGAGCTAACGGAAACCAACGAGCGACTAATGCAGGAAACCCGCGATCGCCAGCGGGCCGAAGCCGCCGAAGCCCAACTCCAACAAGCCCTTAAAACCCTCCAATCCACGCAATTACAATTGGTGCAAAGTGAGAAAATGTCGGCTTTGGGTCAATTGGTGGCGGGGGTAGCCCACGAAATTAATAACCCGATTAACTTCATCTACGGCAATCTCCAACCGGCCCAAGAATATACCGATAGTCTCCTGGCTGGGATTGCCGCCTACCAACGCTGCTACCCCGATCCCCCGACGGATTTAGTCGAAGAAATTGAAGATCTTGAAGTGGATTTTATTGCCGAAGATTTACCCCAGTTATTGAATTCGATGAAATCTGGGGCGGAACGGGTGCGGGAAATTGTGCGATCGCTGCGGAATTTTTCCCGCCTTGATGAAGCGGATTATAAGGCGGTGGATCTCCATGAGGGCCTCGAAAGTACCCTGAGCATCCTCGGCCATCGCTTGAAAAGTCGGCCCGATCGCGCCACCATCCAAATTCAACGCAACTATGGCGCGATACCTGCGGTGGAATGCTATCCGGGGCAGATCAATCAGGTGTTTATGAATATCCTCGCCAATGCCCTCGATGCCTTGGAGGAGCGGGATCAGCACCGCTCCTTTGGGGAACAGAAGGCCGACCCAAGCGTGATTACCATTACGACGGAATTGCAGGAAGACCGTTGGGCTAGGGTATCCATTGCCGATAACGGTTTAGGGATTGATGAGGGGGCGCGATCGCGCCTTTTCGATCCCTTCTTCACCACCAAACCCGTAGGTAAAGGCACTGGCTTAGGGCTATCGATTAGTTATCAAATTGTCACGGAAAACCACAATGGCCAGATGATGTGTACATCGCAACCCGGTGCGGGGGCGACGTTTATCCTGGATATTCCCATTAAGCGGGCGTTAGTGGCGGTTCCTCTGGACGCTTAAGGTGCTGCCAATATTGCCAAGCGGCATAGGCAAGGGTGACAACCCCGGTGGCGATCGCCCCTTCATCGGCTTCAAATTCGGGATGATGGAGGGGGGGATTGCCCTGATCGGGGCGGCCCACCCCTAAGCGAAACATACTGCCGGGGGCCTCTTGGAGGTAGAGGGAAAAATCTTCAGCCCCGAGGGAGGGTTCGGGGAGAATTTGAACGCGATCGCGCCCCCAAGCCTCCACTGCCGCCTGTTCCACCAGTTGAGTGAGGGCGGGATCATTTTGCACCGAAGGCACGCCGCGCCGATAGTTAACCTCACAGGTGGCCCCGTGGGTGTGGCACACCCCTTGGACAATGGTTTCAATCCAGGCGGGGAGATTTTCGTGGGTTTCGGGATGGAGCGATCGCACTGTTCCCGCCAAACGCACCTGATCGGCAATCACATTAGGGGCGCGGCCGCCGCTGATCTGGCCAATGGTGAGGACGACGGGCCGGAGGGGGTTTTGGGTGCGGCTGATGGCCTGTTGCAGGGTGGTGATCACCTGGGCCGCAATCCAGATCGCATCGGTTGCTTCGTGGGGGCGTGCTCCATGGCCCGATTCCCCCTGGATAAAAATTTCTAAATCATCTGCTGCCGCTGTTAATGCACCGTAGCGAATGCCCAGCGATCGCGCCGGAATCGAGGGAAAAACATGCAGCCCCAAGATATGGGAAACATCCCGCATTGCGCCATCTTGCACCATCCACCCGGCCCCCTGGGCAATTTCTTCAGCGGGTTGAAACAAAAACCGCACCGTTCCCGGCAATTTTGCCCCCAATTGGGCCAACACCATCGCCGTCCCCAGGCCCACCGTCGTATGCATATCATGGCCGCAGGCGTGCATCACGCCCGGTTGACGGGAGGCATAGGCCAGGCCGGTGCGTTCGGTAATCGGCAGCGCATCCATATCGGTGCGAATCGCCAGGACGCGCTGATCAGTACCCACGCCGGGACAATGGCCCACCACGCCCGTTTTACCCACGGCCTCCTCCACCTGCAACCCCAAGGAGGACAGCACCCCAGCGACATAGGCGGCGGTTTGATATTCCTGGCCGCTCAGTTCTGGGTGAGCATGGAGGTGGCGGCGGATTTCGATCAGGCGGGGGGTGAGTTGGGTGGTGAGGTCTTTAATTTGGGTGAGCATGGGGGTTAGAGGGTCTGGGGTGTTGGCGTGGGCCTGCCGCTGGCTTGTCGTTGGGGGATCAGGGGTTGGGCTTGGGCTTGGTAATGGTGTTTTTGGAGGTCGGCGATCGCCGGTTGGGGGCTTTGTACCCAAAATTGTCGATTGAGGCGAATAAATTTGCGGTCTTGGCCGTTGCTAATCGCCGCTACGATGGGAACTTTAGCCTGTTTTTTATCCCCTCCGCTGTGGCTGTTGAGGATGCTGCAAAGGGTGGTGTGGGCCTGGGCATTGGTGGCCTGTTGGGGGGTGAGTTCGACGAGGATCATTTGAGCCGCTTCGACGGGTTCGGCATCTTCAATCAAGAACTGCGCCACTTTATCATCGCGGCGATCGGCTTTCCCCCAAAAAATAAAGGTCATGTCTTCTTGAATCAGGGCTTCAATGAGTTCAAAGGTGCGGGGAAAAATCACGCCTTCGGCTTCGCCGGAGCGGTCTTCGAGGCCGAGAAAGGCCATGCGATCGCCCTTTTTGGTATTAATCACCCGAATTGTATTGACGACGGCGATCGCACTTAAGGGGGTACGTTTGTTATAGTTGCTCAGATCCGCCAAGTTCACCGGCTCCATCAGTTTTACCGCTGGCCTCATGCTATCGAGGGGATGCTCGGAAATATAGAAACCCAATAGTTCTTTTTCCATTTTCAGTTTTTCGGCGGCGGGCAGATCGGGAACGTCGGGGAGGCTAGGGGCCGCATCAAATTGATGGGTTTCGCCGCCGGTCAGTTGGCCAAATAGGTTCATCTGGCCACTGTCCCGTTCTTTGGTGCGCTGTTGGGCCCAGGCGAGCATTGTATCGATGCTTTCGATCAGTTGATTGCGGTTGGTACTAAAGGCGGTAAATGCGCCGCATTTAATCAGGGTTTCTAGGGAGCGGCGGTTGACGACGCGGTTATCCACTTGATAGCAAAAGTCGGCAAAGGAGCTAAATGCGCCACCGGCTTTTTCCCGTGCCTGCAAAATGCTTTCAATGGCTCCATCTCCTAAGCTGGGGACGGCGGAGAGGCCGAAGAGGATGGCTTCGCCATCGGGGGTAAAGTCAATTTCGGAGCGGTTAATATCGGGGGGTTCAATTTTGATCCCCATGCGCTGGCAGGTGTTGATATAGCTTTCGATTTTGTCTTTGTTGCTGCTGTTGCTGGTGAGCAGCGCCGCCATATACTCGACGGGGTAGTTGGCTTTGAGGTAGGCGGTTTGATAGGTGACGTAGGCGTAGGCGGTGGAGTGGGATTTATTGAAGCAGTTGGAGGCGACGGAGCCGTTGGCGAGTAAAAAGTTATGATCGCGCACAACCCCAAGATCGTAGACCGATTGGGGGGGCAGGGCGCGACGCTGGATAATTTTAACCATGGATTGATCTGGGGAAAGGGCGCAACCGGGTTCCTCACACCTTATCAAAGTTGGTGTCCCGATTCGCGCCAGCGTACCTATTGCGGTGGGTTAGTAGGCTAGGGTGGCGAGGGTTTCCCGCAGGTAGGCGGTGACTTGGCCGTCGAGGTTATCGGCGAGGGGGGCATCGGTGACTTGTTTGAGGTTTTGCCAGCGGCCAAAGCCGGAACTGGTGGCGATCGCCTGTTTGAGGCTAGCCCAAACTGCTTGATCGTTGGCGAAGGATGGGGCGGTTGTGTTAGGCATTTGTACCTCCAATGGGTTACAAAATTTTACATTTTGTTTTGACCTTAGCTTAGTCTAGCCTGTGGTGATGCTGTCTAGGGCACAAAACGGGGATTTGATGGGGAATCCTTTGGGGGCTTAAGATGGGGGCGTAGGGTTTGGAGTTTCTGATGGATTATCCCCGGTTGTTTATTGAAGAGATTATGCCTGTGTTGTTGTTAAACGAACAGGTTTACTATGAGCATGGGGGGAATCCGTTTAAGGGGTTACATCGTTGGTATTCGCGGAAGCCGTTGTCGTTTTCGCGGGCTTCGGTGTTGGCTTCGTTGTTGCCGGGGGATGTGTCGATGGAGGAGTTTTTGTATTTGTTGGGGGTTTATGAGTTACAGGATTTGGCGTTTTTTGGGGATGGGGAGCGAAAGAAGTCTGAGGTGAGGTTGTATAAAACGCCGCCGGGGAGTGAGCGGATTAAGCGGGTGCATGAGCTTTGTGAGGGGGTTTGGGGTGGTGTGCCGGTGGTGTTGGATGGGTTTGCGGGGGGTGGGTCGATTCCGTTTGAGGCGGC
>JAABSU010000051.1 GCA_011390265.1 Spirulina sp.
AGGCCTGCTCACCCCCCACAGAAGGCTGTTCTCCCCCCCGTACACAATTAACAAAATGCTCTAATTCCGCATGGAGGGGTTCAATATTACTGGTGTACACCTTCTCAATCAGGCCATCCTGACGGTAAAGCACTTGGCCGTAATCCGTCATGCAATTAGCTGTGGTTTGGCGATGGATCAAAATTTCATGGTTGAGGAAATCCGCCTCCGTCAGGGAGTTTTTGCAATGGGCGGAAATACTGCGGATCTTGCGATGGGTGACTTTACTGGCCGTCAAAGTGGCAACGATGCCATTGGCAAATCCCAGCGTTGCCGTCACATAGTCCAAATAGCCAGAATCTGAAGCGCGGCTGCCGCTGGCGGTGACTTTCACCACCGAAGAATTGGCCAACTCCAGTAAGAGATCAATATCGTGAATCATCAAATCCAAAACCACCGAAACATCATTGGCGCGGTTGGCATAGGGACTCATGCGATGGGCTTCGAGGGCGAGGAGTTCTTCCGTGGCGAGGACTTTGCTGAGTTCCTGAAAGGCGGGGTTAAACCGCTCGATGTGCCCCACTTGGAGGATGCAATTGGATTCGGCAGCGGTGTTGACGAGGGATTCGGCTTCGGTGATGTTGGCGGCGATCGGTTTTTCCACCAACACGTGAACGCCTGCGCTGAGGCAGTCCATCCCGACTTGATGGTGGAGCCGGGTGGGGACGGCAATACAGACAGCATCAACGTGGGGGAGCAGGTCTTGATAACTTTCAAAAAACCGCACACGGTACTTGCTGGCGGTATCTAAACCCCGCTCCACATTCACATCGGAAATGCCCACCAGTTGCACGCCTTTGAGGAGACTTAAAACGCGGGTGTGGTGCTGTCCCATGTTTCCAACCCCCACAACCCCAATCCGAATCGGTCGCTGGAGAGATCGAGGCGTGGTCACGGCTGGCTCGGCTTTGCTCATGCTGGTTGTGCTCCTTAGATCTCCCTATGGCTGATGGCATCAGCGTTTTCGCTGTTGTTGCTTTGAAAAATTTACCCCGATACTACCACAGTATTAAGAAAGGCAAAGCTTAATCTGGCATTTTACCCTGGGCATCTGTTGGCTTCATTATTGGGGCTATGGGGCGATCGCCTCCCCAAGGAGGGCCAGTTTAGCCATTGTCTGGGGGGGAATCGGGGGCGATCGCCAGATAACTTTCTTCCATCAAAAACACGCCCCGCGTAAACTTCACCGCCCAACCGCCGGGCCGTCGCTCTAGAATCGTTCCCATTTCGCCACTGGCAATCAGGTCGGCGGGGCGGAGCATGGGCATAGGGTCAGCGGTTTTGAGATAGGGGGGGCGTTGGCTGAGGGTGACGGTTTGGCCGACGCTGTAGGGGGTTGAATCGCTCATGATGCTGGGAGGAATGGGGGGGGTTAAGACTCATGAAACCATAATCGCGATCGCTTAACGGGGAAAGCTCCCTGTGGCCCGCACAAAGAAATAAAGGGCCAAGATCGCCAACAGACTACGAAACAGTAAATTCACTAGGGTATCGGGAAGTTTGGGGAGGTAGCGGGTGCTAACTTGCGCTCCCAATAGACCGCCAATCCCTAAAATCAGCCCCGATAACCAAAGCACATTCCCTTGCAGGGCATGGCTGCCAGCGGCGGCAATGGAGGTAATCACAATCACCCCTAAGCTGGTTTGAATCGCCAGCTTAATCGGTTCTTGAAGCAACAGCATTTGCAAAGGCACCATAATCACGCCGCCCCCCACGCCAAACACCCCCGCTAATAGTCCGGCGGCCGCTCCTGTTCCCAAGCGAGCCACGATGGGATTGAGCACAGCGGGGGCGGTGGGGGAATCCTGGGCCGCTTGGCGGGCGATCAGGCGTTTGCGTAATGTTACTAAAAAGATCGTCACGATTAACAACAGCCCAAAGGCGGCCTCCTTGATGTAGGTGGGCAATTGTTGAATAATCAGCGGGCCGAGGGGAGCAGTGGCGATCGCCGGCAAGCCCAAAAACATCACCCGCCGCCAATCCAACAGCCCCATCCGCCAATTTTGCACCGTGCCGGAGCAGGCGGTCATGACGATCGCCAGGCTACTGGTGGCAACGGCTTGGTTATAGCCAATATTCAACGCCACCATTAACGGCACCAACACCGTCCCGCCGCCAATCCCCAATAACCCCGCCAACAAACCCGACACCAATCCCCCCACCCCCAACCAAATTAAATCATCCACCCGCGTTTTCCTTTTTCTTGTGAGCCTTAAACCCTTCAGGCAACCATCTGCTGGCCTTGAGAGCTATTGCATCCTAGCTTGAGTTTTATCGTCAATCAACTGGAGGAATTCTGCCTGGGGGCGATCGCACCCGGTCGGGAACAGGCTATGGTTAAGGGTGAGATTTTAGCGCGATCGCCACCATGGAAGAATTTTTTAATAACGTCCTACGGTATTGCCGTTACTTTATTACCTTTACATTGGGGGTGTTTTTTGCCCTTTTCGAGTGGGTGCGGCCCATGTTCAGCAGCCCCTTGCGGCTCACGGCGCTGATCGGCATTCTCGTCGGCCTCACCGGATTCATTTTCTTCACGCTCCGAGCGATGCTGGGCCTCACGATTTAACCCAAAACGCTACTGTTGAGGGGGAACCGCCTTAAGCCATGACGATGCCCTTGTGATGGGCTGTCATAATTTGATCGTTAGCTTTGCTGAATTGTTTTATTTAAAGGAGTCACTATGGCCACCAGTCGCCGCGTATCCCGCGTTTCTGCCCTGATTAAACGGGAAGTGAGCCAACTGCTCTGCCACGAGATCAAAGACGATCGCGTCGGAGCAGGGATGGTCAGCGTTACCGATGTGGTTGTGTCTGGGGATCTCCAACACGCCAAAATTTTTGTCAGTATCTATGGCAGTGATGAAGCCAGAGCGGAAACCATGGAGGGGTTGGCATCCTCCGCTGGTTTTGTCCGCCGGGAGTTGGGGCAGCGGGTACGCCTGCGCCGCACGCCGGAGGTGGCATTTTTTGAAGATCGCTCCATTGAACGGGGCGATCGCGTCCTCACCCTCCTCACCCAATTAAATCAAGACAGGCCCCTGGATAAGGGCGGTGAGGAGGAGTAGGCTTGGTCGCTGATGATCCCCACCCTGAATAAAACTTTATGACCTCAACTTCCCTGCGATCGCACATCGGCCAAATGGTCGTCGTGCGAGCTTCGGGCCATCTTTTAGATCACCAAATCCGCTACCCCCAATGGGAAGCCCCCCAAGCTAAACTCCACCGTTGGCTGACGGAGTGGAATGTGGGCGGCGTGATTTTGCTCGGCGGCACGGTGGCGGAATTGGCCCTGCGTACCGCTCAACTCCAAGATTGGGCCACCACGCCCCTGCTGATTGCCGCTGACATTGAGGAAGGGGTGGGGCAACGATTTCCAGGAGCGACGGAATTTCCCCCTCCAATGGCCTTGAGGGCGATCGCCGACCCCGCCCAAGGCGCAGACTATGCCCGCGAAATGGGGGCGATCACCGCCCAAGAATCCTTAGCCCTAGGGTTAAATTGGATTCTCGCCCCCGTCGTCGATGTCAATAACAACCCCGAAAACCCGGTGATTAATGTGCGGGCCTTTGGGGAAGATGCCGCCACCGTCAGCCGATTGGCCACCGCCTTTATTGAAGGTTGCCATCGTTACCCCGTCCTCACCTGCGCTAAACATTTCCCCGGCCATGGGGACACCAGTATTGATTCCCATTTAGAATTGCCCCAAATTCCCCACGGGAGCGATCGCCTCAATGCCGTAGAATTGCCCCCCTTTGTGGCGGCGATCGCTGCCGGTGTCGATGCCGTCATGTCCGGCCATTTAATGATTCCCGCCTGGGATGACGCTGCCCCCGCCACACTGTCTAAACCGATCCTCACGGAACAACTGCGGCAAAATCTGGGGTTTGAGGGGTTGATTGTTACCGATGCGTTGGTGATGGGGGGCATTGCCCATTGGGCTAGTCCTGAAGAAGTAGCCGTCCAGGCCGTCGCCGCCGGGGCCGATATTGTCCTCATGCCCGCTGATCCTGAACAAGCGATCCTCGCCATCGAAGCCGCCGTCCTCGCCGGCCGCATTCCCCCAGAACAGATCACCGCTTCCGTGGCCCGCATTGCTGCCGCCAAAGCCAAGGTCATGCCGACTCAAGAGGAGCCTGTGGGCGATCGCCTCCCCCGCCTCCACACCCCCGCCAGCCAAAAAATCGTTCAGCAGATCCTCACTGCCTCCCTCAGCCAAGGGGGAACCTTCACCCCCGCTCCCGATGCTTCGGGATCGCCCCTCAATCTGATCGTGGTGGGAAATCTGCTCAATATGCCCTTTTTAGATCTCACCAGCCCGGCGATCGCCCTCCCCCAAGCCCTCGGCTATCAACTCCGCATCATCGAACCCCCCCAACTCCTGGAAATGGCGGCCCTGGCCCCTCATCCTCACAACCTTTTACAGTTGTTCATCCGGGGCAATCCCTTTCGTGGCACGGCGGGTTTAGCCCCGGAAGTCAAGGCACAGCTTAAATGTTTATTACAAGATGGCTCTTTTGGGGCCATTGCCCTTTACGGTAGTCCTTATCTGGCGGATTGGTTCAGAGCGAATCGTGACACCGAATTGCCTTGGGTGTTCAGCTATGGTCAGATGCCCGCAGCCCAAGACATGGTTCTTAACATATTGCTGAAGCGTCACATATCGCCTTCCTTGCGTTTTCAGAAGTTTGGGGACGAATTCATATAAATTCTATTAATCTATATTCCAGGAATTTTTCCCGTTCGGTTTGAAACGAAGGTGGTGTGCGATCGCACAGCATCGCTCTTTTTAAGACAAATGGTGGGTCAACGCCCGCCACCCCAGTTTTTTGTCTTAAATTGTTCCAATTCTGGGATTTTCAGAAACCCGATCAACCCCATAGGGTGCTCAGGACGACTGTTAACACAGATTACCAGAAATAATAGGGTGTTTTAGAATTCTTATCACAGTAGGCAACGAATCTGTAACTCATTATACTGAAACAATGATGCTTGTCTGGGTAAGGAGACTCCCACAGTTTTCTGGCCACGCCGCCCAATCAACCATGCAGTACCCACAATCAGGCTTGTTTAAAGGTGAATTATGAGTGTAAATACATTAACCGCTCCCAACTCCATTGCTGTTTCTCCCAATCCAGAGTTGCACTATTCCATTGATATGTTGCAGGACGAGGCTCGTCAGTTGGTTGATCAAGGGGTGGTGAGTCGTCAACAGCCCATTTATGTGCTCTGCCACTATATTCCAGCCCGGGAGTGGGTGTGCGTCGAGTGTGAATTGGAAAAATGCGAATATTTACTCCGCGATCGCATCGCTGACTTGCTCGGCTCCCAATCTTGGGACAACGACTAATCCATCCCTGACGGGGGATTGCTACCGGCAATTCAGGATAACTGCTCCACATACTGATTGAGATCCTCAATCAAGCGGGTTAGCTCCGCCTCAGCGCTGACGCGGATTTTGTCATCCCGCAGTGTGATCAACACCTTGGCAGCAAAGGGGCTAGGGTAGATGTTCGGGTTGCAAAATAATTCCAAAAATACCGTCCCCGTATGGCAGTAGTCCAGGGAAGGTTTGGGCTGCGGCCGTTGTCCTGGGGTTGTTCCCTGGATGGCAGTAGCCTTGAGGTCTTGCATCAGGATGGCGATCGCCCCCTGCATGGCCGAGACCGTCTCCGGTGAACAGCTAAAGGAAACCGAGCCTTCGAGTAAATTAATCGTCAGTTGAGCCATTGTTAAGCCAGTAAACAAAAAAAGCCGCAGCATCATTGGGAATTGGGAAAATCCCCACTGAATGAAAGCAATTAGACCACGAATTGGGCGCAGGTGCAAAATGCCCCCTCCCCCCATCGGGGCGATGGGTACATCAGCGCGAATCCCCCCTGCCCCATCAACAGTCATGGCGACTCATCCCAAACCTTCGTGATAAACTGCCCCCAACAACTCAACAGCAGGATGGGTAATGGCACGCTCGATCCGCAGTCAAGTTCAATTTGTTTTAGTCGTCACTCTCGGTCTTAACCTCGCTGTTATGGCCGTCAAGGCGGGCCTAGGCTTCTCCACCGGTTCCCTCAGCTTGCAGGCCGATGCCCTTCACAGCGTCACAGACGGAGCCAACAACGTTTTAGGCCTCTTTGCCAACCGTTGGTCATCCCCCTACCCTGATCGAGAACATCCCTACGGTCATCAAAAGTTTGAAGCCCTCGGAGCTTTAGGGATTGCCGTCTTTTTAGGAATTACCTGTTTTGAAATTTTGCGATCGGCGGTAGGGCGACTCTGGGAGGGAGCAACCCCCGTGACGGTTTCGGGGCCAGAATTGTGGCTGTTGTTGCTTGTCCTGGGGATTAATATTTTTGTGGCGGTCTATGAGCGCCGCGTCGGGGTGCGCCTTGGCAGCAGCTTGCTGATTGCCGATGCAAAGCACACCCTCAGTGATGTGTGGGTGACGATTACAGTATTGGCGGGGATGATTGGCCTGTGGCAAAGCCAAGTGTGGGATCTGCCGCAATTACTCTGGTTAGATGTGCTGTTGGCCTTTCCGGTGGCGTTGTTGGTGTTTCGCAGCGGTTGGGAAGTGTTGCGGGATAATTTGCCCTGGCTTGTTGATGAGATGGCCATTGCGCCAGAAGCCATTTATAAAGTCGTGATGACAGTGCCGGGGGTGGTTAATTGCCATGACATTGCCTCGCGGGGTTTACTGGGGCGCATGGTGTTCATTGAAATGCACATGATTGTCACGGCGGCAGATGTGGAAACCGCCCATAATATTACCGAAGCAGTGGAGGCGGCCCTAGCCGATCACTTTAGCCCGCTGCGGATTTTAATTCACATCGAACCCCCTGCCTATGAATCGGATCAGATTACGTTTGCGGCAGAAGAGGTTAAGAATGGGTTAGGTTCAGATGATAACCAGGGCTGATCCTGTGGGAAACTGGGGCAAAACCTGTGGAAAAGCCCCAAAGAATGTGGAAAACATTGAGGAGCGGTGAAACCCCAGGTGAAATCATCCCCCCGGTGAGCAAGGAAAAATTCCAATCTATTGGATAATGAACTGAAGCTTGCCCCCTGCATTGAAGGAAGAGTCACAACCGAAGCCCATTTATTGCCTTGCTCATGTTGCCATTCCTGCTGCAATGGTTGAGGGATCTATTCAGCGCATTGCTGAGTTCTGATCCGCCCATCCCACACCCCACTGAAATTCCCCCCCTCACCAGTGAGGGTTATGAAACACTCTTTTTGCAATTGACAGAAGGGGTCGCCTGTGGATGGCAACGATCGCAACTCCTCGATCGGTTGGGTGTGCGCCAACATGACCCTTGGTTTGTGGCCTGGCTCCAACGCTACGGTAAAAATTTGCTCCGCCAGTCCCCCCAGAGTTTGAACCGCAATTTTGCAGAGCAGATGGTGCGCTTGGGGAATTTAGGCTGTGGTGAATTGGGGGAAATTTCGGCAAGTTTAGGCCGGCGGCTCTTGGCCATGGGCGATCGCCAAGCCCAAACCCAATCCGCCCCCACCCCCCTGGCCCAAACCCTAGAATCAGATAATCCCTTAGAACTGTTCGATTACGGGGTCAACCTCTACAAATTGGGAGAATTGGAGGGGGCGTTATCCCTATGGCGCAATGCCTTAGAACATCAACCCAACTTTAGCGAAGCCCACAATGCCTGTGGGGTGGTTCATTATGCCCTGCGTCAATGGCCGGAGGCGTTGGGGTGTTTTGATCAAGTCACTGTCGCGGAACCGGACTTTAGTTTGGGCTATTTCAATCGCGGTCATGTTTATCTGGAGTTGGCCCAATTGGAGGCGGCGATCGCCGACTTCACAGCGGTGATCCGCCAAGATCCTGACCTGCATTATTACAGCTATCTCCGTCGCGGTCTGGCCCATCTCCATCGAGGCCAATCGACGGAAGCCCTAGCGGATTTCAACCAAGCCATTGCCCTCCAGCCAACGTTACCCGAGGGATATCAGGGGCGGGGCATGGTACACTACGCCCTCAGTGATCCTGAGGCGGCGATCGCCGCTTTCACCACCGCCCTCAAGGCCGACCCCAACTCCCATGATGCCTACCACCATCGCGCCTTAGCCTGGCAGGCCCTGGGACGCTACCGCACCGCCATCGAAGACTTGACCGAGGCGATTCTCCTTCATCCCAACTTTTACCAAGCCTATTACAATCGCGGCAATAGCTATTTAGAACTGGGGGACTGGGGGAAGGCGATCGCCAACTACAAAGAAGCCCTCGCCCTCAAACCCGGCTATGTTCTCGCCCACAATGGCCGGGGTGTAGCCCTCACCGCCCTCGGGCAGTACGAAGCCGCCCTCAAGGATTTTCAAACCGCCCTGGAGCTAGAGCCAGATTTTTGGCCCGCCTGGGCTAATCGGGGTTGGACCATGTATGCGTCCCCGAGCCTAGGCCCAACAGTGGCCCTGCAAAATTGGGAAACCGCCCTCAACGAACTCCAACAAACCCAACGGGAACGGGCCTTAGCCCTGGGAACCTTGGCCCATTACAGCGGTTTAGCCTTTGCCCAAGTGGCCCAAAACCAGCCCACACAGGCCCGGCCTCTCTTAGAGCGGGCGATCGCCGCCTTCCAGCGCAGTCTCGAATGGCTCCAGGATCAACCGGGTTTAGAAACCACCTACCTCCAGGTAATCACGGATTTGATTGTCAGCTATCAACGCACCGGCAGTATTTTAAACACCAAAAATAACCTCAATATTGCCCTCTTAATCCTCAATCAACTCCAACTCAACAGCCAGAGCCTCGCCCAAAAACGCCATTTACTCCATCAATTTCGCGGCCTCTATCAGCTTAAAGTGGAGCAACTTTCCCAAGCTCTCGACCCTAAACAGCGGCTCCAGGCCCTCGAACTCGCCGAAGAACGCAAAAACCTCTTAATCGAAAGCCAATTAAACCCCCATTGGACGGGCCAAGCCATTCCCTCCCCCAATGCCGTCCAAATGAACCGGTTGCTCAATCCAGAAACGGCGATGATCCACTGGCAGATCAGCCCCGCCAGCATCACCGTGTTTATCCTCCTTCAGGATCAACCCCCCATCCTCCTCTCCGGTCACTATGACCAGCGGCTCGGGTTGCAACGGTGGTGGGAACGGTGGTCTAAACAGTGGGAAACCCATCGTCAGCGCAGCGGCAACCCGGAAGAAAATCAACAATGGTTCCACGACCTCTGGCCCCAACTGGCGGAATTGGCCAAGTTGTTGGATATCGCCTCCATCCTCGACAGGTTGCCGCCGGAAATTGTCCAGCTTATTCTGGTTCCCCACCAAGAGTTACACCTCCTGCCCCTCCATTTGGCCATCAACCATCCCCAATTTGACCATCCGCCCTACGAGATTGCCTATTTACCCTCGGTGCAAATCGGCCTGGATTTAGTAGATCCGGATCAAAGTCCGGGGAAAAGTGGCGAGTTGCCGTTGCTGACGGTGGCCGGAACCGGCAGTGAGTTGGGGGCAGTGGGTCTAGAGGTGACGGTGGTGCAGCAATATTTTGCCAGCCGTCCCTTGGAACCGGGGCAAGGCACCCGCTCCCAGGTGTTAGCTGCCCTTGAAGAGCCGGTGCAGATCTTCCATTTTGCGGGTGAAAGTTTTTGGAATGGCACGTTGGCCGCGGAGAGCGGGCTACGGCTCGGGGATGGGACGATTTTATCCCTGACGGATCTCCAAGGTTTGACCACACCGGTTCCGGCTTTGGTCTGTTTATCGGGCCATAGCCTCCATTTCCCAGCGGATTTTGAACTGGAGTTGGAAGGGCTGGCCCTACCGACATTTTTCCTGAAACGGGGAACGATGGATGTGGTGGTGAGTCTATGGCCGGGGACGGAAGGGTCAACAATGTTGTTGATGGGGCGTTTTTATGAGGCGTTGAAGCAGTCCACCACGCCAGCGATCGCCCTTAGCCAAGCCCAACAATGGCTCAAAACCCTCACCTATGGGCAACTGCTCCAGCATTACAACCAATTACTCAGCCATCTTCAAGATGCCTCCCCCCGCTGTTTAGAGCAACTCAAGCTCGCCCGCGATTTGACCCAAGAGAAGGCCCAACGGCAGGGGGAAAGTTTTTCCCCCTATGAACATCCTTACTATTGGGGTGGATTTATCCTCCTGGGTTTGCCATATTAAGATGGAAGTTAAAGCTGTTCCTGCATTAATCAACCATGGCCGATTGGAACTACGAAAGGGCGATCGCCCAAGTTGAGGCAATCATTCAAGAGCTAGAAACGGGCAATCTGCCCTTAACAGCGGTTTTCAGCCAGTTTGAGACTGCTACGGAGCAATTGCGCGATTGCGAAGCCTTTCTCGCCGCCGGGCAGCACCGGATGAACCTGGCCATTGAAACCCTAGGCGAAGGGCCGGAACTAGACAGTTAAGCCCTTGGCATCTTGGGGGGGACAAATCAAATTCCCTTGTTAACCTAGAAGGAAATCGCCTTGTTGCTACTGGAGACTTTCAGGTAGCCCCTGAAAATCTCCAGCGTTTTATCCTCTTTACCCCGTCGCGCGATGTTAACTCCGTTCAAAGCCACCGCCACCGCTCTGCTAACTGCCCTGTGTACCGTCACGCTCACGGGGGCAATTCCCCCCCGCCTTAGCTCTGAAGCCCTCGCCCAGAACCGCTCCACCTTTAGCACCCCCTCCACCCCAGCAGAAAGCTCCATTTACGATCAAGCCCGTGAAGATTTGTCCCCCAATCTTTATATGCTGTATCGGATTGTTGAACGCATTGCCCGAGCCAATGGCTTAACCGGTCATCCCTGGCGGGTGGTTGTCGCCGATGACACCCTGATTAATGCCTACGCCACCGAAGTGAATTTAGTGATCGTCCATTTTGGCCTCTTGGATCAAATGGCCGGGGATATTTCCGCCCTCGCCTGTGTCGTTGGTCATGAAATGGCCCACCACACCGAACGCCACATTGCCATCCGCACTTCCCGCGTTGCCGATTGGCAGGAAGAAGCCCGCAGCAGCAACAGCCGTGAATTCCAAGAACGGATGGCCAAACTGGCCCGGGAACACGAAGAAGAAGCCGATGCGATCGGCTATGAATACTCCGTCACTGCTGGCTTTGATCCCTCCGGTTGTGTGCGGGGTTTAGAAATGCTCTCCCGGCTACCGGGAACGATGCGCGACAGTGCCACCCACCCTTCGGTTCCCCGTCGGATCGAATCGATTCAATCCCTCATTGATGCCACCCCCCCGGAGGTATTGCGCTCCCGTGGTCATCTGGGTTTAACCACCTCCGATCCCCTCTCCTACGAAATGTTGGAGGATAAGGAGTGGTTGCGGATTAATTCAGCGCGGGGCGGCAGTTTTGTGGAGGATTGGAATCGCCTTTTCCCCGATGAGATTATTGATCCCAATTTCAGCCCCCCTGAAAAGGACGAGGAACCTGCAACCGTTGAAAGTGGGGAATGAAAATTCTCCAAATTATTCCCGCCATTTCCCCCGTCTATGGTGGCCCGAGCCAGATGGTGCGGGGGCTATCGGCGGCCTTGGCGGCCCAAGGGGTGACGGTGGAAATTCTCACCACCGATGCCAATGGCGATGTGGGCCAAGCTCCCTTAGCCGTGCCCTTGAACTGTTTATGGCCAGAAGAGGGCTATGGGGTGCGGTATTTTCCCTGTTCCCCCTTTCGCCGCTATAAATTTTCGGGGCCACTGCTGTGGTGGTTGGCCCGCCATGGCCATGAGTATGATCTAGCCCATATCCATGCGTTGTTTTCCCCGGTGAGTACGGCGGCGGCGATGATCGCCCGCTGGCGAGGCTTACCCTATATTTTGCGACCCTTGGGAACGCTAGATCCTCAGGATTTGCGAAAAAAACGGCGGCTCAAGGCTCTTTACGGCCAAGCTTTGGAGCGGCCTAATTTGGCAGGGGCGGCGGCGGTGCATTTCACCAGCACAACGGAGGCGGCCACGGCCCATCGGTATGGGGTTAAAACTCGGGATGTGGTAATTCCTTTGGGGGTGGATCTGCCGGATTTGCCGGCGCGAGGCCAGGCGCGGCAGCGGTGGGGGATTGGGGGCGATCGCCTCCTGGTGTTGTATATGTCCCGTTTAGATCGGAAAAAGGGGATTGAATTATTGCTGACGGCTTTAGAGAGGGCGATGGCTGCTGGCTTGCCCATCCATTTTGTCCTCGCCGGTTCCAATAGCCAAGATCCGGGTTATGAGGCGGAGTTAGCGGCGAAAATTGCTGGCTCGGTGTTGGCGGATTGCACGACGATCGCCGGATTTGTGGCGGGGGCGGATAAGTTGGCCCTGCTGCGGGATGCAGATCTATTTGTGTTGCCTTCTTATTATGAAAATTTTGGCATTGCGGTGGCGGAAGCGATGGCGGCGGGAATGCCGGTGGTGATTTCCGAAGGGGTGGATCTCTGGCCGGCGGTGGCCCAGGCAGAGGCGGGTTGGGTGATGCCGCCGGAGGTAGAAGCGCTCACCGAAACGTTGCTTGTTGCCTTGCAAGATCCCGCTGAACGCCAACGACGGGGGCAAAATGCCTTAAATTTGGTGCGATCGCAATATAGTTGGGGGGCGATCGCCGCCCAACTGCGGCAAACCTATGGCGAATTAGCCCGATAATTCGGGGGATCAAAGGGGCCAAAATCCTGTACAACAAAGAAGTTTTCATCTGCTGCCGCTGCTATGCCTGCTCAATTGCGTGTCCTTGCCAATACAGTGTTTAAGCTTTCTGTTCAAGAGTCCTCGGTCTTGCCCGCCGATGCCAAGGTTCCTGTTTATCAGGGGCAGGAATTTGCGATCGCCACCTACAACCTCGCGGAAAATGCCCATGTTCAACTGGTGTTTACCCGTTCCCCCTTTCCCAGCCATCCCAATGCCCTGCAATGGTTTGCCTTTAAGGGCCATGTGGAATTGATTGATGGGGAGCGGATCATGCCCCCCCCGCAACATCCTCAGTCTTGGAGTCCTTAAAGCCGTAGCAGAGTGAGATTCTGTCATCCTGGGCCAGATCTAGCGAGATAATCTGTTTAAAATGGGATCAGTATTAGCACGAGTATTTTTTGATGGAGCAGGCAGAAATCACTGCACTGGGTCAATCCCTGCGGCAAATTGACCAAACCCTCTTAAACCGCGAGGGAGGCAGCGGGGTGGAGCGGATTTGGTATCAGGGGGGCGAACCCTATTTCGATTTGTTTGTGGAATTGAGCAACGGCCAAATTGAATGGTTTCAGATGACGCTGCGGGGGCGATCGCTCTCCTGGTATCACCAAGGCGATCGCTGGCAAACGGGAACCACCAACGAACTGCGCACCGATGATGTGGCGTTTTACCCCGCCAGCAAAATTATTGAAAGCGATCAGCGCACGGATTTACCCTTCTTTCAGTTGGTTGAAGCGATCCTGGCTACCCGCGCCGGGGATCCCATTTTTGACCGCATCCTCTCCCTCTTCCACGCCCGCGTTTAGTCCAGGGAGATAATCGCGCCCCAGGATCAACACCACCGCCGCCCCACCAAAACAGATCACGCTTTCCAAGCCTAGGGTGGCAATTTCGAGCCAACCCCAATGGGGATGAGCCTGCCATAACGCCCCAGTGCGGACACCGCTAAAGGCCCACACCACCCCCTGCCATAGATGGGGATTGCGATCGCCCCGCACCGTGTAACGATAGGCCACACCAAAGAGAAACCCCGTGCCAAGGGCAATTCCCCCCGTGAGCAGCGTCAGATCATGCCCCGGCAACGGCGGCAGGGGAATTTTGCCCCACAGTAGGAGCAACAGAACATTGAGCAATCCGTACACCATGGCCCCGATCAGGCCGGCGAGGATCGAGGCTTGGCGGTCTTGGGGCTGTGGCATCAGGCTATACTTTTGGAAAATACCCTGTTCAACTTATCACAGGGGCTGGTGGCTTGCCAGCTTCCCCTGACTCTAACCCGCTATGCCGATCACCCCCTCGCAGTTGAGTCGCTGGAAACAGCAACACCGCGCCATTGTCAGCCTCACCGCCTGGGACTATGCGATCGCTCGTCTCCTCGATCAAGCCGGGGTGGATCTGATCCTCGTCGGGGATTCCCTGGCCATGGTGGCCTTGGGTCATGCCAATACCCTGCCGGTGGATTTAGATGTGATGATCCACCATGCTGCCGCCGTTTGCCGGGGGGTAGAGCGGGCCTTGGTGGTGTGTGATCTACCCTTTTTGAGCTATCAAGTGAGTGTTCCGGGGGCGATCGCCGCCGCCGGCCGCGTCCTCAAAGAAACTTCAGTACAAGCGGTGAAATTGGAAGGCGGCAGCCCCGCCATGGTGGAAACGATCCACCGCCTCACCACTTTAGGCATTCCAGTTTTAGGCCATGTGGGCCTCACCCCCCAATCTGTCCATCAGTTGGGCTATCGCCAACAGGGGCAGACCGAAGTTGAAGCAGAGCGTATTTTTCAAGAAGCCCTCGCCATTGCCGAAGCAGGAGCTTTTGGTCTTGTCCTGGAGCACATCCCCGCTCAACTCGGCCGTCGAATCACTGAAAAGCTCACCATCCCCACCATCGGCATCGGAGCCGGCCCCGATTGTGATGGCCAAGTCCTGGTTACAGCAGATTTATTGGGTTTATCGGCAAACAGCCCTCCCTTTGCGCCGGTTTATCTCAATTTGGGAGAACAAATTACCACCGCCGTCCAATCCTTTGGTGAGGATGTGCGGCAGGGGGATTTTCCCTAAATCCCTCAATCCTTCGGTCAACCAAGGCACGGGCCTCAACCTATCGATTAGCCGCCAAATCATCCAGGATCTCCCCAGAGGGAGCTTAACCTGTCCGCCCCAAGCACCCCACAGTACTCAGTTTGTCATTCATCTGCCCCCATGACTGAGCCCCTGGGGGCCGAAAATCTCAGGGAACGCTACCCCAGAGAATCGCAAAAAGCGCATTCTGCATATATTCTAGAATACAATCAAGCCGGGTTCTTTCGTGGGCAGACCAAGATATCTGACCCACCGACAGCGTGCTTCTATCTCAAGACTGAGATTTTGATCAGGGAATGAAAACATGACAGGACGCAGAATATTAATTTTTGTCGTATTGGTATTGTGTGCCATGGCGGCGGTTCTACTGATCACCAATGGGATTGGCAACGTCACCGGCCCCATTTTGATCAGTATTGTTTTGGTTGCTGTCACGGTGATTATTTCTGTGGGGTCAACCACAGATTTCTATAGCGACTTGGTGGATGGATTCCGCAATGACGCGATCCTGAAAAAGCCCGCCTGCCGGTTTTACCTCTATGGTCGTGGCGGCAGTGGCAAAACGACCCTGATTAAAAGCTGGTTAGGGGGGGATGTGCGCCCAGAGCAGTCCACCAAGTATTTTTCCTTCTACGCCTCAGAGCACTATGTGGATTTAGAAACGAAACGCAAGTGCAATGTGATCATTTCCGATTATCAGGGCCAATCCCCCTCCCAAAATACCCTCAATGCTTCGCCGAAGGTGATCGGAGATACCAGTAAGCGGTTGGTGACGGGGGTGTTTTTTCTCGTCGATATTGCCCCCCGGATTGAGCGGAACAATCAACCGCTCAATACAGAGGAACTCATTGAATGGCTCTCCACGGACACCGAGAACAAGATCCGAAAACGGGTAGAGCAGCACATGGAATATATTGTGCCGGCGGTGCTGGAAATTATTTTTGCTACGGTCTATAGCGAAAATCTCCTCAATGTCACCCTGATTATCAATAAAATTGATCTTCTGGAAAAAATGGTCTCCATGGGCTGCTTGCCGGGGGTGAGCTTGGCCAATGTGGATGAATATGCCCGCAATCTCTTCAAGCGCATTGAAAATAATATTCGGGAAGCCTGCGATCGCATCACCAAGCCTGACCACAACATTGAATTTCATGTTTCCATCGTCAGTGCTGCCACGGGAACCTGTGTGGCGAAAACCTTTAACAGTGTGATTCGCCGCTATGCCAATCCCAACCTCAACACCACCACGACCAAAATCAAGGAACGGAGCAAAACCAAGCGTTAGGGTTATCCCTCCCCCTAGGGGGCCACAGACTCGCTACAATCAAGCCAAAGTATTACAACGACACGATGATCCCTACCGTTATTGAATCCTCCGGCCGTGGCGATCGCGCCTTTGACATCTATTCCCGTCTTCTCCGGGAACGGATCGTCTTCCTGGGGCAACCCGTCACCGATGAACTGGCTAATCTGATCGTCGCCCAACTCCTGTTTCTGGAAGCCGACGATGCGGAAAAAGACATTTACCTCTATATCAATTCCCCTGGCGGTTCCGTCTCCGCAGGCATGGGCATTTTTGACACCATGAACCAAATTCGCCCCGATGTCTCGACGATCTGCGTCGGTTTAGCCGCCAGTATGGGGGCCTTCCTGCTCAGTGCAGGAGCGAAGGGCAAACGCCGCAGCTTGCCCCATTCCCGGATTATGATTCACCAACCCCTCGGCGGAGCCCAGGGGCAAGCCACGGATATTGAAATCCAAGCCAAAGAGATCCTCTATCTCAAGGCCCTGCTCAACCAGCACCTAGCGAACCACACCGGCCAACCCCTAGAGCGCATCGAGCGCGATACCGACCGAGATTTTTTCATGTCTGCTGAAGAATCCAAGGCCTACGGCTTGATCGACGAAGTGATCGATCGCCGCCCTGCCGCTAACCAACCCACCTAGGGCACAATAATCGTCGTCACCCGGCTGGCACTGCTTCCCCCCCCTGAAACCACAATCCGCTGATTATGGAGGGTTCCCACCGCACGGGAACCGGTGAGGTGCAGGGGGGGATCGGTTTGCTGATAGATCACATCCCCCATCGCCTCTACTTCCTGGGGGCGAATTTGCCAAACAATTTGGTTGGCATAGAGATCCGCCGGGCGACGGCGGTTGATGCCCCGCGCCCCCCCGGAAACTCGCACCACCTCCGCCTCGAGGTCAGCCACCCCTTGATTGGCGGTGACGGTGATCTCCTCTTCACGATCAATGACCGTTAAGGGTTGCTCAGACCGGACAATCCGCGTCACCAAATTCCAAATGATTTGATTGGAGGCAATTTGCATCGGTGGATCCATGGAGCGGGATTCGACATTCCCCGTGAGGATGACGATTTCCTGTTCGAGGTTGAATTCCGCTTGATCGGCAATGATGCGATCGCTCACTACCGGCGGCACGGGCTTTGCGGCTGGGTCTTCTGGATCTGCCGGCTCTGGCTCCGAACTTTCCCCCTCCCCTTCAGGGGGAGCTTCCGGCGGGGGATCATAGCGGTCAATGGTAATCTTGGTTTTGCTCCGCACCATTTCGGCGGGAATGTCCCACTCGACTTGATCCGTGCGGGCCTGCATCGGTGTCTTCAGCCCCGTCATCACCACTTCTTCCTGAGCCTCAATCCGCTGCTCCTCCGTCCAATATTGGGCGGTTTTTGCTTCTACCCGTAACTCCGCATTACTCCCATCCACCGCATCTTCAACCTGAACACGGCCCTCCTCTGGAAACCAATAGAGCAGATTACACCGCAACACCACGCCATTGCGGGGATCGGTAGCGACGATATTATCCCGCAGCACAATCCGCTGCCCCTCATCGGTAATTTCTCCCCCATCAGCACTGAGTTGCAGCACCACTTCCCCATCCTGCAAAAAGTTGCCAGTGACGGCTTCAAGGACAGCATTTTTAGTTTCATCCTGATAAACCGCCCGATCGACCTGGACTTTCCACACCACATTGCCCGCCTCGTCGGCATTTTCAAGGGTGGCATTGTTGAGGATTAACTGCTGCTCATAGCTGGCAGGGGTCGCTTCCGTCGTCTCGTCAGGGAGGTCTACCGGCAAAGGACAACCCCCCAACGCTAAGACCAACAGGAGACCTACACCGAGGCTAGTTTTTCTCCGGTAGGGTTTTCTCTTCATTAACGATTTTGATACCCGGAAAGGTGCGGGGATAATGGTTAGAGGGGTGGGAGTGCTGATGATTGGGGTGGGCCGCGATGTTTTTCGGTTGTTTTTGGATATCTTCTTTGATTTGATCGAGGTCAATGTAGCGATCGGCAACGTTGATCAGGCTGTCACTGGTCATGGAGCGGAGACTCACCACTTCCACCCGGGCTCCCCGATAGCTGACGGCATCCACGGCATAGGCCAAATCCCCATCGCCACTCACAAGTACAGCCGTATCGTAAGATTCCACCAAGGACATCATATCAACGGCAATTTCCACATCTAAATTGGCTTTTTTTGAGCCGTCGGGCAATTGGACAAGATCCTTGGCAATGACCCGATAGCCATTGCGCCGCATCCACAGTAAAAAGCCCTGTTGTTTTTCGTTGGTGCGATCTACGCCAGTGTAGAAAAAGGCCCGCAGCAGGCGAGACCCCCCGGTGAGACGGTAGAGGAGTTTGCTGTAGTCAATCTCTAATCCCAATTGCAGGGCGGCATAAAACAGGTTAGAACCATCGATAAAAATGGCGACTCGGCCCCGGTTTTCTAATACTTGTTCTGGGGAAAAGACTGGGTCTTCACCAAAATAATCTTCAATCATGGAATTTATCCTCGGTTTGTTAAAAAAGGTTTAAAAAATAAGGAGTCAAATGCAAAGGGGGAGTTTTCCCACCGTTCTGGGTTGGACAACCCGTTGAAACCGGCTGAGGGGGCGATCGCCTCTTTCCCTCCTGGGTGACGGCTAAACCTGGCCCTCGATGAGGAGGATTTTTGCCGTCCGCCCCCAAGATACTACTCCGGGTTAGGAATCGAGGGGAGTTCGAGTTTAGCAAATACGGGGCTAGGGTTGGGTAACGGTTGTCCTCTCCGTAATATCCCCCATTGACTATGTTCAGAAAAAGGAGCATGGCTCCGGACATCACTAGGGTCATTAAAATTAACGTTTAATCCCAGTTGATGATAGACCTTACCGCTCAGGCTTGGCACAATCGGAGCAAGAAGATAGGCAGATAGCCTAACTGATTCTAAGACAGAATACAAGACTCCTTCCACTTCAGATTGTTTCCCCTGCTTGTAAAGACTCCAGGGGGCTTGCTCATCAATAAAGCGATTGCCGGCACGAATTAAATTCAAGATTTCTTCACAAACTTGATGAAATTGATACTGTTCATAGGCGGCAAGGATGCGATCGCCTAAGGTTTTTCCCCCCTGAGCCAGGGGATTTTCCGCCACCAAATCCTGAGGATCAAGGTCAGGAACCTGACTCTGGCAATACTTTTTGAGCATACCCAAGGTGCGATTGAGGAGATTACCGAAATCATTGGCTAAGTCCGCATTGAGGATGTGAACAAAGCGGGTTTCATTAAAATCCCCATCTAAACCGACTTCAATTTCTTTGAGGAAGTAATAGCGTACAGCATCGGCTCCGTAGCGATCCACTAAGTCCAGGGGATTGATGGTATTCCCTAAACTTTTGCCCATTTTGCGGCCATCTTTTGTCAGGAAGCCATGACCAAATACCTGACCCGGGGGATCAATTTCAGCGGCCATCAACATGGCAGGCCAATAAACGGCATGGAAA
>JAABSU010000052.1 GCA_011390265.1 Spirulina sp.
TCCTCAAAAGCACAGAACCCTATCTGGATCAATACTTCACCCTGAATCTTGAGGCGGAACTCCCCCAAGCCGGGTTTAGCATTCCCACCATCACCCCCAACACGATCCGCCATCGGACGATCATCGCCCAAGCCGGTTAAGGCCGCTTCGGATGACTCCGTTATCTGTGAACAGTTCTATGATGGCGGCAAGTTGATAATCAACGGTTGCCGCTCCCCATCCCCCCTGTAACATCATGGCTCAACCCCCCGAACTCGAAGTCTATAACCTCACCAAACGGTTTGGCAGCTTAACCGCCTTGGATCAAGTGTCGATGAAAATCCGCCCCGGCACAGTTCACGCCCTGTTAGGGGAAAATGGGGCAGGTAAAAGTACCCTTGTGAAGTGCATCATGGGGTTTTATCAAGCCGATCACGGGGATGTTTTGGTGGGGAAACAAGTGCGCACCATTGCTAACCCCCGCGATGCCCACCACTACGGCATTGGCATGGTGTATCAGCATTTCACCTCGGTTCCGGCGATGACCGTAGCGGAGAATTTGGTGCTTTCCCGCAGTGATGGGGAAAACCTCATCGACTGGAAAACTGAACTGACAGATCTGACGGTGTTTATGGAAACATCCCCTTTTCAGATCCCCCTTGATGTTCCCGTGGCGCAGTTAGCAGCGGGCCAAAAACAAAAGTTAGAAATTCTCAAGCAACTTTATCTCAAAAGCCGGGTTTTAATCCTCGATGAACCCACCTCGGTACTCACCCCCAACGAGGCGGATGAAGTCTTGGGATTATTGCGGGCAGAAGTGACAGCGGGGAATTTAAGTGTTTTACTGATCACCCATAAATTCCGCGAAGTTACTGCTTTTACTGATGAAGTGACGGTCTTACGGAAAGGACAATGGGCGGGCCATGGTTTGGTGAAAGATCTCACCATTGCCGAGATGTCTGCAATGATGCTGGGGGAAGCGCGGGAAACGAAAGTAGCTGTTAAAAGCAATGGCAGCGATTCAGCGGCGATCGCAGATCCCCCTTTGCCTGTGTTGGTGGTGGAGCATTTGGCGGCGAATAAAGATAATGGTTTACCGGCCATTGCCGATCTTTCTCTGACGGTTTATGGGGGGGAAATTGTCGGTATTGCGGGGGTTTCGGGGAATGGGCAGAAGGAATTGGTGGAGGTGTTGGCGGGGCAGCGATCGCCCACCAGCGGCACGATTACAATCAACGGGGAACCCTACAGCGCAACCCGCAGCGAAATGCGTCGCCATGGGGTTTTTGCCCTCCCAGAAGAGCCGTTAAAAAATGCCTGTGTGCCGCAAATGTCTGTGGCGGAAAATATGGCCCTGCGCACCTTTGACCGTCCCCCTCAGGCGAAATGGGGTATTTGGTTAGTCTGGCGGATGATTCGGGCCATGGCCAACGATTTAATTACCAGTTTTAAAGTCAAAACCCCCTCCCCCGATACCCCCATTGAGCATCTATCGGGGGGCAATGTCCAGCGGGCGGTGTTGGCGCGGGAACTCTCGGAAACGGAAATTAAGTTACTGATTGCTGCGAACCCTTGTTTTGGCTTAGATTTTGCCGCAGTGGAGGATATCCACCACCAAATTGTCGCGGCCCGCAATCGGGGGGTGGCGGTGTTGTTGGTGAGTGAGGATCTCGATGAGTTGTTGCTGTTGAGCGATCGCCTTTTGGTGATCAGCGGTGGGGCGTTGGTCTATGAAAGGGCGATCGCCGATGCCGACCTAGCCGAAATCGGCCCCGCCATGGCCGGCCATTAACCTAATTCCGACGCAATGCAGGTACAGCCTTTGCCTGGGTCTGTTGTTCGTAGTGCAAACTTTAGTCTGCGCTCTTAGCCGGGTGACTACACTCAATGCCACACTCGATTATCGGCAAAGGCTGTACAATGTGACCACACCCTCAAATCCCCAGTTGTGGCTAAAGACCGTTTCCACGATGTTGTTAAAACAGCACTCACAAAGGACAAGTGGATCATCACTCAAGATCCCCTTGGTCTTAAATACGGAAAAGTTGATTTTCAAATTGATTTAGGGGCGAAAAAATTGCTAGCTGCTGAACGAGCAAACGAAAAAATTGCGGTTGAAATTAAAAGCTTTCTCAACCCTTCTGCGATCACTGATTTTTATGCAGCACTCGGACAATTTCTGAGTTATCGCCTAGCACTCGAAACCATCGATCCAGAACGTACCCTTTATCTAGCTGTTCCCCTAGAAAGTTATCAAACCTTCTTTCAACTCGATTTTACCCAAACAGCCATTCAAAAATACCAAGTACTTTTAATTGTTTACGATCCAGTTCAGGAGATTATTACCCAATGGATAAATTAGAACAGTATCGCGCCGCAATTCAAAACCTACTCGCTCGTTATGCGAACCAAGACTATTGCCATTCCAATCCTGACATTGAAACACAACTCATTTTTGATACTCAACGGGATCATTATCAGTGGATGGATGTGGGCTGGCAAGGACTAAATCGAATTTATCGAATCATTATTCACTTTGATATTAAAGAGGGAAAAGTTTGGCTACAACAAAACCTAACAGAGTTAAATCCTGCGGAAGAATTAGTGGCAATGGGTGTTCCACGAGGAGATATTATTCTCGGTTTACACCCTCCCTATAAACGTCCTTATACAGACTATGGTGTGGCTTAGTTGGTCTGATTGATTATAGTGGATTGCGAAAGTATGAAAACGCCACTTCCCCCTTTTTAAGGGGGATTGAGGGGGATCTTCGTACCGCGAATTGATGAAAGCCGCTATGATCGCCTTTTGGTGATCAGCGGTGGGGCGTTGGTCTACGAAAGGGCGATCGCTGATGCCGACCTGGCCGAAATCGGCCCCGCCATGGCCGGGCCATTAACCCCCATCCACGACGATCGCCGGTTGCACCGATTGACTTAACACCCCTTCAGAAACCGAACCCCGCCAACCGGCTTGGGGACGTTTACCGAGGATGATTTCGCTCACATCATGGGTGGTGGCGGTGGTGAGGATGGTTTCGACGATGGGGCCTTCAAGGATTAGGAAGCGGTGGCGGATGTCTGCGAGGGATTGTTGCACCCATGCTTGCAACTGTGCCAAATCCTCTCCTTGGGAAACGTGAAGGACGATCGCCTCTCCATCGCTGCGCCGGGCTAAGGCGGCGGTGGTTTGTAGGACTTTGAGGGCGAGGGGGGAGGTATCGACGGCGGCGAGGAGCGTGATTTTTTGGGTAACGGCTACTTTGGTGGGGTCTACTTCGCCCCGTTCGAGGAGTTTGGGGGCAAAGGTGGGAATTGCCCAGGCCCCTAGGGGAGCGGTGATCAGGATGGAGAGGGCCGCTAGGGCGAGGATCGTTTCGCCGCCGGGTACACCGAGGGCTAAGGGTAACGCCCCAATCGCCGCCTGTACCGTAGCTTTAGCACAATTCCCCGGCAGTAAAAACAGCCGCTCCTTCGGAGTCCAATTGCTGCCCCAAGTGGCGAGGAACCAACCGAGGGAACGCCCCCCTAAGGTTCCCACGGCGAGGATTAACAGACCGACAGCGAATTCATCGCCCAATACTCCCAATTGAATACTCGCCCCCAACAACACAAATAAAACAATTTCCGCCACGCGCCACAGGCCATCAAATCCCCCCCGCAACCGTCGCGCTAGGGGGGCATCCCGTTCAATCAGGAAAAAGCCTGTGGCCATCACGGCTAAGTAACCCGAAAAAATCGGCCAATGGCGGGATAAAACCACCAATGCTAGGGCAAAACTGGCGGCGATAATAGTATCTTGAACGGTGTTTTCTGTCCATTGTTGTTGGACGATTAAAAAGACTAATAATCGCGCTAGAAGCCAGCCAATTAATACACCCAGAACGATTTGCACGATGATTTGTAGGGGCAATAGGAGCAGGGGATTGAGGGTGAAATTGCCGAGGGTGATCTGTTGGGGTGTGGTGAGCATTGCCAACAGCAAACTAAATAGGAGTAGTAATAAAACATCAGACAAGGCGCTCCCCGTTAAAATGGCATCAGGAATTCCCTTTTTTACCCCCCAGCCTAAACTTTTGAGGCGCAACATTCCCGGCACAATCACCGCTGGCGATTCTGCTCCTAAAATGCAACCGAGGAGCAGGCCGGTGGGGAAGTTAAAGTTTAAAAATGCCATGGCCATCAAGGCAACGACGATCGCCTCCCCCAAAGCCGGTAAAAACCCCAAACTCAAGGCCACCCGTCCCTGTTGTTGGAGCTTTTCCCGATCTAACCCTAGACCAGCTTTCATGAGGATCACCATGACGGCGATCGCCCGCAAATCATCAGCAGCATCCAAAATTGACGGCGCTAATAAATCCCATCCTTGAGGCCCCAAGGCAATCCCCGCCGCCACCATCCCCACCAAAGCGGGAATCTTGAACCGCTGGGCCAATTGCCCCGCGAAAAACCCCACCAATAAAATCAAAATCATGCCTGTGAGCATCGTTTCACCTCCCGTTGCTCCTAGGGTAAAGGGAATTTGGTATGATTGGCGGGGTGAATTGGGGAGTTAGGAGCATGGAACGGATTGAGCGGGATTCGATGGGCGATCGCCCCTTGCCGGATAGTGTCTATTACGGGATTCAGACTCTCAGGGCGACGGAGAATTTCCCGATTAGTGGCATTAAACCCTTGCCGACCTATGTGGATGCGGGGTTATTGATTAAAAAGGCAACGGCGATCGCCAATGGTGAATTGGGCTGTATTCCCCTGGAGATTAGCGGCGCGATCGTTCAGGCCGTCGATGAAATTTTAGGGGGACAACTGCGGGATCAATTCGTTGTCGATGTCTACCAAGCGGGGGCCGGCACATCCCACCACATGAATTTGAACGAAGTCCTCGCTAACCGTGCTTTAGAAATTTTGGGGGATGTCAAGGGCAATTATCAACGGGTCAGCCCCAATGATCACGTTAACTATGGCCAATCCACCAACGATGTGATCCCCACCGCGATCCGCATTGGCACACTTTTGGCCCTGATCCACACCCTCTATCCGGCTTTGGAGGGGGCGATCGCCAACCTCAACCTTAAAGCGGGGGAATTCCAGGCGATCGTTAAATCGGGCCGCACCCATCTCCAAGATGCGGTTCCCGTCCGTTTGGGGGAAGAGTTCCGGGCTTGGGCGCGGATTTTAGAGGGGCATTTGCGGCGGATTAAGTTAGCGTCGGAAGATCTGTGGGTGTTGGGTTTGGGGGGCAGTGCAGCGGGAACGGGGATGAATACCCATCCCCAATATCGGTTCCGGGTGGCGGAATTGTTGAGCGAGTTGATCAGCCAACCCCTCACCCCTGCGCCCCATCTGATGGCAGCAATGCAAAGCATGGCTCCCTTTGTGAATGTGTCCGGTTCGCTGCGGAATTTGGCCCAAGATTTGGTGAAAATTTCCCACGATTTGCGGCTGATGGATTCGGGGCCAAAAACCGGGTTTAAGGAAATCCAACTGCCCCCCGTGCAACCGGGTTCCTCGATTATGCCGGGGAAATATAATCCGGTGATGGCGGAAATGATTTCGATGGTGTGTTTTCAGGTGATGGGCTACGATACGGCGATCGCCTTTGCGGCCCAAGCGGGTCAGTTAGAACTGAATGTGATGATGCCCCTGATTGCCTATGATCTGATCCATGCGGTGGAAATTTTGGGTCATGCGATCGCGGCTTTAAGTGATAAATGTTTAGCGGGGATTACGGCTCAGGGCGATCGCTGTCTGGCCTATGCCGAAGGGACGCTCTCTCTTGTCACCGCCCTTAACCCCCACATTGGCTATCTCAACGCCGCCAACGTTGCCAAGGAATCCCTCGCGACGGGGCGATCGATCCGGGAGGTGGTGTTAGCTCAAGGGTTAATGGATGAGGCAAAGTTAGCGGCAGTCCTGGATTTGGAAGCGATGAGCCAAATGATCAGCGATAGCCCGGAGGATTAATTAACCCGGTTTTGAAGGGTTTTCGGGTCAAGATGGTGCGTCAGCCTTTCAGTTGCTCTTTTGCATCATCAGTGAATCGATCTGACGCACCCTACAATTCTACTGTTCGATCATTATGAAGCATAGCACTTACTTCTTGGGGAGCATAAGGAGGGCTTTTCGAGTGAATGACTGCATGACAGTTTGGACAAACAGGGATTAAATCAGTGACAGGATCTACAATGTAGGACTCACCAATTTCACTGATTGGTTTGATGTGATGCACATGGATCAGATTTTCAGCGATCGCACCGTAAATATCACTGAGCTTTACATGACACACCTGACAAACATAACCATAGTGAGACAAACAAGCATCTCTCGCCTTTTTATCTCTTTCATACCTGTTTACCTTGATTTGCTGTACAGCCCCTTCATAATATTCGACTCCATCAGGTAACTCCTCTGGTGGCTGAATATCATGAATAACCTGTTTATAGCCATTAAGTGAGGATATTCCCTTAGGCACGTTGATTTTTTTTGCAATAGAAACCCCAGGTATTTTTAGGGCATCCTCATTTTCAAATATGATGTATCCTGACCGATCCCAAAGAGCGCAAGGATAGGATTGGACTAAACCGTAAAAATTTCCCCAATCACTGTACCTTGATTGAACAACATTTAATCCGAACTTCTTGCTTAATTCACCTGCTTGTTTACGTTTCACAGTTACTTCAACTTTTGATTAAACTTATTTCAAATATTCCCTATTAGCGAAAAAGAGGTGACTAGCAGCCTAGCCGCTTTAAAGGATAGCGCACCAAAATAACATCATGCTTGGAGCAGCTCGGCATAGATATCATCCTCAGTGTTATCCCAGACCGCATCGAGCGACATCTGACTAGCTTGCGACCAGAACTCATTTTCCTCGTCAGGCAGGAGCGTGACTAACACCCTCACTCCTTCTGATAGTTCTGCTGATTCCAACAACTCAATTTTGCCCTGTCGAACCGTAGCCCAAAGCGTTCTTAACATATCCACAGTCTAAAACTACGCCTCTAATGTTATCCAAAATTAAGCGGATATGCACCTTAGCCGAAGATGTCCAGCTATTGATCGGGGGTTTGGGGAGCAGACGCGATCCATAACCCAACCCGCATCGCCTAGACATCGCCATTGCGGATAGCAGCCGCGAGGGTGAGAATTTCCGTCCAAGCTTTTTGGACTTTTTTAGCCGTTAACTTCAGCGTTGCCATCATTTCCGCCTCACTGCATTGGCTTTGTTTGAGATCTAATAACTGCCGCTGCCCTTCAGACAGTTGAGTGAGGAAATATTGCCATTGGATTTCCGTCATCCCTAACCGTTGCCCCAAACCCGCATCGAGCCATTGGTGGACAATTTCCCAGTGACTGGTACGGGAAAACTTTTCCACATGGTATTTAAACCGCTGTTGGAGATAGTCCCGTTGGCGAGGCGTAAGGCCAAGGATTTCGTCAATTTCAGCAGCAGGCAGATCTTGGAGCTTCAGCGCCAAATAGTCCGCGCAGTCCTCATGACCCTGGCTTTGTAGATAGTCAAAAAGAGCATTCACAACCCGATCGCGCTTTGCTGTTTCCCAAGGATCAGGAGTATCCGCCACCATTTGGTTGCGCACCTGTTGCGCCGCCGCCGAACGATGGCGAGATTCCGCCTCTTCACCCTTGGGAAATTCCACCGCCTGCTCAATATCTACAGCCGTTTCCTTGGGTTGACGACGGGCGAAGGTTTGCGCCCGGAGGATGATCAACTGTTGGGAATAACCATTGGGGAGCGTGATCCGCCGCTTGGCGTATTGCTCCGTGAACGCCATATATTCCGCTAATTGGATGGGCGTGCGCGGTTGGTAGTCCTCCAGCACTTCATTTTCGCGGCGGAAAGCTTTCAGAGATTCCACATAGAAATCTTGGAGGAAATCCTCAATCAGCGTGTACCGTCCCGAAAAACCTAACTGGGCTTGGGTGGGGGCGATGTGACGATAAACCATCACACTCAGATTGCTGTGCAACTCCACCCGGCCCTGCTTAGAGCCTAAACGGTGGTAGGCAAGGCACTTTTTGAGACGATGTTGCCCCAGATAAAGGAGGTGGGTGTTGATTTCGCCAGATTTTTGGATGCGATCGCTCTTGCTGCACACCCGCTCTACTTCGATGGTGATCCGCTGCACCACCGCCCGCGCCGAACTAGAAACCGTACCTAAATGTTGGCGAACATCTTCGAGCAAAGCTTGTTCAAGGGAAAAAGCAGTGCGCGGTTGTTCCGGATTTTCTCCCGTGGGAGCAGAAACTTGAGAGGGAGCGTAGCAGGTGGTTGTGGTTTTGACGTTCATGGTAATGCCCCAGTCGATGGAATTGAATCGGTTGGCGAGGATTTGGTTTCTCCTGCTCAACACCTTGACTGTAGAATGCGACCCCTCCCCCTAGAGCCGTGGCTGTGTCACAACCTCAAGTTGGTGGTGAATGGGGGGGTTGGGGCGATCGCCCTTGCCGCCCACCCCCGGGGGGTAAAAATCCCTCAAACCCAGGCCAGACTTGAAGAAAAAGCAGATCATCACCCCAAATGTGTAGCCCCCGACCAGGGGCCAGATCTTGACCAATCGAAAAACTGGTAGTCAGGGGCAATGGAATCCGAAATTGAAACCGGTGGTGGTGAGGCGGGTTTTTGTTAGCCAGCATCGGCATCCACCAACCAATCTTGGAGGGCATCCATCCCCCGGCCCGGACGGATGATTTCGGGGCGATCGCCCGTCAGATCAACAATCGTCGAAGTCTGAAACCCCAATTCCACCCCCGTATCAATAATGATGTCCACCAACGGATCAAGGGCATCAAACAGACGCATCCGCTCAATTCCCCAAGTCGGCAACTCCCCCTCCTCGTCAGGGACATAGGCAGAAGTTGAAATAATCGGATTGCCCAAACCCGCCAGCAGCGCATCACAAGTGCGCTCGTCGGGAACCCGAATTCCGGTGGTTTTCCGCTTCGGATTCATCACGACGCGGGGAACCAACTTGGTAGCAGGGAGCAGAAACGTGTACGGCCCAGGGATTAAACATCGCATGATTCGATAGGCTTGGTCAGAAACAGCAGCATAGGCAGCGATGTTAGAGAGGGAGGAACAGAGAAACGTGAGCGGTTTGTCGTTGGCCATCCGTTTAAGCTGTCGCACGCGCTTAACCGCAGCCGGAGCATTGAGGTCACAACCAATGGCATAAACCGTGTCTGTGGGGTACAACATCACAGCACCGCCTCGCAGGGCTTTGACTATAGTCTCTATTCTTTGGGTTTGGGGGTTATCCGGATGGATTGAATATAGGGTAGCCATAGGTTTAAAAGGATCGAGAGAAAACGGTTTCAGTTGGGATTAAACTGTAGGGGCGAAAGATTTTTCGCCTCTACGGAAAAATTTCTTGCCCCCAGAGAACAATAGTTCGCCAACATGATTGAGGTTCAAATTGATATGCCCACAATCGCCTATTTTGATTGTCCGACAGGGATTGCAGGAGATATGTGCCTAGGGGCGTTGGTGGATCTGGGCGTTCCCCTAGGTTACTTGATTGAGCAACTGCAAGGCTTGGGGATTGGGGATGAGTTTACGCTACAGTCCCACCCCCTCGACCACCAGGGGCAACGGGGAATCAAGGTTGAGGTGAATCTCAACACCGATCATCACCCCCACCATCGCCATTTGCCTCAAATCCGGGAGCAGATCGCCGGGGCAAATTTACCCCCCACCGTCACCACACAAGCCATTCAAGTGTTTGAAGCCCTCGCCATTGCCGAGGGAGCCGTCCATGGTGTGCCGCCGGAAGCGGTGCATTTCCATGAGGTGGGGGCGGTGGATGCCTTGGTGGATATTGTTGGGACTTGTTTGGGGTTGCACTGGCTGGGAGTGGAGCAAATTTATTGCTCTCCCTTGCCGACGGGGAGCGGCACAGTCCGAGCGGCCCATGGTTTGCTGCCCGTGCCGGTTCCCGCCGTGTTGAAGTTGTGGGAAAATCGCGCCGTGCCGGTGTATGACAATGGCTTAACGGGGGAATTGGTGACACCGACGGGGGCGGCGTTGATGGTGACTTTGGCGGCAGAATTTGGGGGTGTGCCGGCCCTGCGACTCCAGAAAACCGGCTGGGGAGCGGGGACGAAATCCTTGCCATTGCCCAATTTTTTACGCCTCTGGTTGGGAACAGGGGAGGCCATCGCCCCCCTGGAAACGGTGATGGTTTTAGCCACCCAAATTGATGATGCCTCTCCCCAGGCGATCGCCTATGCCCAACATCAACTCCTAGCGGCCGGGGCCTTGGATGTCTTCACCCAGGGGATCACGATGAAAAAAAATCGCCTCGGTACGCTGGTAACGGTCATTTGCCCCCCCGCCCTCACCGCCACCTGCGAGCAAATCCTCTTCACCGAAACCCCCACCCTCGGGATTCGCCGCAGCCTCCAACCCCGCCACGCCCTCAACCGTCGCCTTGAAACCGTCAGCACCCCCTACGGCCCCGTGCGGGTTAAGGTGGCCTATCAAGGCGATCGCCTCCTCAACGCCCAACCGGAATACGAAGACTGTCGGGCGATCGCCCAAGCCCAGAACCTCCCCTGGCAAACGATCCACAACGCTGCCCTCTCCCCGTGGCACAATGCCCATAAGCCCACCTCCCCCCGCGAGCCATGACCATCGAAACCCCGATTAAGCCCCAAAAACCTTGGCTCAATCTCCTGCGCTACCTCGCCCCCTTTTTGGATCAAGATGTGGTGCATTGGTCTTTAGAGGCGCGGCTATTGCGGTGGTTAACGTTCCTGTGGTTATTTTTGGGGCTGTTGGTGCTGTTTTCCGCCTCCTTCCCTGTGGCGGATGCCGAATACGGCGATGGCCTCTATTATTTCAAGCGGCAACTGGCTTGGATTGCCCTGGGGATGGTGGGATTTAGCTTCATGGTGCGATCGCCCCTTCATCGCCTCCTCAACCTCTCCCGCTGGCTAATGCCCGCGATGGTGGGGTTAATTCTCGTCACCCTGATCCCCGGCATAGGCACAACGGTGAACGGAGCCACCCGCTGGCTAACCGTGTTTTTTATCCCCATCCAACCCTCAGAACTGATTAAACCCGTTTTAGTGTTACAAAGTGCCTCCGTTTTCGGCCGTTGGCCCAAATTATCGCCAGCGGTGCGGGGGGTATGGTTGAGCGTTTTTGCGCTGATGGTGGGGGGGATTCTGCTGCAACCCAACTTGAGTACCGCTGCCCTCTGTGGCATGAGCCTGTGGTTGATGGCGATGGCGGCGGGGTTGCGATGGTTAACCCTCTGGAGCACCGCCGGATCAGGCTTAATCTTGGCGGCGATCAGTATCGGCACTCAGGACTATCAACGGCGGCGGGTGATGTCCTTCCTTAACCCCTGGGCTGACCCGATGCGGGATGGTTATCAACTCATTCAAAGCCTGTTAGCCATTGGTTCCGGGGGGATCTGGGGGTCAGGCTATGGCCTTTCCCAACAAAAACTCTTTTATTTACCGATTCAATACACCGATTTTATTTTTTCGGTGTTTGCTGAAGAATTTGGCCTAGCGGGGGGAATTTTGCTGCTGCTGCTGTTGGCCACCTATGCCACCCTTGCCTTTTGGGTGGCCCTCAAAGCACGCCATGCCGTCCATCAATTAATTGTGATGGGGGCGATGATTTTTTTAGTGGGCCAGGCGTTGATCAATATTGGCGTGGCCACGGGGGTCTTGCCGACGACGGGTTTGCCCCTACCCTTTTTTAGCTATGGGGGGAGTTCAGTGATTGCGAGTTTGGCGATCGCCGGCCTGTTGGTGCGGGTGGCGCGGGAAAGCAGTACGGCGGAGGTGGTTTCCCTCGCGACTCGTCGTCGGCCCCCGGAGATGCAACAAACCCCGGAAAACCCTTAGGGGAATGATAGTATGGGCGGATATGCTTTGTTTTGATCTTGCCTGTGTCCTCCCTTCGTTCTCCTCGCTCCTCCCCTTGGCAACCCCTGCGGCTTTTGGCTCAGGGGATGCGGCTCTGGCGTGACCCTCAACTGCGCCGTTGGGGGCTGTGGGTGGCGGGGATGAGTGGGGCGATCGCCCTCCTGGTTTGGAATAGTCAGCTTGTCCTCGCCACCAGTTCCGGGGCGGGGTTTATGTGGTGGGTCTATTGGTGGCAACAGGGCCGTTGGCAACGGTCTTGGCGACGGGTACAGCGGTTATTGGCAGGGCCGCAGCAATCTTTAGTCGTGGCGGTGGCCAGTGGGGGGGGCGTGGCGATCGCCACCTATTGCGCCATTGCAATTTGGCTGAATACCGAAAACCATTGGTTAGCGGCTCAAGAAATTAGCCAAGGGGTGGCGATCTGGGGCATTCTTGCCTACCTGCTGATCCAACACACCCAACAGCAGCGCCGTCGCCACACCCATCAATACGATCGCCTCATTTGGGCGCTCACCCATCCCAACCCCGTCAAACGCCTCTTTGCGTTGCACAAACTCAGCCAAACCCACCGGGACTATAACCGCAGCCAACGGCAACACCTGCGGGATTATCTCTGTCTGCTCCTGACGGAAGAAGAGCACCCCCGCGTCCAACCGGCGATCCTGTCACTCCTCCAAATCCTCGGCTCCCCCAAACCACCGGCCCTTGAAGCAACGCCGGTACAGATCCCCCTCCACCTCAAGCAGCCGGTGCGGGAATTTCATAACCCTTGAAAACCTTCGTCGGGGTGAGAAATTTTTCGCCCCGACATTTTCGCCCCCATATTAAAGGCGAATTTGGTCGAGATGGCGGCGGGGGTTTTCACTGCGGATGCTTTGCAGCTTTTCGTAGTATTCCTTTTCGAGGGAACTGGGGTTTTGAGGGGGGGTGATCATGATTTTCACCAGTTGATCGGTGCGATCGCCCTTGGGGTTCACCCAACCTTTACCCCGGAGCCGTAGCGTTTGGCCGGGCCGAATCCCGGCGGGGATTTTCATCGTTACCGGGCCATCGGGAGTAGGAACGGCGATCGCCCCCCCTAACACCGCCTCATCAGGGCTAACCGGCACTTCACAGGTCAAATTATCGCCATCAAAGTTAAAAAAACTATGGGGGTCAATCTCGACATTGAGATATAAATCGCCCCGGGCCCGCGTCAAGGAATCCACCGTCCCTTTCCCCCGCACCCGGATGCGGCTACCGGGTTTGGCCCCCGCCGGAATCCGCACATCAATAATTTCCCCCTGAATATTCAGCCGCTTTTGCACGCCGCGAAAGGCTTCCGTCAAGGTGAGCTTGAGGTTAGCCTCACTCGTGCCCCCTGAAGATGGGGGAGCATACTCAGTCTGAAAGCCGGTGGTAGAGCGGTAATTGCTGCGGCTATTGGGGGGAGTGCGATAGCTGCGGCTTTGGCCCCCTAAGCCCCCTAACAATTCATTGATAAATTCTTCAAAATTACCGTACTGGCTGAAATCTACCGTTGTCCCGGTGGAGCCGCCGCGACTGAAGGGATTGCCGCTGCTCGTGCCGGCCTGTTGCCAATAGCGGCCAAACTGGTCATATTTGCTGCGTTTTTCCGGGTCTGAGAGAACTTCATAGGCTTCGCTCACTTCCTTAAACCGGGCCTCAGAGCTTTTGTTCCCAGGGTTGCGATCGGGGTGATACTTCAAAGCCAGCTTCCGGAAGGCTTTTTTAATCTCTTCCGCTGTTGCTGTTTTCCCCACACCGAGGATGGCATAGTAGTCTTTGAAGTCCGTTGAAGCCATAAACTCTCCCCGCCTTTAACCCAAAGTGTCTCAATCTCTTGAACTAGCATAGCAGAGGGGTTCTCTTGGCTCGGTTCGGTTTTTCCGACCTGAACCGATGGAGAGGGGTAGAAGTTTGAGGGGAGGCGATCGCCTCCGTGGCGCTTCCCTCTAAAATACATGGAGATTGAGCAAGGCAGAACGATGATGCGAATTGGCTATTTAACCGGAACCTACCCACGGGCAACGGATACGTTTATCCAACGGGAAGTCTTCACCCTGCGGGATCTCGGTGTCGATGTGCGTACCTTTGCCGTGCGCCGCCCCAGTGCTTCCCATCTGGTGGGGGAAGAGCAACGCCAAGAGCGCGATCGCACCACCTACCTGCTTCCCCCCGCACTGCCCCAACTGCTCACCGCCCATCTCGGTTTATTGTTCAAACATCCCGGCCGCTATTTGGGCGGGCTAAAACTGGCGGTGCAAACCCGTCAACCGGGGTTACGGGGGCTACTTTATCAACTGGTGTACTTTATCGAAGCGGGGCTATTGGCCCATCACCTCCAGCAGCAGCAGGTGGAGCACCTCCACAACCATTTAGGGGATTCTAGTTGTACAGTGGCGATGTTGGCGGCCCATTTAGGCGATCGCCCCTATAGTTTCACGCTCCACGGCCCCTATATTTTCTATGAACCCTACCGCTGGCGCTTGAATACAAAAATCGAGCGGGCTAAATTTGTGATCTGCATTAGCCACTTTTGCCGCAGCCAAGCGATGTACTTCGCCCCCTTCGCCGCTTGGCCCAAACTCCACATCATCCACTGCGGCGTTGACCCCGACCAATTCCAACCCGTCCACCACGACAAACCCGGCTCCCAACTCCTCTATGTGGGGCGGCTCTCAGCGGCCAAGGGGCTACCGATTTTGCTCAATAGCCTGGCGCAACTCCAAGGCGATTACCCAGATTTGCGCCTCACCGTTGTGGGGGATGGGGAAGATCGGCAACTGTTAGAGCAGTTTGCCCGGCAGCGAGGGGTGAGCGATCGCGTTTTATTCGTCGGCTATCAATCCCAAACCGAAGTCCGCGCTGCCATGGCCCAAACCGATGTGTTTGTCATGCCCAGCTTTGCCGAAGGGGTTCCCGTGTCGCTAATGGAGGCGATGGCGGCGGGGGTGCCGGTGGTGACAACGCGCATCGCGGGGATTAGTGAACTTGTGGATGATGGCGTTAATGGTTATTTAGTCTCACCGGGGGATAGTGATGCCCTGACGGCCAAAATCGCCCAGTTATTAGATGAACCAACGCTCCGGGCGGAATTTGGTGCTGCCGGTCGCCAAAAGGTGATGGCGGAGTTTAATTTGGCCGAAGAAGTGGATCGCCTCCATGATGTTTTGGTCGAATCCTTGGCTCCAGCCCAATCAGTTTGATTCCCAACGGTTTACCCTGGCCCTAGGGATCATCCATGGGGCGATGATGGCGTGCTAGATCAGTAATCCTCCCGATTGGCGCAAAAAAATCCGTAAATCTGCCGAATCACCCTAGGGATCAGCCCTGCGCCTGCTCCTCCTATTTACAAAACTTTAAGGAAGCGATCGCCGTTTTAGCAAGTTTTGTTACAACCCGAAAAATCCCCTGATTTTGCCGGATCTAATCCTTTAAGATGAATTTAACAATTTTTTTGTTGTTCAACCTGTGGAACGCTTCTACCCTGAAAATAGTCTGTTAATTAACCCCGTTTTCCCTTGATCTTTTCCATCACCCCAGGGTGATTCAAGACTCATCTGTCATGGATAATATGCAAACTGAACGTACTGCCGTGCTCTCACCTTGGTCAGAAATTAGCGATGCCATCGTGAGCGATGGCAGTGCCGGCCACCGGTTATCTCGGCAGGTCTTCACCGCCATTCATCAAGCATCATCTTTGGAAAATTTGTTGGCAAAGGTGTCTGTGGTGGTGCGTGACTGTTTTGGTGTCGATCGGGTGGGCATTTTCCGCTTTGAGCCGGATTGGCCCGGTCATGGCGTGTTTGTGGCGGAATCCGTCGCCTCGGAACTGGAGCCGGTTTTGCAGCGGGCGATCCAAGATTCCTACTTTGGCCACCGTCTCACCCAACTGTATTTAGATGGTCAGATTAGTGCGATCGCCGATATCGAGCGCACCGGCCTCACCCCCTGCCATCTGGAAATGTTGCGGCGGCTGCAAATCCGTGCCCAGTTGATCATTCCCATTTGCGAAGGAACAGGGGGTTCAAGCCAACGCCTTTGGGGGCTATTGGGGATTTATCACTGCCAAGGGCCGCGGCCTTGGTCTCAAGGGGATCTGGACACCGCCGAGCAGGTGGCCCAAATCCTCACCTTGGCGATCCAACACTATCAAGATCAAGCCCAATTGGCAGCGCAACATGACCAATTGGCGGGCGTGATGGAGCGGGAGCGCACCCTAGCGGCCACCGTTGATAAAATCCGCCGCTCCCTGGATATTCAAACCATTTTTGAAACCACCACCCAGGAAACCTGGCAATTGCTGAATGTGGAGCGGGCGGTGATTTATCGGTTTGCAACGGATTGGAGTGGTGAGATTGTCGCTGAAGCGATGAACCCGGAGTGGCGATCGCTCCTCGAATCCCATCCCCTAATTGCCGATACCTATCTCCAAGAGACCGCCGGAGGCCGCTATCGGGATAATGAGCCTTCAGTGATTAATGATGTTTACCAGGCCGGTTATTCCCCCTGCCATGTGGAGCTAATCGAACAACTCCAAGCCCGAGCCTATATCATTGTGCCCATCTTTCAATCCCTGCAACTGTGGGGCCTGTTGGCGGTCTATCAAAACTCTGCCCCCCGGCAGTGGCACAGCTACGAAGTAGAATTGCTCAGCCAAATTAGTACCCAATTGGGCATTGCCCTCCAACAGGGGGAACTGCTGGAAACCACCCGCAGCCAAGCCGCAGATTTAGCCTTTGCGATTAAGGAATTGCAACAGACCCAAACCCACCTGATCCAAAGTGAAAAAATGGCCAGCCTTGGGCAGTTGGTGGCGGGGGTGGCCCATGAGATTAATAATCCGGTCAATTTTATCTTTGGCAACCTCACTTATATTAATAACTACACCCAGGATTTACTGGAGTTAATTCAGCTTTATCAGCAGTATTATATTGCGCCGCCCCAAGCCATTCAGGAGCGGATTATGGAGTTAGATCTAGAGTTTATCGCCGAAGATTTACCGAAAATTCTCGCCTCGATGAAGATGGGAACGGAGCGGATTCGGCAAATTGTCCTCTCCCTGCGCACCTTCTCCCGGCTCGATGAATCCCAAATGAAGGCGGTGGATATCCATGAAGGCATTGATAGCACGCTGTTAATTTTGCACCATCGCCTCAAGGCGCGATCGGGTCACGGCAAAATTCAGTTGGAAAAGGACTATGGCGAGTTACCTCGGGTGGACTGTTATGCGGCGCAGTTGAACCAGGTGTTTATGAATATTCTCAGCAATGCGATGGATGCAGTGGAGGAGCGGGCGGCGGAAGATCCAACATTTAAGCCGGTGTTAAAGATTGTGACTCGTTGTTTGGGTGAGACGGTGCAGGTGCAAATTGTGGACAATGGCAAAGGGATTAGTCCGGCGGCTCAGTCACAAATTTTTGACCCTTTCTTTACAACAAAACCGATTGGCAAGGGGACGGGTTTAGGGTTATCAATTAGTTATCAAATTGTCGTGGAGCGCCACCACGGCAATTTACAATGTCTCTCAGAACTGGGGAAAGGCACAGAATTTCGGATCACGATCCCCCACCACAATGAGCAGTCCTTGACCACATCAGGCTGAGATGAAATCCGGTTGTATCGTTGATCTGTATAGGGGCGAAATTTGAAATTTTGCGCCCTGACACCACCTAAAACTTTGCAGGATCTGCTTCAGCGGATTCCTATTACCAAGGATTACCAATCAGGGTGAAGGCGCTCCAATAGTAGGGGTGGGTGAAATTGGCAGATGTCGCATCATCGAGGGTGAGACTGGGGGGGAGTGTGAGGCGGGCGGTGGGGGTGATCAGTTCATTGCCGTTGATTTGGATATTGCCCCGTACCATGGCTAATTGGGCTAAACGGAGGGCTTCGGCCTTAGTTGTGACCTGATCTAACTGGTCATAAAATCCGCTCATTAATGCCAACGTCCCGGCATCGCTCACCGCCCATAGACTCCCCAGGGCAGTTTTCACCCCCGCCGCCACCGCTAGACCCGCAAACCCTAATTCCGCTTGGCGATCGCCTAAGGCCGTTTGGCAGGCACTCAACACCAACAGATCCACCAGGGGATTATCCAACCCCAAAGACCGCAATTGATCCAACCCCAACCGCCGGTCTGAAAATTGAATGTAGGATTGATCCGCTTCGCCGGGGCGGAATTCCCCATGGGTGGCGAGGTGGATGATGCGGAAGGGTTCCCCTTGGCGACGGGCCATGAAGTTAGCGACGGTAAATTCCTCGTTGAGCAGGGTTTCCCCCTGCCAAAACTGACGGGCGATCGCCTCCACTTCCACAGGCACAGCAGGCAAATCCACCTGCTCCCTAAAGGTTTCGGCCCCCATGGCCAACACCGTCGCCCCCTCTAGACTGCGATAGCTGAGATCCGTCAGGGACAGGCTTGGCATTAGGCCAAGGCTATAGCGCTCGATAATATGGCCCTTGCCATCGTGGAGGGCCGCCAAGGGGAGCGATCGCAGGCCCGCATCAACAATCCAGCCTAAATGCTGAATTCCATGGAGATTTAACTGCGACTCTAGGGGAGCAAGAAGCCAGCGATAAAGTTGTTGCGCTGCCGGCTGATAGGCGTTGCCCCGTCGGGGGCTATTCACAGCCCGCCGCATTTGGGCTACCCGACTCAAGACCAGCGATCGCGTTGCCTGGGGAATTTGTCGCTGAACCACCATACCGTTGGTCGTCACCAGGATCAATTCCAATTGATCGGTGGGGTTCCCTTCTGCCAGAACCGATTCAATTAACCGGCGACGATTGCCCCCGAACCCTTGATCGAAATCGCGGATCGTCTCATCCGGGGCGTGGGTGATTGCTCCCGATGGGCGAAAGAAGGCATAGATCACCCCGGTGCGGAGGCCTGTCGCCTCCTCTGCCTCCCGGAGTCGCTCCTGTGCTTCAGCAAGGGAAATGGGGCGACCATTGCCCCCCACATGAGCCTCAAAAATATCCGTTAATGCTGATTCCAACGTTTCCACAATCGCCCCCTCCCTCAGATTCAAGAGGCTGCGGTTGAGGAATTCGCGATCGATGGTGTGGAGGTGGCTGTTGAGGTTGGGAATGTTGAGCTTGAGGGGGGCATGGGTGAGGGTGAAGGGGATCGTGATCTCTGGGGTGAGGCTGGCTAATCCGTTATACCGGCCCAATAACCCATTGGCCCGCAAATTGAGCCGGACAATCCCCTGGGTATCGGTGAACAGCGTCAGGGCTTCTGTCAGGGCCGTGGGGCCGGTGGTGGGGAAGGTAAATGTAATCGGCAAGCCTGGGAGGGGACGGCTAAAGGCGGCTTCGGTGAGTTGTATCTGAAGAGGCTCCAGAAAGGGGGTATTGGGGACGGTGATTTGGTTATTGCCGCCGAGAATCGTTAAGTTAAATCCAGCGGATTCATAGGCTCCCCGATCCACGGTTCCGCCATGAATCCGGCTCGTGCCCCGTTGATCTAAACCCCCCGCCACAAAGGCATTATTGCCACTATTGAGGGCGATGCTGGTGGGGCGGAGGGCATGGGTTGGGGTGGGGCCGCCATAGTCTCCCAGGGGGAGTAGGCCCGCATCGCTGCTGAGGATATTCCCTGCCCCTAGGATGAGGTTGATGGGGCCGGTGGTGCTGCCGAGGATAGAA
>JAABSU010000053.1 GCA_011390265.1 Spirulina sp.
GGGAATTGCCCCTTAGCCCAAATGGTAGCAGTTTCCCGGTCGAGGGCGGGGGAGAAATAATAGCCTTGGCCGTGGGTACAGCCTAGTTGTTGGAGTTGACGGCATTGGGCCTGGGTTTGGCTTACTCCTTCCTTTGGGAAAAACTCAGAGTTTAAATCCTAACCTGATCAATTGCATTTTAATTTCATCAACAAACTCCCGTGCCTGAGCTAAAAGATGCTCTGCGAGTTCCTGATCAGGCGTGAGCATCTCGCCATAGTCGCTTGCTTGTCGTTGATCAAATGCTTTGTGCAAACTTCGGGACAATGCTTTAGGCAAAACCCCTGTTTTGACAAACTCACGATCAAATAAGCTAATAATACCGCTGTGCTTGGATGTACCCAAACCTCGCGTAGCTAGCAGTCCAGAAACGGCATAGAACATCGCATAGTATGAGCGATTGACGCTACCACGAAATGCAGATTGATGCAGCAAAATTTCTGCCTCTCTCAACGTTTCCTCCGCTTGAATGAAGCGGTATTGAACCAAAAGTTGTAGCTGGCGATCGCTCATATTTTGATCCCTTCCGCCAATACCTTAGCCAAGATTGGACTGGCCCCCACTGCTCCCTCCTGGACTTGGGTTGCCGTGACGACAAACGTAGAAATGACGCGATCGTACTCAAAACCAACTTCCCAGGCTAGATCATGAATAGAGTCTCGCAGGGGGCGATCGAGCATTTCGACCTGAATAAACAGATCAAGATCGGAATCTTCCCTGGCATCCCCCCGCGCCCGTGAGCCAAAAACCCGCAAATCCAAAATCGGAATCATTGTCTCTAAACGGGAGCGGAACGTTAACGCAATTTCTTGATCCGCAGGTGCTATTGATGGAATGTTGATTGATTTCATCGTTGTTTAAAGACTTATGGGATAGAAAGGAAGCGCGATCGCGAGAATTCATAAAATTTTATCTTGAGTAAAAATGACTTGAGCGGATTTTAAAATGTTGGCTTTCCGAATTTGGTTAGAACTTTTTTCAATGACTCGTTTTTTAATTAAGTCCACCTCTCGATTGAAGCAAGTTTCGAGTCCCTGTTCCATAACCACTAAATCTAAGATCGTCCAAGGACTATCAGCAGCAAAGGATAACAACACATCAATATCGCTCTGAATCATTAAAATCATCTCGCAACACTGAACCAAACAGGGAAAATTCGGTCACTCGCCACTTGTGACAAAATGCCATGATTTCTGCCATGGATTGCTGAATCTGTTGCTTACCAATCATTGGTAGTTTGGAGGAGGATGTGGTTTTGGTGTGTCACTGTCTAAGCTGTTCTAAGACTAGGCAGACCACCTACCTAGTCCGAAATCTCTGTGGGAAGTGGGTGGCCATTAACCCCCTGCGCTGTTATGTTACCCACACCAGCATAGGCTATTAGCACTCACTCGGTTAAGCTATCTCTTCTATATGCCCAAACAGCAACGATAATTAAAACAAAACTAGCCCAACACAACCAGAGGAAATGTAGTAATGGAGCACTTTGTCCGTTATTGATGCCTGCCGAGAACGAGATAAGTTTTTGAGCATGATACACAGGTGATAATAGTATTGCATTTTCAACCCAAACTGACCTAGATAAAGGCAACAATCCTGAAATGAATATGATCCCGAACCATGATAACCCATTGACACCATTAACGGCTTTTGGATCAACAAGATAACTAATAATCAAACTAAATGCTATGGTGGGAACAGCTACGATCAAAAAAGTAAACACTAAATAAACTAATTGAAAACCAAGGTTTAAGTGGAATTGGATATTTCCATACGCCAAAGTAGACATGATAACTATCATGCAAATCGAAAGAGATACAAAAACTTTAGACAAGATATAGGTGATCGAAGAAAGTGGAGTTGCGCGAATTAGTTTCAGCCAACGTTCTGCACGCTCTGATGAAATCTGACCCGGTAGTGCTTGCAAGCAAAATGTAAATAAAAACAGGCTACAAAGACCAATTAAAAATTGCTTTACCGTATTCATTTCTGGTTTGAATATCATACAACCAATGATTCCAACAATCGGCAAAAGAACTCCAACTAAATAAATGGGTGTACGGTATACTTGTAAGACTTCAGACCAAATTTGTGCCTTAAATGATTGAACATTAAATGATTGAAATTGATCAAAGAAACCTCTAACTGTATTTTGCCCCAATAAAGTTAACTGTGTTTTAGAATCTTTATCCGTCACAGTGACTGGTTCTTCAGACAGTTGAGAACCTTTCAAATCAGCAGAGAATCTCTGCAAATTAAGATATCGAGTTGCTAGATCCTTGACCTCTTGCAAATCAGATTTATTATTAGTTACCATCAAAATGGTAACACCTTGTTTTTTGCACTCCTTAATTTGATTCCAAAATTCTTCGTATCCTTCTTTATCTAAATTCCTAGTTGGCTCATCTAAAATTAAAAGTTGAGGATTGCCAATTAATGCCAATGCAAATAAAAGTCTCTGCTTTTGTCCGCCAGATAGTGACGCTGCAAAACTGTCTTGCTTGTCAATTAGACTAACTCGATTCAGTGATTCTTCAGTTGAAATAGGGTTGGAGTAATAGCATCTGAATAAGTCAGTCAATTCTCTAACCTTTAATTTTTTTGGGAAGCTAGTTTCTTGTAAAACAACACCGACCAAACTTTTAGATTCGGGGTAGCTAGATGGATACCCCATTAACTCAACTGCTCCATTAGTTGGCTCTATCAAGCCCAAAATTGTATTTAACAATGTTGTTTTTCCAGATCCATTTTGCCCTTTTAGAATGACAAATTCTCCAGGTTCTATCGTAAAATTTATGTCTGTTAGTACCGTAGTTTTTTGAAACCACTTTTTGAAAATCTTGGAGACATTTTTGACTCGAACTAAACTTTCCATGAAAATTTTCCTTTAAGTTAGAGCAAATTGACGATGATAAAAGCAATGGCGGCAACACCAACAGCAGGGAGAATGGATACCCCAAATACTGTAGTCAAAACGACAACTGTCACACTTGCTGCTGCAATAGGTAAAACTTCATTAAATACACTACCTCCTACGACACTACTACCACAATTCCCACCGAAAAGGCAGATGTTTATATTATTTTCACGAGCGAAAAAGAGTGCGATTGTTGCTATCGATAAAGCAATCACTAATGCCAAAACGATAATACTTCCTCTAGGAAGAGAGTCAATCCAGTTTCTGAATTGATTGGCTTGTTTTTCCTGTTCAGACATACAATGATAATCTCCTATTATATTGATTTGGATTTGCCAAAAATCATCGAAGTCAGTTACTCAATATAGTTCTGATGATAAACCATGCGGCTACAGCAGCACCAGCTACAACAACAACTGGTGCTCCAAAAGCAGTTACTACTACTCCAGCGGTAGTTCCAACAATCAAACCGCCAATATCAGGATCAATTGTTACATGGCCAGCCCCTATTGGTTGTGAAGTTCCCCCATCATCAGGTTTTCCTCCAGTCCCTGCTGGTTGTACATCTCCCCCACTATCAGGTTTTCCACCAGTCCCTGCTGGTTGTACATTTCCCCCACTATCACCTTCTCGTTTACAATTGTTTAATAGCTTTTTCGATTCATCACTCCAAACCAGCAGCGGATGACAGGAAGTTTGATGTTTGAATGTGAGTCCCACTAGAATAGGAGTCCATAGAATTAAGCAAGCGACTATAAGAGTTGCCAAGTTTTTTTTGAGCTTTTGATGACTCGTTAAATTTACCGAAGAGTTGTTAGATTCCATACATAGCAGTCCATGACTTAGAAAGAGTATTAGTGATGAGCTAGAGAATATACCAGTATGGTTAGGGTGTGGTTACAGAGAACATCATTAGCCTTGTTGAAATGAAGAGTTCTTGAAAATAAATCTCAATTCCAATGTGTTACAGGATACACCTTGCCCAGTGTAACAAACTGAAAAAAACTCAGTGATTTCACTGATTAGCTATTGTGGCGAAACCCGCTGATCGTTAACCAGCACCTGCCATGTTTAATAATTATATGGGTTTCCCCTCTTCTCTGCCAGAGCTTGCTGTGCAACTTCAAAAATATTTACGCAAATTAGTGATCTTTGATAATCCTGCTGCCTAAAAATTTCTGCAAGCTTCTCAATGACACCACATTTAACTCCAGCGATCGCACCTTAGTCATTTTCAGATCATACTTCAGAACAACTCCTCACTATCTGATTAAGAAGCATTGGCCAGGGGAGGGAATTGCCCCTTAGCCCAAATGGTAGCAGTTTCCCGGTCGAGGGCGGGGGAGAAATAATAGCCTTGGCCGTGGGTGCAGCCTAGTTGTTGGAGTTGACGGCATTGGGCCTGGGTTTCGATGCCTTCCGCCACCACCTGCATGCCAAGACTATCGGCTAGAGTAATAATTGTTTTTACGAGGGCAATTTTGAGGCGATCGCTATCAATTTCCTGGACAAAAGCCCGGTCAATTTTGAGCGTATCCACCGGGAACTCATGGAGCCGACTCAGGGAAGAATACCCCGTGCCAAAATCATCAATACAGAGGCCACAGCCCAGGGCCTTAATTTGCTTGAGGCGATCGCCCACCCCATAGGTTCCGGTCAGCAAACAACTTTCGGTAATTTCTAACTTTAATTGTTGGGGTTGAATTTGGGTTTGTTCGCAAATCGCCGTTAACTTATCGACAAATTTTGCCTCCTGTAACTGCACTAGGGACAGATTAACATTGACAAATAAATCCCGCTCCCGCCATTGGTGCAACTGTTGGCAAGCCTGCTCAATCACCCACCACCCCAAGGCATGGATTAGCCCCGTTTCCTCGGCAATGGGGATAAAGTCCGTGGGAGAAATTAACCCCCGTTGGGGATGTTGCCACCGCAACAGGGCTTCAAACCCGTAGAGGTGATGGGTTTTGACATCAACAATCGGCTGATAAACGAGGTGAAATTCCCGCCGCTCTAACCCTTTGCGCAGATCATTTTCTAATTGCAACCGCTGCCAATTGTGGGTCTGCATTTGGGGGATAAACACCTGATATCCCTCCACCCCCTGCCGCTTCGCTTGGTACATTGCCAAATCCGCATCCCGGAGAATATCCTCCGGCTGTTGATAACTGGCTTGGCCGATGGCAATGCCGATACTCACCGCCGTAAAAATTTCATATTGGCGAATTTGAAACGGCCGTTCAAACTCCGTCAAAATCCCCTGGGCAATGGCGATCGCCGTCTCTATCCCGGCAATGGGATCGAGGATAATCGCAAACTCATCCCCCCCTAAGCGGGCAACGGTATGCTGTCCCTGAAGCTGGCTTTGAATCCGTTGGGCTGCGGCTTTAAGCAATTCATCCCCAATCAAATGGCCGAGGCTATCATTGACCACTTTGAAGCGATCCAAATCGAGAAACAGCAAAGCGTACTGAGTATCCCCAGGGGGACGGGCGATCGCCCGCTGTAAACGATTCAACAGGCAAGCCCGATTCGGCAACCCCGTCAGCATGTCATGGAGCGCTGAATGAAACAGTTTTTCCTCGGCAATGCGGCGGGCGGTGATATCTTCCACCGTGCCCTCGTAATACAACAACGTGCCGGCGCTATCCCGCACCGCCCGCGTATTTTCAGAAATCCAAATCACTCCCCCATCGCGGCAATGGACTTGGGATTCAAAATTAGACACCCGGCCATTGGCATGGAGCAACTCCGTGAACTGTTGGCGGCGGTGGGGATCGACATAGAGTTGATCGCCAATATTGGTGAGGACGCGGATCAGTTCGGCAGGGGAATTGTAGCCGTAGATTGCTGCGAGGGCGGGGTTAGCGTGGAGGTATTGACCATCGGGGGTGGTTTGAAAAATGCCAATGCCAATATTTTCAAAGATGCTGTGGTATTTGGCTTCTGCCCGTTGAACGGCTTGGTGCGATCGCGCATGATCCAAGGCAATTTCCGCCAAACACAACGCCCAGTTGGTGATCACCCCTTGGGCAGCGGTGAGGGCTTCGGTGCTGTCCCCGTAGGAAACCCAAGCCCCGAGGCTATAGCCCTGGGAAGAACGGAGGGGAATCCCCCAACCATGGTGTAACCCGCAATGGCGAGCTAACTGTTGCTCATCGGGGAGGGCTTCGGTATCGGGGAGATTGAGGGCGAGAATGGGTTGATTGTGGCGGGCGGTGATGCTTGCCAGGAGGCTACTGTGGCTGAGGGGGGCGCGATCGCCCATCCCCCCCCGAGCGATGGCAACATAATCCGTCGGCAGGCTCACCACCACCCCTTCATCCCAATGGCATTGACTGCCATCCAAAAGCATAATCACCCCCCGCACCCCTGCCACCTGTTGCTCCACCATCAGCAGCAGTTGTTCCAAAATTTTCTGGCGGGGTTGCGCCGCCGCAATCATTTCTAAAATATGTTGGTAGCGGCGGAAATGCTGATCGGTGTGGGGGGTCGTCCCATGGAGGGTACAATGGGGAGCCGTTTCTAACCCCATGGGCTGCTGGCGGTTTTTGGCTCGCTCTAATCCAAGGGTTCGGGGGGGAATGTGGGGGATATGCTGCTGTACCTCAATCAGGAGGGGGGCGATGGGTACGCTGTCCTGGTTAACTGGCCCGATGCCGGCGATCGCCTCACGCTCCAGGCAAGAATAGGAGCATTGCAAGGTGGAAGCGGGATCATCCGCCATCAAGCGCAGCGCCGCTGTAACCGGATGGCATTGGGCCTGGTGGTAAACCTGCCGCCAGAGGGTGAGGGGAAAGCAAGCTTGCCAGCGGGGACGATGGAGATTGGCTTGGAGGGGAATTTGCCACAGTAAGCGGGCGGCCCGGTTCGCCCAAAATACCCGGCCCTGAACCGCATCAAACAACAGGAGGGGCGATCGCACCTGCTCCAAACAGGCCAGTTCTAAGTTGGGTTCAACGCAATGGCTCTCATTCATTCGCATAACGCTTGGCATGGCTGACCGCGATCGCCGGTTCAAAACCGGATGGGCTTCACTAACAGTGAGATGGCAAGGACTGAAGGGCTAGATGTGATCCCAAGATCGTCAAGGCTTGATGAGTTCAAGTGAGGGTCGCTAACATTTCCTCTTCAACCATAGGCAGTTCACCCCGGTGATGTTGTATCGATAGATACCTCCATCGGGAGGAATTGCCTATTCATAGTGCGGATTTCAGTCTGCTTTCAAGGCGCAGCGATGGGCCTAGGGGCGAAAAAATTTTCGCCCCGACATCAACCCACTTCTGGCTCAATGTGGGGCGCTTGCATCTGCGCCACCAAAGCACAGGCCCACCGCCGAGGCAACCACCGCACCCCCCAAGCCAAGAACCGATTTTGCCAACCGGGGATCGCAATCACCCGCCCCGCAAACAGAGCGCGATAACCAAACTCCGCCACCGTTGCCGCGCTCATTAACTCCCGGTCTTGGAGAATTTTCGACTGCCCCATTTGCGCCCGGGCCTGAAAGGCTGAAGCCGTCGGCCCCGGACAAAGCACCGTCAGCGTCACCCCTGTGCCGCGCAGTTCCGTGGCCAGGGCTTCGGAAAAGGAGAGGACATAGGCCTTCGTGGCGTAATACACCGCCATCCAAGGCCCCGGCTGAAAGGCCGCCGTTGAAGCCACATTGAGAATTTTCCCCGATCCCCGCTGAATCATCCCCGGCAGCAACAGCTTGGTTAATTGGGTCAGGGCTACCATATTCACCTGCATCATCTGCCACTCTACCCCCGCATCGGTTTCGGCAAACAGCCCATAGGAGCCAAAACCGGCATTATTCACCAAAATATTGACATCAATCCCGGTCTGCTGGAGTTGGGCGGTGATCACCTCCGGCGCGTTGGGGTGGGAAAGGTCGTGGATGAGAATTTTCACCGCTGCCTGGTGTTCTGTGGCCAAGATTTCCGCCAGGTGATTAAGTTGAGCGCCGCTCCGGGCAATCAGCACCAGATCATAGCCATGGCGGGCAAAAACCTGGGCCAATTGAGCACCAATGCCACTGGATGCCCCGGTAATTAATGCGGTGGGTTTACCATTCACGCCTGTTGCCCTCACGGTGGTGGATGCCTGGGGAGATTTTCGCTCCCACTGTGATGATTTTAAAAATGATCGTCAATTCTATTAAACTATGTGAAGCATAACCCCGATGTTGCTGAGTCAACAATGGCTCGCGCTTTGATTGTTTTACCCGGTTGGGTTCCCCCATATCCTGATGCAAGAACTGCTCTACATTGAAATCCCCACCCCTGACACCGATCGCGTCATTGCTTGGCTACAACGTGAGTGGCAACCGCCCCAAGGCCAACGGGTGGCAGTTCCCACTGGGGTACAGGTGCAGTTCCCCCAACAGCCTGATACGAAGCTGGCGATCGCCCTTTGGTCGCTTCAGCGCACCACCTATTTAAAAATGTTCCAGTGGGGCACTGGTCGGATTGCAGGGGCGAAGGCGATCGCCCGTCACCTCACCGACGCAATCCGGGCCGCCTTTCCCCTCACCTACCCTGCCCCCCCGGCGATCGATCTCAGCACCGCCGATATTTTCACCGCCCTCGCCCCCCATTACCCCCAAACGGTGAAATTCTTCCGCAAAATGCCCCAGGGGGAACTGGATCTACAACGGGTCTATTGGTGGGAAAAACGTTGGCGTGATAGCGTCTGCCGACCCCAGCAGCCCCCTGATGTGGTGTTTCGCAGTGCAAAGGGGATTACCACTCCCGCCGATTATGACTTGATCTACATTGGTGGCGCGTTGGGGGTGATCCATGCGGCGGTGATGGCCCAACGGGGTTATCGCGTTTTGTTGGTGGAGCGGTTGGCCTTTGGGCGGATGCACCGGGAATGGAATATTTCGCGGGGGGAATTCCAGAGTTTGATTGATTTGGGGCTATTCACGGCGGCGGAATTTGAAACGCTGATCGCTCGGGAATACATCGATGGCTTTAACAAGTTTTTCGACGGCAACAATCCCCCCCACCTCAAGGCTAAGGTACTACACACGCCAACGGTGTTAAATATTGCGATTAATTCGGAACGGTTGTTGCGTCTTTGTGGCGAGAAGTTGCGCCAAGCGGGGGGAGAAATTTGGGATCAGACGGAATTTAACCGCGCTGATGTGGCGGCCAATGGCGTGACCGTCCATCTCACCCATCGCGCCACGGGGGAAACCCAAACCCCAACGGGCCGCCTGCTCATGGATGCAATGGGGACGGCTTCCCCCATTGCTTGGCAGTTAAATGGCGATCGCACCTTTGATAGTGTTTGTCCGACGGTGGGGGCGGTGCTGTCGGGGATTAGTCCTGATGTGTGGAATCCTGACTATGGGGATGTGCTTCATTCCCATGGGGATATTTCGCGGGGGCGGCAATTAATTTGGGAATTGTTCCCTGTGGAGGGGGATGATCTGACGGTGTATCTCTTCCATTACCACCAAGTCCACCCGGAGAATCCCGGCTCCTTGCTGGAAATGTACGAGGACTTTTTCACGATTCTGCCGGAGTATCGCCGCTGTGATATGGATGCTTTGGTGTGGAAGAAGCCGACGTTTGGTTATATTCCGGGGCATTTCAGTGTGGGGGGGGGCGATCGCACGGTGGCTTTTGATCGCATTTTGGCCATTGGGGATGCGGCCTCGTTACAGTCTCCCCTTGTGTTTACGGGTTTTGGCTCTTTGGTGCGCAACTTGAGCCGCCTGACGACGCTCCTCGATACAGCCCTCACCCACGATCTCCTCAGTGCTGGCGATTTGAACCAAATCCGCGCCTACCAAAGCAATACCGCCGTCACCTGGCTCTTTTCCAAAGGCATGATGGTTCCCACGGGGAAAACGCTGCCGCCTCAGCGGGTGAATGCAATGCTGAATACGTTTTTCGGCCTGTTGGCGGAGCAACCTCCGGCGGTGGCGGATACGTTTATTAAAGACCGGTTCAGTTGGTGGACGTTTAACGGTTTGGCGTTGAAGGCGGCTCGGATGAATCCCCGTTTGGTGGTGTGGATTTGGGAGCAAGCGGGGGCGAAGGATTTCCTGCGCTGGTTGGGGAGTTATGCCTGGTTTGGGTTGGAGTCGTTGATTGCCTGGTGTTTTCGGGGTTGGTTTCCGGTTGTGTTGGGGCGATCGCGCCCTTGGTTGGAGCGCCGCTATCCGGGGCTATGGTTGCGCTGTTTAAGTTTCAGTTTCCGCCTCCACAGCAACAGCGGCCTTTCCCCCCACGGGATCAAGTTAGCGCCACCGGCCCAGAGCGATCGGGCCAAGGTTCCCATCGGTTAACCCCATTCCCCTCCTCCGGAGGGGTGGCGGGGCTTAATCTTCTTTGGCAATAATCCACACGGCATGGACAATCCCCGGAATATAGCCCAGCAGGGTGAGCAAAATATTCAACCAAAACGCGCCCCCGAAACCCACTTGTAGGAAAACGCCCAGGGGGGGTAAGAAGATCGCACAAATTAAGCGAACGATATCCATCGGTTTTGTCTCCACAGAACTTGATCCCCATGGTAACAAGTCCAGGGGAAAACGTTCGGTAGGGGGTTGAGGGAAGGTGACATGGCTCTGGCCATTAGGCGGCTCTGAGGATGGAGGGTGAGGGAAAGAGAAACCGGGTTTTTGGGAGGATCTTGTGGAAGAATAGGTGAAATCAACCCGGTTTCTGGGCCTATCGGGTTTTTGGTCGTGCTCCAGATGTGAATTAGCACTAGCCATTATCATTCCACAAAGCTCAATTACACATTGGGGCGGGCGCTGTGGCCTTTGATTTCGTGGAGGGAAGGGAGTTGCTGCCATTCGAGGCGGTAAAGATTGAGGGGTTCGGTTTTGCCCTTAACCTTTGTGGGAGGGAGAAGCGTGAGGGGATAATCAGGATAATTGAGGCGCTTAACCGTACTTTCAGCCAGGAGAATTTCCCCCGCTTTGGCAGCATCACAGATCCGGCTCGTCACATTAGTAGTATCGCCGATCGCCGCGTATTGAATCAAACGACGGGAACCAATATTCCCCGCAGCAACAGGGCCACTATTGAGGCCAATATGGATAGCAATAGGTTGGCGGCCCTGATCTTGCCAATCTTGATTAAGACGGAGAACAGCGTGCTGCATTTCAATCGCCACCTGCACAGCACGATCCGTATCATCGGGGCGGGAATAGGGAGCGCCCCAAATCGCCAAAAGGGCATCGCCAATATATTTCTCCAACGTCCCCTCATAGGCAAAAACAATATCCTCCACCATCACATTAAAATAATCATTCAACATTTCAATCACTGCCCTCGGCTCCATCGTTGAAGACATGTGCGTGAAGTCAGTAATGTCAGCAAAAAGAGCCGTGATTTCCGTATCAATAATTCCTAAATCCCCCCCTTCCCGCAACTTACGGCTAATCGTCGAAGGGAAAAAGCGCTCCAATTTATCCCGCCACACCGCTTCCTCCTGCATCTTGTTCATAAGACGACTGCTTTCAATGGCGATCGCCGCCTGATTTGCCAACGCCGTTAAAAATTCTAAATCCTCCTCAGAATAGGCATTAGAACAGGACAAATTATCCACATAAAGCACCCCAATCACCTGATCCCGGGGTTGCAACGGCGCACACATCGAAGCCCGGATCGCCTGCACCAAAATCGATTGAGAACCTTCAAAGCGCCGATCCATCGCCGCATCATCAGTAAGCACCGCATCCCCATGACGGCAGACATAGTTAGTAATTTTTGTACTGTAAAACTCGTATTTCACCGACAGGCCAGAGCGCGATCGCACCGCCTTTTGGACTAACTTACCCGTGCGTTCATCCACCATCAATAGAGCCGCCCGATCCACATTCATGATCGTCAACAGCAACTCTAAAATCTTATCCAACAACTGATCCGGGTCTTCCGGCGAGGCCAATTCTTTACCCACCTCTAAGAGAATTTTGAGCTTATTCACCGCCCGCTGATGCTGGTCTTGCTCCTTGAGGCGGAGGGCAGAGCCGGACTTTTGATTTTTATCAATGAAATCCTCAATCAGCACCTGGCTTTGGCGGGGGGAATAGTGGCTGACGATGGGCAGTTGTTCCCCCGTGGGGTCATCATCGGCATCTAAATCCAATTGAGTATCGAGGATTTTAAAATGCACCATCCCACAGGTGATCGCATCCCCCGGCGTGACCCGTCGCTGCTTAATTTTTACCTGATTGACATAGGTACCATTTAAACTTTTTAAATCCCGCAATAGAAAGCGATCGCCCTCCAGGTAGATTTCCGCATGGCGACGGGAGAGGCTGTTATCTTTAATCACAATTTGGTTCATGGGGGCACGGCCGATGGTATTCCGTCCCGGATTAAGGGGATAGATCCGTTCGTTGTCTTCACCGGGGTTGCACACCAAGACGTAGGCCATGATTGGAATTAGGGCATTTGCTCCAAATAGGCATCCGCGCCTAGATTGCTTAACTGCGCCTGTTTCGCCAGAACTTGATCCGTCAAAGATTGGCGATAGGCCTGCACTTGGGCCAGTAAAGCGGGATCGTGGGATGCGAGGATTTGCACCGCTAACAGGCCGGCATTTTGGGCGTTACCAATGGCGACAGTGGCCACGGGGATTCCCCTGGGCATTTGAACAATGGAATAAAGGGAATCCAGCCCCCCTAACTGTTTCGTCGCCACAGGCACGCCAATCACCGGCAAGGGAGTCAGGGCCGCCACCATCCCCGGTAAATGGGCAGCGCCACCGGCTCCGGCGATGATCACTTTTAAGCCACGGGTGTGGGCGGTTTGGCCATAGTCTACCATTTGGGCGGGGGTGCGATGGGCGGAAATAATCGCCACCTCATGGGGGATGGCGAACTGCTGACAAATGGCGATCGCCCCTGCCATTGTCGGCAAATCAGAATCACTCCCCATAATAATTCCCACTGCTGGGGGCTGTTGGCTCATGGACTTTGCTCCAGAATCTTAATCATGATTATCTCCTACTCGGTCAGGGTCAGAATTTGCGAAAAGTGGAAAAACGCTGTTTCTGCTACAAATATTTATCCCCCATTGTGGTAGCTATAATGAGTCCCGTTCAGCTTCTGGGCTGCATATTTTTCTTTCTTTAAGGATAAACCCATGGCCAATCCCCAGCGATTTCACCTTTCCCGCCGTCAAATTTTGCGCGGTCTCCTCGCCACCACCGCCTTTGGTTTGACGGCTAAATTTGGCACTGGCTGCACCCAGGAGAGCGGGGGCAGTGGAGAGGCGGATGAGCTATTGGTGGGGTTTATTTATGTGGGGCCCAAAGACGACTTTGGCTATAACCAGGCCCATGCGGAAGGGGCGGCGGCGATCGCCCAACTCCCCGGCGTGCAGATTGTCGAACAGGAAAACGTCCCCGAAACCACCGAAGTGGAAGAGGCGATGCGCAGCATGATCGAAATTGACGGCGCAACGGTAATTTTTCCCACCTCCTTCGGCTATTTTGATCCCCACATTCTCAAAATGGCGGAAGAATTTCCAGAGGTGCAATTTTTCCATGCGGGGGGCCTCTATACAGAAGGGATGCCGACCAATATCGGCAGCTATTACGGCTATATCGATGAAGCCCAGTATGTGGCGGGGATTGTGGCCGGTTTAACCACCAAAACCAACCGCCTCGGTTTTGTCGGGGCGAAACCCATCCCCCAAGTCTTGCGCAATATCAACGGTTTTACCCTGGGGGCAAAAAGCGTCAATCCCGATATTCGCACCCAGGTGATTTTTACCGGCGATTGGGCTGAACCCGTCAAGGAAGCGGAAGCCGTCAATAGTATGGTGGATCAGGGGGTGGATGTGGTGACTTGCCATGTGGATAGCCCCAAGGTGGTGATTGAAACCGCTGAACGGCGGGGGATCTTCACCTCCGGCTACCATGCCAATCAGTCCGCCCTCGCTCCCAAGGGCTATCTCACCGGAGCAGAATGGGATTGGACTTCGATTTATACCCAGTATGTGAATTGGATGTTAGAGGGCAAAAAGCTGATGGATGCCAGCATTCCCCACATTGTCCGAGGGGGGTTAGAGTCGGGATTTTGGAAGTTGTCGGATTTTGGCCCGGCGGTGAGTGATGAGGCGAAGGCCCAAGCGGAAGCGGTGAAGGCAGAATTTGCCGATGCGTCGCGGGTGATCTATGTGGGAGAAATTAAGGATAATACCGGCGGGGTGAAGGTTCCGGCGGGGGATGAGGTGGAGCAAACGGCGGTGGAATTGGAGATGATGGATTGGCTCGTGGAGGGGGTGGACGGCCGAGTGTAGGGGTAGGGGTAGGGATATCCGCCCCGTTTGGGGGCGGGAATCCTTGCGTGATTAGGGACGGGAACAAGCCACAATACAGAATCAGCACCGTTCATGATTCCTAAGATACAGACCCTATGGCAACCGTACTTGAGCAAGGCAACATTACGATCCATACCGAGAATATTTTCCCGATTATCAAAAAATCTCTCTACACGGATCATGAGATTTTTCTGCGGGAACTGATTTCTAACAGCGTTGATGCGATCGCCAAGCTGAAAATGGTGTCCTACGCCGGAGAAATCGACGGGGAATTGCCCGCACCTCACATTGAAATCGCGTTAGATGTGGAGCAGAAGACGCTTTCGGTGTCGGATAACGGCATTGGTATGACGGCGGAGGAGATCAAGAAATATATCAACCAAGTGGCGTTTTCCAGCGCTGAAGAGTTTGTCGAAAAATACCAAAAAGACCCAGAGCAGCAAATTATTGGCCATTTTGGCTTAGGGTTCTATTCCAGTTTTATGGTGGCGAAGCAGGTGGAGATTGAAACCCTCTCCCATCGCTCTGGCTCTACGCCAATCCATTGGTCTTGCGATGGTTCCCCGGCCTTTGAACTGACGGAAGGCAGCCGCACGACCCCCGGCACGACGGTAACGCTGACGTTGATGGATGAGGAAGCGGAATATGTGGAGGAAGCGCGGATCAAGCAGTTGGTGAAAACCTACTGTGATTTTATGCCCGTGCCGATCATGATGGGGGAAGAGCGCCTCAACCAGGAGCGGGCGCTGTGGAAGGAATCCCCCCAAAACCTCACGGATGAGGACTATTTAGAGTTTTACCGCTATCTCCACCCCTTCCAAGAGGAGCCGCTGTTGTGGGTGCATCTCAAAACCGATTACCCCTTTATGCTGGATGGGATTCTCTATTTCCCGGCCATTAAGCCGGATATGGATATCAACAAGGGCCAGATGCAACTGTTTTGTAATCAGGTGTTTGTCAGCGATAGTTGCGATGAAATTATTCCCGACTTTTTGCGTCCCCTACGCGGTGTCCTCGATAGCACGGATATTCCCCTTAATGTGTCCCGCAGTGCGTTGACGAGCGATCGCACCGTGCGCCGCATTGCCGATTATATTTCTAAGAAAATAGGCGATCGTCTCAAACAGATCTACCAAGAAGACCGGGCGAAGTTCATCAAATGCTGGGAAGATGTGGGTACGTTCATTAAGTTTGGCTCCCTCAAGGATGACAAATTTAAAGAGCAGATGAAGGATCTGATCATCTACAAAACCACCCGTCAAGAGGATGCGCCCCAAGTGGAAGTGCAAACGGAAGGGGATGATGCTTGGCAGGATGCCGCTGTGGGCAGTGATGGTTATACAACCTTGGCGGACTATCTAGAACGCAACAAGGAAAAGCACGAAAACCGCATCTTTTACTGCACCGATGCCGGTTCCCAAGCGCCCTATGTGGAACTGTATAAGAGTCAAGGCATGGAAGTCCTCTATATGGATTCGTTCATTGACACGAATTACTTTATTCCCTTCCTGGAGCGGGAATATAACGATGTGAAGTTTTCCCGTGTGGATTCGGAGTTGGATCAAACGCTGCTCAACAAGGAAGAATCGGAAATTGTCGATCCGAAAACCAACAAGACCCGTAGCGAGTTGGTGCAGGAGTTGTTTAAGGCTGCCCTCAATAATGACAAGATCACGATCCGGGCGGAGTCGATCAAGTCGGACAATCCTCAAGGTACGCCGCCAGCGATGGTAATTTTACCGGAGGAGTTGCGGCGCATTCAGGAAATGACGGCGTTGATGCAGCAGAAGGGGATGGAGTTCCCGAATATGCACACGTTGGTGGTGAATACGGCTCATCCGATGGTGCAAAACCTGGTAAATATTGCTCAAGGGGGCATCATCGAAGGTTCTGGGGAATCGCCAACGACGGTGTTGGTCAATCAACTCTGTCAGCACATTTATGATCTGGCGTTGATTTCCCAAAAGCCCTTTGATGCGGAAAATATGAAGGCGTTTGTGGAGCGCTCTAACAATCTGTTAACGAAGGTAACAGAGAAGCTCTAGTCAGAACGCGATGGATTTGGGCGGATGCAATCCGCCCCTACAATTTTCATAAATAATCAATAATTTCGTAGGGGCGCAATGCTTGCGCCCTCTTTTTTGCTGATCAATCAATATTTTCATCACCCATCGCATCTAATCTTTGCCAATCAGTTTGGGAGTTGATCGAAATAGGTTCGTTGTTGATATTTTGTCGCTCTGTATAGATAATAAAAAACGAAAACCGCCGTGAGGATGATCGGCGGTTTTCTGAACCTGATTTATACAACGGGAACGTGATCCAATTAATCACTAAACCATGGGACACGTCAGCCGCGATCGCCTCCCATCCAAAATTCCCTAAACCTTACGAGAATAGTACTCAACCACTAGCAACTCATTGATTTGCAGGGCAACCCATTCCCGCTCAATCAGGCCAGTAACCTTGCCTTCCATCGTTTCCTTATTGAACTCCAAATGGCTCGGCACATTCGCCAAACCCGGATATTCCATATTCGCCTGCACCAGGGCTTTAGATTGGGCGCGATCGCGCACCTTCACCACATCCCCCCCACGGCACTGATAACTGGCAATATCCACCACACGACCATTCACCGTCACATGGCCATGGTTCACCAACTGCCGCGCACCGGGAATCGTCCCCGCCATACCCAGCCGAAACACCGTATTATCCAACCGCATTTCCAACAGTTGCAACAGCCGCTCCCCAGTGGAACCCGTGGCGCGACGGGCTTTCTTCATATAGTTCACCATTTGCTTCTCGGTGACACCATAGTTGAAGCGCAGCTTTTGCTTCTCTTCCAAACGGATGGCATATTCAGAACGCTTGCGGCGGGCTTGGCCGTGCTGCCCCGGCGGATAATCCCGGCGCGAACTCTTACGGGTTAAACCCGGCAATTCACCCAGGCGGCGCGTAATGCGCAAACGAGGCCCTCTGTATCGAGACATGAACTTTTAACTCTCCTTAACGTGATTCAATGGCGTTCCCATTGTTGGGGCGAGGGGGCTTGATCATCCAAAGCCGACCCTAACCCACAGACTTTTCACTCTAGTACTTTTCCCCGACGATCGCAACAAAAAAGGGGAGCGATCGCCCCCCTCCTCGATGTCTATATTTCTTAATCAATCCCCAAGTTCTTCAACCAAGGCATAGAACAACGCCCGGGCCGCCCGCCCCCGGCAACGCGATCGCACCAGGGCAATGGGGGTTCCTCCGGCTTTCTGCTCATCGTAAATTTTCCCCAGTTCCTCGCTCACTGGGGTTTTTCTGTTTTTGCGAACTTCGATAGAAGTAAAAAACCATTGCCACAGAGCGATCCGGCAAAGATCACTACCCCCCACCACCGATGATCGTTTACTGGCCCCTGAGGAATGTTCACGGGGGGCGCATCCTAACGCCTTCTCAAAGCGACGGCGTGACTTGTGGCGTTTCGTGGGTTTGCCCGACTGCTTACCCTTTCGCACCAGGACGATGGGTTTCCCGTCGTCTCCCAGGTAATTCTCAAGGGGGAAGATTTGAGAGAGCAGCAGTGCCGCCACCCGTTGGCCAAATTGGAACCGGGAGAAAACCCGCTGATAGGCCGCGAACTCTGGGAGGGCTGAGAGTTGACGTAATTCATTCTCAAGTTCCCATTCTTCACCGGAGAGGCCACAGAGCCGCTGGGCGTGAGCGATCGCCTCCGGCCTCAAGCCACTTCCCACAGTTTGGGAGTAGAGGCGATCGTACTTCGTGCTTTTCCGTTCCCCGGCAATCCAGCCCCAAAGCAGGGGAGTATTGGCTGAACAGCGGCGGCTATTGACGTTTGCAGCTTCCGGGAATTGCCATTGAAGATCCTGCCGGAGCCGGTTAATGATTGGGGATTGAACGCGGTTGAGGTGGGCCAGCCTGAGAACAATCTGCCTGATCCGGACGATCGCCCCCGTCCTCACTTGCACAAAGCGGCGGGGGTTGGCGTTGTAATCGAACCAGTAACAGGCCAGGGCCATCGCGTCTAATTCGTCGGTTTTATCCTCAATGTCCAAGCTCTCTCTGTAGCTGGCAAGTTGAGTATGCCCGACTAACCAGACCTCAACACCGTTGCGGGCCAAGTGCGTTCCCCACAGTTGGCTGTAGTTTACGCCGGTGGGTTCCATGACAGCGATCGCCCGTTCATAGCCCTTGGCCATGTCCAGTAATCGCCCCACACCAGCAGCATCAGCGTGGCAGGTGACGAACTCAGCGGAATCATCGTAATAATCACGCGGCTCCGTTGGTTTGCCGAAAAGTTTGCAGCAGACCACGGATGAGCGGCACACATCAAGACCGATCACAATTAAGCTCATATTCTGTTGATAGGGTGAAGTGAAGTTGAAAGGAAGAAAGCCGACGAATCACCCAACAGCCGAAGCCGAATTCACTCTGACAGCATAATTATTTCTTCCCTTTTAAAAAACCACCGACGGAGCCTATGAAAAGTCAAAAGCCCGAAAGCCTGTTTCATTATGAAAGCCCCGTCCGCATGGCTTGTGAAGGTTGCCCCCCACAGTCCCCCCGGTGAGGGGGAATCTGGGGGTTAATCTTGGTCGTTGATTTCGATCAAGGGTTCAATGATGAAATCGCTATTGGGAAGGGTTGTTCTGTAAAAAACAAAGTAACCATTAACTGACAAGGGCTTTTCAATCGCTCCCATGTCTGCTATCACATCTCGAATTTCGTCGTAAACACGCGCCTTGAAGGTTTGGACTGAATCTAGACCGAGCCGCAATTCTTCGATCTCATCTTGAATACGAGCCTCGTCTTCTTGCAATTCCAACAATTTGGTAATCAATTCTTTGAGTTTCATTGTTTTAATAGGGGATATCTTGATCGTCTTGGTCGTCTTGACCAGCCAATGCGTTAAGGTGGTTTTTGACCATGAAAGCACCAGGGCCATGCAGCTTCAGCACTGAGCCACTGACAAAGTGGCAAATCAGTTTAGGCTCATGGGCCCAAAAATCATCGGTGTAGTCGAGAACGTGGGTGATGTTGGACAGGCTGATCCAACAGCCAGCAGTGCGATAGCCCTCATCTCCGAGGTGCATTGATGGGATGTAAAGCAGGTCATTCATGGTCATTGTTTCCGTAGATAGTTTTTTCAATGAAATGTTTGAGCAATTCCGCCGTGTAAGGCTCGCCTCGAAAAACCATGACTAAATTGCCTTGGCTAGGTATTTCATCAGTTCCGGGAACGGTTTCTTCAAA
>JAABSU010000005.1 GCA_011390265.1 Spirulina sp.
GTCAACACATCGGCGATCTCAGCACACCCGCCGCCCTCAAGCACTTTGAGCAAACCATCGCCACGCTTCAAACCCTCTACTCAATCCAACCGCAACAGGTTTGTTGCGATGCCCATCCCGACTACATCGCCAGCCAATACGCCGAAACCTTGGGGCTACCCTGCCAACGGGTACAACACCACGCCGCCCATCTGTGGGGGGCGATCGCCAGCCTCGAACTTTGGGATAGACCGCTTTTGGGGGTGGTGTGGGATGGGACGGGTTATGGGGAAGGGGGGGAGATTTGGGGTGGGGAATTTTTTCGAGTGACGGGTCACAAAATGGAGCGCGTCGCCCATAGTTTGCCGTTTCCCTTGCCGGGAGGCGATCGCGCCGCCCGTGAACCTTGGCGCAGTGCCCTGGGTTTACTCTGGACAACCTTCGGCCCTGATTTTCCTCCTTTGGAAAAGCGCGATCGCCACGCCCAAAACCTGATCCGTACCATGCTCACCCAAGGGCTAAATTGCCCCCAAACCACCAGCATCGGCCGGCTTTTCGATGGTGTAGCGGCCCTATTGGGCTTGGGGGAAACCAACAGCTTCGAGGGAGAAATGGCCATGGCGTTAGAATTTGCTGCTGAAACAGGGCAAACCACAGCGGCCTATCCCTATGGGATCATCCCCGGCTCCCCGATGGTTTTTGATTGGCGGCCGATGATTACCGCCCTCTACCAAGACCGCCAAACGGGGATCGCCATTCCCACCATGGCGGCAAAATTTCACAATTGCTTAATGGACGGCATCACCCACATTGCGCAAACAATAGGGTGTCAGGATCTGATCCTAACCGGCGGCTGCTTCCAAAATTGTTATCTTACCGAAGGGGCCATGACCCATCTCACCGCCGCCGGTTTCCATGTCCACCTCCCCCAAAACATCCCCCCCAACGACGGCAGCATCGCCGTCGGCCAACTAATCGCCGCCCTGGTACTTAAAGGCAATTTTTTCTAATCGGCGTAAGGGCGAAAAATTTTGTGCCTCCGGCAGGCTTACGCCAACGCCCCTACTATCTTCCCACTTCCCACTCCCTACCCCCCAACCCCTATGTGCCTCGCCATCCCCGGTCAACTGATCAACATCACCCACGAAGATCCCCTGCTCCGTCGCGGCCAAGTTAATTTTGGCGGAGTCCTTAAAGAAGTGAGCCTCGCCTATGTGCCGGAGGTGGAGGTGGGGCAATATGTGATTGTTCATGTGGGGTTTGCCCTGAGTATTATTGATGAAGCAGAGGCGGAGGAAACCCTGAACTATTTGGCCCACCTCACGCCCACTGCGACGATACCCGCGAATTGAGGAGAATTGAAACCATGGGTGCGAGTTTCCCCGTTAATGAAGCCAATTTTGTCCCGGAGGTTTTAGGCGCTTCCGAGGCGATGCCGGTGATTGTTGATTTTTTTGCGACCTGGTGCGGCCCCTGCCAGGTGTTGAAGCCGATCCTAGAACGGTTGGCTCAGGAATATGGCGTAATGCTGGCCGCTGTCGATATTGACCAAAACCCCCAATTAGCTTCTCAGTATGGCGTTGAAGGGGTTCCCGATGTGCGCATTGCCCATGAGGGCCAGTTAGAATCGGGGTTTGTGGGGGTTTGGCCGGAGGCGAAAATTCGTGACCTGTTGAGCGGCTATGGATTGCGATCGCCCCTCGAATTACAGCTAGAAAAAGCTAAAGGGGCGATCGCCACTGGCAACCTCCCCGCCGCCAAGCAAATTTTCGACCAACTCTTTCAACAATTCCCCGATCATCCAGAAGTAACCATTGGCGCGGCTCAACTGCTGATCCATCTCAATCAGTTTGAAGATGCCCAGCGACTTCTCAAGACGGTCAACCCCGACCAAGCCGTATCCTTCAACCGCGCCCAAGGTTATCAAACCCTCATCACCCTCAACCAAGCCCATCCCCCGGACTCTCCCCTCGCCCAAGCCCTCAAACTCACGCTCCAAGGGCAGCAGGAAACCGCACTGGGGGCATTACTAGCCCTCGTGGAAACCCGTAAAAACCCCGAAGCTCGCCAGGGCATGGTGGCAATTTTTGCCCTCTTGGGGCCACAGCATCCCCTCACCCGGCAGTATCAACAGGAGTTAATGTTAGCCCTCTATTAGGGTAGTGGGTGGGTTGTGTCAAAATGGAAAAAACGGGCCGGGATCAATCCCTGCCGCCACCGGAATCCATCAACCTATGCTGTTAAAATCGACAACCCGCCATATTCGCATCTTTACCGCCGAAGTTAAAGATAACGAACTGATCCCCAGTGAGACAGTTTTAGCCCTAGATATTGATCCCGATAAAGAATTTAACTGGACGGAAGAGGCCCGCCAACAGGTACACCATCGCTTTGATGAACTCGTAGAAGCCTACAATGGTGAAGATTTAACAGAATATAACCTGCGGCGCATCGGCTCGGATCTGGAGCATTTTATCCGTGACCTGCTCCAACAGGGGCAGATCAGCTACAACATCCAAGGGCGTGTGCTGAACTACAGCATGGGCCTGCCCCGGATGGATACGGAACAGGGCAGAGGCCAATACTACTAGGCCACTCCCCATTGAGGAAATCAAATTGCCCCACCGTTGCTAGATTGTGAAACACCATGGAAGCCGCCACTGATTATCTTTACTGCGCGAATGGGGACTGTCAACAGCGGAATCCCGGCCATCATCGCTTTTGTCAGGCCTGTAATACCCCATTGGTGCGGCGGTATCTGTGGGTGATTGGGGATCCGCGTCAGGATCAGCAGCCCCCCGCCTTGACCGTGGGGACAAGGGTGGGGCGTATGGTTCCCCAGGAGGGCCAACGGTATGCTGTGATTACCCCTCGGTTGTTATTGGATCTCCACCCCTATTTTCCCCCTCAAATGCCTGGAGATGATGGAGGAACTGGGGCGGATGGGCAAGGGGATGCGGATGGGTATGGCGGCGGTCAAATTCCTGATCATCTCCTGCCCTATCTCAAACTCATTCCCCAACAACTCCATATTCCCCAACTCTACGGACAACTTTCCTTAGACTCCCATCCCGATCTCTGGCTATTGGAAGTGGGCAGTTTACCTGATCCGGTGGATCCCGTCGGAGACCATGTTTTACCCCGGCTGACCCAAGCTTGGAGTCAGGCCAATGCCCTGCGCCAGGCCACTTGGCTCTGGCAAGTGGCCCGGCTTTGGGAGCCATTGCTGGCCCAAGGTGTTGCCAGTAGTCTCCTGCAAGGGGAACTGTTGCAGGTGAATGGGCCGGTGCTGCGGTTGCGAGAACTGCAACGGGATGGAGAGCCGCCCACCTTGGCACAGTTGGGGCAAACCTGGGCCAGCTTTGACAAGGCTGCCGCACCTTGGCGGGAGTTTTTCCAAAGTTTGTGTCAGCAACTTCAAGGGGGGGGCATTGTCGATGGGGCGGGCTTGATTGCTTGCTTGGATGGGGCGATCGCCTCCCTGGCCAGTGCTCATCGATATAGCTATGGGGCGATCGCCCAAACCGATGCCGGCCCCACCCGGGATCACAACGAAGATGCTTGCTACCCGGATCACCCCAAACAATTTACCCAGGATGAACCCGATCCCCCCGCTGTGATTGTCTGTGATGGCATCGGCGGCCATGCGGGGGGGGAAATTGCCTCCCAGATTGCCATTGGAACCATCCAACACCGCCTCCGGGAAGCCGTCACAACCGAGAGCAACCCCCCCACAGCCGCTATCCGTGCCGCCCTTGAGCAGGCCATTCTCGAAGCCAACGATAAAATCTGTCAACGCAACGACGCAGAAAGCCGCCAGGAGCGGGAACGGATGGGCACAACGGTGGTAACGGCTGTGGCTCAGGGTTCCTCCCTTTACCTGGGTTATGTGGGAGATTCCCGCATTTACTGGATTACCCGCAGCGGTTGCTATCAACTCAGCCTCGATGATGATGTGGCAGCGCGGGAAGTGCGTCTGGGCTATGCCTTTTATCGGGATGCGGTATCTTTTCCCGGCGGCGGCGCGTTAATTCAGGCTTTAGGGATGGGGCCAGCCAATCGCCTCTATCCCAACTTAGATCGCCTCATTCTCGATGAAGATAGTCTCATTCTGCTCTGCTCCGATGGTTTGAGCGATTACGATCGCCTCGAACAATATTGGCAGACGGAACTATTGACCGTGTTGCAAGGAGAACAGGATCTAGCAACGGCGGTGGAGCGGTTAGTGGCGATCGCCAACCAAAAAAATGGCCACGATAACGTCACCGTCGGCCTCCTCCATTGCCAAGTCCAACCCCACCCCAGCCCCACCCTCCCCCCCTTAAACCCCACTGCCCACCCCCCACTTCCCACTTCCCACTCCCCACTCCCCACTCCCCGCACCTGGCCGGTCGCCGCCCTCACCACCGGCATCGTTGCCCTGCTGCTGATTTCCCTAGGGATCGTCTCCTATTCCCTCTTTCCCGAATGGAAGCAATGGGTCGATCGCCTCACCGGCAATACCCCCGTCACCGCCGTGGGAGATCCCATCCCCTTAAGTCAATTAAACCTAGGGAACATCGCTCAAACTGTGCGGGTGGTGGAGCTGCCCCTCGAACCCGCTGACGATGCTGAACTGGTTTCCCTATCCCCCCAAACCGCCTTTATCCTCACCCAGCGACAAATGCCCACCAATAATGGTGAAGTCTGGCTCCAACTGCAACTCTGTAGCCCGACGGTGAATCAACCGCCAATTGTCTGGGTACGGCGTAATCTCGCCCCCAACCTCGAAGTCTTACCCCTAGCCACCCCTCCCCATTGCCCCCACCAAACCCGTTAGATTGAATCCCCAACGAACTATGCAGCACAGTGATTCTTTGGATTTAAGCTTAGCCCTCGTTCGTCTCGACTCTGCTGGCCCTGAACATTTTGCCATTTGGGTGATTAAAGCGCCTTTTCCAGGGGGATATGTTCACCATGATGATAAATGGTCGGTGGATTTGACTCAATGCTGGGTGGCTTGGCAGGAGATGTTTACCCTGGGGCAGCGATCGCCCCATTTGCCGGTACTCCATGCCCGGTTTAATATTCAGCAACCCTTTAAGCCCAGCGTCGAAGGTGGGGGCGCAACCCAAAGCTATGGGGGGCGGTTGATGCAGGAGTTAGGGGTGCAGTTGTGGCGCTGGTTGTTGCAGGGGCCGGTACGGAGTACCTTTGCCCACAGTTGCGGCATGGCCCAGGGGCGCAAGACGTTCCTGCGCTTGCGTCTCGATATTCGCGATCCCAATTTAATTCCCCTGCCTTGGGAGGTGATGCAACCGGCGGCGGGGAAACCGGCGATCGCCCTCAACCAAGATATTCTCTTCAGCCGCACCACCAATGATGTGGATCCCCTCAGTCCAGTGCAAACGGAGGAGGAGCTACGGATTTTATTGGTTTTGGGGCAGCCCAGTCACCCCCAAGGGGATGAATTGCAATTGCAACAGGAGGCGGAGTTGTTGCAGCAGGTGATTAATCCCACGTTCCGGGGGGAGGAGGGGGTGGAGGATGGTGCGCCCGTCAAAATTGATGTGTTGGTGCAACCCACGCCAGTACAGTTAATTCGCAGTTTAGAGGGGGGCTGCTACAATATTTTTTTCTATGCGGGCCATGGGATGCCGGCCCCCGATGGGGGATTGTTGTTTCTCCATCCCCAGGCGAGTTTGAATGGCACGGAACTAGCCCAGGTGTTGGTGCGCACCCGTGTCACCTTGGCGTTATTTAATGCCTGTTGGGGGGCCTATCCGGAACAGCAGGGACAAACCGCTGTGCCCCGCAGTAGTTTGGCCGAAGTGTTGATTCACCATGGCGTGCCAGCGGTGGTGGGGATGCGGGATGCGATCGCTGATCAGGAGGCCTTAACTTTTATCCAACATTTCACCATGGCGTTAACCCAGCATTGCACGCTGGATCAGGCAATGGCGATCGCCCGTCAACAACTGCTGACGTTGTACAAATTCAATCAACCGGCTTGGACGTTGCCAATTTTGTACATGCACCCGGATTTCAACGGGCAACTGCTGCGGCTGCGGCGGGAAATTACCGAGTTGCCGACGATTTTGCCGGAGGGCGGGGGCCGGCCGGTGATGCCTTTGGGGGTGATGCGGATGGTAAAGGCCCGTGATCAAACCTGGTCGATTCGCGGCGGCTCGATGCGGGTGGGCCGTCGTCCTGATAATGATTTGGTGATCCAAGAGCAAGCGGTGAGCCAACAGCATGGCGAAATTTTCTACCGGGATACCGCCACAGAATCCCATGGCAGCCATTATTTTCTCCGGGATGCCTCTCGATTTGGCACCTATGTGATGAACCGACGCAATAATTGGCAATTGATTCACCACCAAGAAATCCGCTTGGTGTCGGGAATGCGCCTCAAGTTTGGCAGCAGTCAGGGGGAGGAGTGGGAATTTTTGATTACGGATTAACCCCTTGGGGGTTCAGGGTTGGGGGCGGGGCCGCCGCAATAGGTTTGGACGTTTCCCACGCTTTCGTTAAGAGCGGACTGGGCTTTTTCCAACTCGACGGAAAATTGATCAATTTCGGTGGCTAGCTGATCCAACTTGATCCGGCCTTCGGCGTTGAGTTCCAATTCACTGACTTCGCGTAAAACGCCACCGGCCCATTGAGGGAGATCTCGATGGCGACTGCCTTGGGTGATGACTTCCGTTTGCAGCGTTTTTAACTCGGAATCCCGCAGGCTGAGGTCGGCGATCGCTTCCAGATCCGTGGTGAGGCTGGTGGCGATCGCCTCAAAGGCCTCGGACATTTGGGCAGCCACAAATTTAAAGTCGTCAAAGGTGGCGGCTTCCTCAAAGGCTTCGGCGGTTTGCATTTCCTGATCGAGGCGATCTTGGGTTTGCTGGAGGTTGCCGATCGCCCCCATGAGGCGATCGCACTGCGCCACCTTACTTTCGCCGCAGGCGGTTAAGCTCCCGGCGATCAAGAGGGTAGAGAGTAGAAGTGTGAGGGGATGTTGACGGCGATCGCCCATAAGGATCAAGGGGGAAGTGGGAAGTGGGAAGTGGGAAGCCATCCTTTGGCATAAGCTATCTTAAAGTGAGAACCCTACGCCCTGCTCCCAATGTTATTACAGTTAAGCACCTGGCCTGAGGTTGAGCAGTACCTCACCACCTCCCAGGGGATAATCATCCCCATTGGCTCCACCGAACAACATGGCCCGACGGGGTTGATTGGGACGGATGCCATTTGTGCCGAGGCGATCGCCAAGGGGGTTGGAGAAGCGACCCAAGCCCTCGTTGCTCCGACGATCCAGGTGGGCATGGCTTTGCACCACACCGCCTTTCCTGGCTCGATGAGTTTACGCCCCAGCACGTTAATTTTGGTGATCCGTGACCTGATCACGCCCCTGGCCCAGGCGGGATTCCGTCGTTTCTTCTTCCTCAATGGCCACGGCGGCAACATCGCGACGCTCAAAGCCGCCTTTGCGGAAACCTACGACCACCTCGGCCACGGCGGCATTGAAGGGGGGGAAACGGTGCGGTGTGCGATCGCCAACTGGTTCATGGGCCATCATGTCTACCAACTAGCGCGAGAACTCTACGGTTCCCAAGAAGGCTCCCACGCCACCCCCAGCGAAGTCGCCCTCACCCAATACCTTTACCCCGACGCGATCAAAACCGCCCCCCTAAGCGCCAATGTAGCCTCTGGCCATACGATCTATGGTGCTGCTGATTTCCGCGCCCATTACCCCGATGGCCGCATGGGTTCCAACCCCGCCCTCGCCACCCCCGAACATGGCGAAAAATTCTACACCGCAGCAGTGCAAGATTTAAGCGAGAGTTATCGAAAATTTATCGACTCGCCGTAAAATGCAAGCAGCTTTGCCCTTTTATTCCCCATTAAACCTATGTTGAGTCGTGTTGCAGATTCGATTTATTGGCTCAATCGCTACATTGAGCGGGCTGAGAACCTGGCCCGGTTTGTGGATGTCAATCTCAATTTAATGCTGGATCTGCCGATTAATTTGGCGCAACAATGGCAACCCCTTGTGACGACAACAGGGGATTCCCAATTTTTTAAGGAGCATTACGGCGAAGCCAACGCCGAGAACGTGATTCAATTCCTCACCTTTGATCCAACATATCCCAACTCGATCCTTTCCGTGTTGCGGGTGGCGCGGGAAAATGCCCGCTCGATTCGGGAGATTATTTCCTCGGAAATGTGGGAGGAGGTGAATAATTTTTACCTAATGGTCAAGGATGCGGATTCCGTCAAGCACTTGGATATGCTGCCGGACTTTTTCGCCCAGGTGAAGCTGGCTAGCCATCGCTTTGCCGGGGTGATGGATGCGACGATGACCCACAATGAGGGCTGGCATTTTGGGCAAATGGGCCGGCTTTTAGAGCGGGCGGATAAAACAGCACGGATTCTCGATGTCAAATACTTCATCCTCCTCCCTTCCGCCCAATGGGTGGGTACGCCCCTCGACCAACTGCAATGGATGGCCCTGTTAAAATCCGCCAGTGCTTACGAAATGTATCGCAAACAGGAGCATCGGATTCACCCGGCATCGGTGGCGGCTTTTTTAATCCTCAACCGTCATTTTCCCCGCTCCATCTATTTTTCCCTCTCCCAGGCGGAAAAATCCCTCTACCATGTCACCCAAACCCCGATGGGAACCTGGAGCAATCCCCCAGAGCGGGCGATCGGCCGCCTTTGTGCGCAATTGGGCTATTTGATGATTGAGGATGTGATTGAAAATGGCATGCACGAATTTTTAGACCAAATGCAGGGGTCAATTAATCAGGTGAGCAATGAAATTGCCGCAACGTTTTTCAATGCCGATCCCATTCCTGCGTAGGGGCGAAACATTTTTCGCCCCAAACTTTTCGCCCCAAACTTCTCGCCCCAAATTTCTCGCCCCGACATTAAATTGTTAACCCCTCCATTCCCTGTTCCCTATTCCCTATTCCCTTCTGGAGACTCAACGGCCATGAATTCTTTACTCTATTTACTCGTGCCGGCGATTTTGGGGGGCGTGTTTACCCTAATGAATTCGATCAAGATTATTAATGAGGGGAATGAGGCTTTAGTGGAGCGGTTTGGGCAGTATAGCCGCAAGCTGACGGCGGGGCCAAATATTGTGCTGCCGGTGCTTGAAACAATTGTGGTGGAGGAGACAACCCGGGAGAAAGTGCTAGATATTGAACCACAATATGCAATTACGAAGGATAATGTTTCCCTCAAGGTGGATGCGGTGGTGTATTGGCGCATTTTGGAGTTAGAGCGGACGTTTTATGTGGTGGAAGATATTAAGAAGGCCATTAAAAATTTGGTGTTAACCAATATGCGATCTGCCATTGGTCGCCTCAAGTTGGAGGAAACCTATTCCTCCCGCGAACGGATTAATCAATCCCTATTAGAGCAGTTGGATGAAGCAACGGGGGATTGGGGGGTGAAGGTGACGCGCATTGAGGTGCGGGAAATTGCCCCTGCCGCGACGGTGATGGAATCTTTAGAATTGGAGCGGGCAGCGGAAAGTAAAAAGCGGGCGGAAATTGCCGAAACGGAAGGGATTGTCCAATCGATTCAAATGCTCTCCGATGTGTTGGATCAAAAACCCGATGCCAAGCAAGTTTTAGAGTTTCTCGTTGCCCAACGCTATGTGGAGGCCAATGAGAAATTGGGCAATAGCCCCAATTCTAAAGTGTTATTTATGGATCCCAATGCCCTTAATGAGGCAATGCAGGGCTTAATGAGTAATCGTCACCAGCGCACAGGGCGAGATGTGCCACCGACCCCGGAATTACCTCCAACTCCTCCGGCGGCTCCCCCTTCCCCTCCCATCGGCCATGGCCTTTAAGGACTCCAAATGAGCAAACAGGATCAGCGGGCGATCGATGTGGTTGGGAAACTCTCATTTGATCGCCCTCGTTGCATTGAGAATGGCCAATAATGCCACACCAACATCAGCGAATACGGCTTCCCACAGCGTTGCGATCCCCATAATTCCCAGGAGAATAAAGAGTGCCTTCACACCCATGGCTAAGGCAATATTTTGCAGGACGATTTTGCGAGTTTTTTGGGCCACTTGGATGGCTTCAGCAACCTTAGAAGGGGCATCGGTCATGATCACAACATCAGCGGTTTCAATGGCCGCATCGGAACCTAATCCGCCCATGGCCATGCCAATATCGGCTCTGGCAATCACTGGTGCGTCGTTAATCCCATCCCCCACAAACACCACTTTACCCTGACCTGAACGGTGCAATATCCGCTCAATGGCCTCAACTTTCCCCTCCGGTAACAGTTCAGCAACATAGGCATCTAAACCTAATTGTTGGGCCACATCCTGAGCAACCCCCTCGTTATCCCCGGTGAGCATCACTATTTGTTCAATTCCAAGCCGTTTTAGATCTCGAATGGCTTGGGGGGCATCTTGTTTGATTTCATCGGCAATGAGAATGTAGCCAGCATAGCGTTGATCAACAGCTAGATGCACAATGGTTCCTGAGGCAGCGCAAGGATCAGGGGCAATCTGTTCTCGGTGCAGGAGGCGATCGCTTCCCACCAACAGGATTTGCTGATTGACCTTGGCCCGAATTCCATGGCCGGCAATTTCTTCGTAATCTGTTACCTCTCGATCATTAATCCGCTGACCATAGGCCTCTCGAATGGATTGAGCAATGGGATGGTTAGAATGAAATTCAGCTTTTGCCGCTAGGGTGATCAGTTCTGATTCGGAAAACCCATTTTTAGGGACAATTTGCGTAACCTTGAAAACGCCTTGGGTGAGGGTTCCGGTTTTATCAAAAACAACGGTTTTAACGGTCGTTAGGGCATCGAGAAAGGTTGAGCCTTTGACGAGAATGCCCCGTTTAGCCGCCCCGCCCACACCGCCAAAATAACCCAAGGGAATGCTAATCACTAACCCACAGGGACAGGAAATGACGAGCAAGATTAAGGCTCGATAAACCCATACTTGATGAGTGGCACCGGGAATCAGGAGGGGAGGTAAGAGGGCAATGAGCAAAGAGAGAGCGACAACAATGGGCGTGTAGTAGCGGGCAAAGCGGGTAATAAACTTTTCGGTTGCTGCTTTTTTACTGGTGGCGTTTTCCACCAGATCGAGGATTTTGGCGATCGCGGATTCACCGAACAATTTTGTGACCCGCAGGGTTAGTATGCCGGTTTGGTTGATCATGCCGGCTAAAACAGTGCCGCCCACGTTAACTAGGCGTGGCACTGATTCTCCGGTTAAAGCTGAGGTATCCAGTTGAGAATTTCCCACTAACACCTCACCATCAAGGGGAATTTTTTCCCCTGGCTTAACCAGAATAATGTCTCCTACGGCAACGGTTTCCGGTGCCACATCTTGGCTTGAACCCTCTACTTGGAGATGAGCCGTGTCAGGGCGCACTGCTAATAATGCTTTGATGGAGCGGCGCGATCGCCCCACCGAATATTCCTGAAAAAGTTCTCCAATCCGATAGAAGAGCATCACCGCCACCGCTTCGGGGAGTTCGTGAATGGCGATCGCCCCTAATGTGGCGATCGTCATTAAAAAGTTTTCGTCAAAGAATTGCCCCCGTAAAATATTGCGGCCCGCCGCCTTCAATACAGTCGAGCCGCTTACGAGATAGGCGGGGATCAAAATTGCGTACTCGCCCCAGCCATAGGGCGTATTTCGCAAAAATTCCCCAAAGATCATGCCGCCAGCTAACAGCGCCACCACAAAAAGCACAGGGATGATTTCGGCTTGGAGATCAAACTCCCCTGAGCCGTGATCATGGTTATGGGGTTCGCCCTGGAGTTTGGGGGTGGGGGCGATCGCCCGATAGCCCAAACTGACTAACTGATTCTGAATCTCTGCCGCTGTGAGATATTCGGGGTTGTAGGAGATGGTCAGGCGTTCCGTTGCCACACTAACCGACACCTCCGCAACACCGCTTAAGCGTTTTAGGGCTGTCTCAATCTTGACAGCGCAGCTTGCACAATCCATGCCGCCGACCTGGATTTGCTGAGTTTTGAGCAATGGAGTTTGAGCCATGGGGTTTGATTGCGGGTGGGGTTTGACGATGGAGGCGCAATCCTCAATGCGATCCTAACGATAACCATCGAGCCAATAGGTGGGCATTTCTCCCTTGCCTTTAATGGGAATTACGCCCCTGGGCGTGAGGCAGTAGGCCCCCTTGAGGCGGTGGTAGGTGTCGGGGGTGACTTGAATGCGGCCCGGTAGGCCTTGGGATTCCATGCGGCTGGCCATGTTCACCGTATCGCCCCACAGATCATAGCTAAATTTACTCGTACCAATGACACCGGCAACGACAGAGCCGGTATTGATGCCAATGCGCAGGGCAAAGGGTTCGGCGCGGTCGTAGTTAAGGTGGTGGATCACCTGCTGCATTTCGAGGGCTAAGTTGGCGATCGCCTCCGCATGATCTTTTCGAGGCGTGGGCAATCCCCCCACCACCATATAGGCATCGCCAATGGTTTTAATTTTTTCCAAACCATACTGGGCGGTGAGGGCATCAAACTGGGAAAAAATCACATTTAATTGCTCCACGATAGCAATGGGGGGAAGGTTGGCCGCCAGTTGGGTAAACCCGACCAAATCCGCAAACAACACCGTTACTTCTTCAAAACTATCGGCGATCGTCGTCGTATCCACCTTGAGCCGTTCGGCGATCGGCTGGGGCAAAATATTCAGTAATAATTCTTCAGTTTTAACCTGTTCCTCCTGAAGAGCCACCTCTGCTTCCTTGCGCTTCATAAATTGCCCCAACTGGTTGCCCGTCGCCGCCAACATTTGCAACAAATTCTGATCCGGTGGCAACTGCTCCCGACGGAAAAACGTCATCACCCCCAACATTTCCCGCCCACTTTGGAGGGGAAAGCCTAAAGCCGTGCAGAGGTTAGCCTGACGGGCGAAGCAGTGGGGGCCAAAGTCGGGATCATGGTGAATCGTCGTGATCCATTCCGGCAGACCCGCCCCCCAGACCCGCCCCGCAAACCCCACCCCTTCGGGAAAAGTAATCTGCTCCGTGGCTTGTAAAAAATCATAAAAAGCCGTTGAAGGGCTGGACTGCACCCAAAAATCCACCCGTTGCAACTGAGGCACGGGCAGCGGGCAGGGTTCCCCTGAGCGTTGCCAGATCATGTCATCGGGTTGGGGGAGGGCAGGTTTCCGCTCGGCGGTGGTGGAGGGCAGCCACAGTTCCCCCAAATCCCAATCGAGGTTTTCGCCAATGGCCTTGAGGATTTGGTGGGTGGCGGTTTCGAGGGCGGTGGCTTCGGAGAGGATGCGGGCGATCGCATACTGGGCCGCTAACCGTTGCTGCGTGCGCTGCCGTTCCGTCACATCCCGGCCAATATAAACAATATCGGGAATCAGGTGGTGATCATTCTCCCCTTGGGCTTCGGTATGAATTAACGAACAGGAAAAAGCCACCGTTAACTTCACGCCGCTTTGATGCTGACAGACCACCTCTAAATTGCGCGACAGTTCCCCGTGATTTTGAATGCTATCGTATAACTCCTTAAATAGGGGTTCAGCATCGAGAATTAACAGCGATAGGGATTGGCCAATTAACTCCTCCTGACGATAGCCAAACAGTTTTTCGGTGGCTTCATTGACGGTTTTAATAATTTGGTGGGGGGTGGTGACAATTAGGGCATCGGCAATGGCGGTGACGATGCGGTCAATGTATTGTTTTGAGGCCGTCAGGGCATTAAGTAACAGGTTGGCTTCATTGGTACTTTGCACCAATACCTGTTCAAGACGCATTTTTTCCGTGACATCTTCAATAAACAAAATCAAGGTGGTGGGCTGTATTGCCTCTTCCGTCGGTGGAGCTGCTTGCAGATGGAGATCAAGATAAAAATTTGCCCCGTTGGCGGTGGTGCGGGTCATGCCATTGAGGGTAAACAGGGGTAACGTCCCGGCTAGAATATCGCTAAAAATTTCCTCACAGCCGAAAAGTTCGGGAAAATGCTCACGGATATCACTATCCCGGAGGGGCATATCGGGATCTAGCCAAGTGCCAAAGGCAACGGGGGGGGAATGGTCGAGAATTTGCCATTGGCCATCCAGCACCACATAAGAGATATGGGGTGGCACAATTAAGGTTTGAGCAAAGGCATTCATGGCAAAAAAGACCGTGATAATTTAGGGGTCTGTGAGCATGACCGTGGCTAAGGATTCAAAAATGGTTTGCACCGCCTCGCCGGTTTTAGCCGAAGTGCTGTAGGTGGCAATCACTTGGCGGTGTTGCTGCTCGAAGGTGCAACGGGCGATTAAGTCGGCCTGTTGATCGGGAGGCAGTAGATCAATTTTATTGAGGGCGACAATCACCCAACCCTTAGCATTAATCTTAAAAAACAAATCGAGATGATCCTGAACATGGGTGATGGTCTCTTTGCGCTTGACATCCGCGACAATGATGGCACCCTTGGCTCCCTGAAGATAGCTGGGGGCGATCGCCTTAAATTGGGTTTGCCCCTCAATGTCCCAGATCAACAATTCAACTTCTTTGCTGATCTGGGCATCGGTGGCTAATGTCGTCACCCGTTTGCGCGACAGTTTAACGCCAACGGTGGAGAGGTATTCATCACTAAACTGACCATCCACAAAACGACGAATTAAGCTGGTTTTGCCAACACTAAAATCACCGACAAGACAAATTTTTTTCGCGATCGCCATGTTTTTTAAGATTCTTCCGGTGAAACCAATTCAAACCGCACACAACGACTCAACCAGGCCGCTTCATTATCCGTGACACCCGGGGGACGTTCAACTGTGCCCACCACTTCCATGCGATTAACATCGATGCCTTGAGCGGCGATCGCCTCTTTAACCACGTCAGCCCGCCGTAAAGAGAGATCCTGATTCTGCTCCATGGGGCCACTGGCATCTACATAGCCAGTAATCCGAACCTCAATATCGGGATTATCCCGCAAAAACTGACTAATGGGAATAATTTTATCCATTTGCTCCGTCGCATTGAGTTCAGCGGAATCTCGCTCAAAGTAAATTCGCCGCGCTAAAGCTTGGGGGAGTAAATCCTGCTCAATCAGATTTTCAATCCCCGGCAGGGTTTTGAAGGCTTGGATAATCTCCTCATAATCCTCCGTCGTGCGATAGCTACCGGTCAAGATCACCCGCTCCGGACTGTAGGAGGCCCGAATATCCACCCCCGGATTCCGGTTCAGCAACCCCGTCACCAATTGAATCATCCCCGCCACCGCCGCCGGATCTGGGGGAGTTGTCACCACATGAATTTGATTATCCAGGGTTTTGCCCGGCGCTAAACCCTGGGCAATGGTGCTGGCTTCATCTTTAAACCGTTCAGCGGGAACCCGGCCTTCTAAACGCACGCGCCCCCCCTCCACTGCTGAGGTCAGGGGACTATAGGCGATGTCATCCAACTCTGTGGTTAACGCCGCCGCAATACGGGTGGAGAGTCGCTGATCAAAAAAGCCCCGCACCTGGAAATAGAGCCAAGGCATAAAGATCAACAGTGCCACAACCCCCACTAAAAACAGCAGGGTTTTGGGGGATTTTTCGGGTCGGGTGGTGACGGCAGATTCCCCCAGCCGCTCCAGTAACACGGTGATCGCCGTCGGAACCGTCTCTGAATCCCCCTCGAAGCCTTCAATTAACGCGCCATAGTTTTGAATGATCTGGCCAAGGGTGCGGCGGATATTTTTCAACAAACCCGCGTTAGCACTACCCTTCACCACCACGGCCAGATAGCAATAGCCCGCCACCTCCAGAATAATCCGGGCATCCCCGTATTCAACTTCACTCAACTCCGAAATCGTCCCACTTTGGGCAATGCAGTCATTGACAAAACTGCGGATCGCCGTTAGCATCCCCGCCACCATATTCGACTCTAGGGGGTTTTGCTCGCGGTTGGGCTGAATTTCGGCAATCACCAAGCCAGAGGTTTTCTGAATCAGGAAAATTGCCTGCACCGTTACGGGCATCGACTCTTGCAAAATTAGCTCTGCTTCTGTGACTCCCTGCATCCGAGCACGGACTTTCCGGGTTAAACCATCGACACTAAAGGCGGTTTCCACCTTGGTGTTAATCGTATTAATGGCTTCCCCGATGTAGCGGTTGACCGTGCCGCCAATCACCGGATAAAGGGCATCAACCATCGAATCCCGTTCCAGTTCAATTTGGTTTTTAATCGCCCGGCCAATGGTGGGGCCAAGGGATTTGGCGATCGCATCCCGCTCCACCAACATCTGCTCCTGCATCGCCGCCGCCACCTCTGGGCCGATGGCTTTGGCAATCCGTTGGGGATGCTTTTGAATTTCCTGCTCAATGGCCAGGGGGACGAGATCAGCAATGGCCATGGCCATCCCTGGCCGATTATCCCTGGCCCGCTCTGTAATCATCTCCTCAAGAATCGGCGTAGCCATAGCCCGCACCATATCCTGAGATGTGCCCACCTTCATCTTCAGCAACTGCACCATCAACGGCACTAAAGGATTAATCACCTCCGTCGGCTCATAAATCTGTTGCTCTAAGGTCTGTACTTTAGTGATTAATTGCTGCAAAATCTCCGGCTCAGTGCCATTGAGATCTAGCTCTGTTGGGGGTTTTGAAGGGGAAGGCAGGGTGGTGAGCAATTGGGCCAGTAAGGCCCGCTCCGCATCGGAGGCCGTCTGATCCACCGCCGGAACTAATTCCGGTGCAGCGGCTTCTAGCTCTGAGAAAGCAGTGGTTTGGGGTGGGGGGGATTCTGCCACAGTTATCGGCTCTACTACATCAACAGGGGGTGGTTCGGGGGATAGGGTCGGGGGGTGATCTTCGAGTGTAGTAGCTTCTTGTTCCGGTATAGGTTCCGGTGTAACTTCCTGCGTGGGTTCCGGTGCAGGTTCCGGCGTAGGTTCCGGTGTAACTTCCGGTGTGGGTTCCGGCGTAGGTTCTAGGGTGGATTCTGGCGTGGATTCTGGCGTAAGTTCCGGCGTAGGCTCTGGGGTGGGTTCTGGCCCCAGACCCAAGGACTTAAATAAATCCTCAGGCTCAAACGGCATCACATCAGCCTCTGGGGATGGCGCTGTGCTCGGAGTAGTGGCTTTGGGTTTGGGTCGATCTAACAAAAAATCCCGTAGCTCCCGCAGAGGGTCATCCCGTTCGAGGACAGGACGACGGAATAAATCCGCCAAGGCTGGATCATTCTTCGATGTAGCCTTGGCCTCCTCTGGGCTGGTGGGTTTGGGGCGACGGGGGGGGGGTGGCGGCGGTGTTTTGCGAATGACGGCCCGCTTTCGGGTGGGGGCAGGGGGGGAAATTTCGGGCTGAATCATCGCGGCAAACTCATTGAGAGCCGCTTCCACATCAGACTCAAATTGATTGCGGCTGGGGCTTGTCTCCGTCGGTTCTGGCGTTGCCACCGGCTCCGGCGAGGCTAGTTCTAAATCATCAAGGGCGATCGTTGCCTCTGGTGCTTCCACCGGGGGCAATTCAGAGAAATCTATGGTGTTGAAATCCTGAGTATTCACATTTTCCGTACTGAAATCTTGGGTACTGAAATCCTGAGCACCCAAATCCTCAGGATCGAGATCTTGGGCCGTGAAATCTTGGGCCATGAAATCTTGAGCCGTGAGATATTGAGAATTGGCGATCGCCTCCCGCTCCGGAGGAGTCACAACTTTCGGCTCCGGCAGAGACGGCTCAGGCTCCGGTGCTGGCATAGGTGTCGAATCTGCCAACTCAGCCACTAGATCAGAGGCAGGGTTAGATCGCGTCATCATTCCCTCTGGCAGTTCAAGGGACTCTAAATCTAGGTCTAGATCTACATCTGGCAGCGGTTCAGCGGTGGAGGTCTGGGTTAGATCTAACTGGAGTGGGGCGTTGAAATCCTCCAAGCCCAACATGGCCCGCAAATCGATAGATAGTTCTGGGGCGGGGGCCGATGGCGCAGCAGGGGGAACGGGAGAAGCCGCCGCGCTAGGCTCAGGACGACGTTCAGGTTGCGGCAGTTCTGGTTCAAATCCCTCCAATTCTGGAGTGGGTTCCTGGGGTTGGTCAAGACTATCAACAAAGAAATCCATAATATCCCTAGACTCCCCTCGCTCCTCAAGTTCAGGCGGGTTCAAGGTTGGGGAGGGGGTGGATTCCGGTGATTTGCCGTTGGTTCCGTGGCGATTGTTGCCGTTGCTGTTGCCGTTGCCCTCAAAACCCGGACTGGGGGCGGAGTGGGGCGTAATCGGTTCAAACTTGCTGATTCGCTGGGTGAGGGTGGCGGCGGCATTGTCGTCAATGGTTTCGAGATCATCGGGATCACGGCCGAGCGATCGCGAATCGTGATGGGTCAACAGTTCATCCAGATCAATCAGTAACCCTTTAAAGAGATCTTGAGTTTCTTGATCAGACTCCGGTTCTGGTGGTGGGGGAGTCGGAAAATCGAGGGATTCATCGGAGGGTAAGGATTCATCGGCTGTATGGTTGCTGAGGGCATTTTCCCCATCCCAGGGATCGGGAAGGGGAGAAAAGGGTTCAGTTGAGCGATCAGAATCGGGATGTTTTGAGGAACTCATACACCACCATGGGTACAGCAACAATAATCACGGGCTTTACTCCAGTTAACAATCTTAACATCCAGTAAAGCTATGCCCATCGTAGTGGAGAATTTTCACGACAGACAAAGAAAATTAAGAACTCAGGGTTTAGCGGCAGGATTAAGGGCGGGTGAGGGTGTAAACCTTCGCTTCCCAGGGAAAAATCGGTTCTCGGCCCACCCATTCCGGCAAAATCGCCCGGTTTTGGCTGACTTCGTGCCAGTGATACCCGTCGGGGGTGGGGGGCCAATTGTGTACCCGGTATTCTGTCTCGAGGCCAAAGGGGTCGGGGGTGCCATAGTCGGAAAAATTTGCCACAACTACGACGGCATTTTCCCCTAAGCCCCGCTGCCAAACGATCACCTGTTTGCCTTCGTTGTAGTCCACCTGTAAAAACTGAGTATCATTCACCCCTAGGCCGGGGGCTTGGGTGCGAAACTTCACCAACCGGGCGACATAGTGAAATAATCGCTGCCGCCAGGGATCTTGGAGGCGATCGAAGGCAACGGGGTCTACTTGTTTATGGTGGCTATGCTCATCGGAGAGGTCAAAATCATGCTGATCGCCAAATTCATCGCCAGCGAGGATCATCGGAATCCCCACAGCGGTGAGGAGGCAGACAAAGGCCAGCTTGATCCGCCGCTCTAGATCCGTTACCCCTTGGTAAACGAGGTAATCATGGAGCCGTTCATTGCTGTGGCCGCCGACATCATGGGAGGTGAGGTAATTAATCACTTGGGTGCCATCGCTAAAACCGAGGTAGCGACAGTCGATCACTTTGCGCACTGTCCATTCAAAGCTGCGATCGCCTCCCCCCGGTTTCCCTAAAATCACCTGGCGCACCATGTGCTTAAATGTCTCATTCCACAAACCATCGAGACGATTTTGATGGATCAGGGCAATGGGGACGCTGAGTTCTTCCCCGACGACGAGGAAACGATCATCCAAACCACCGCGATCGCCCCAATGGCCGCGAGCAAAATCCCGCAACTCCTGCAAAAAGTCATAATTCCCCACATTATTCACACTATCGAGGCGCACCCCATCAATGCGGTAATGCTCCATCCAATGGGCAAGATAGAGCTTCATATATTCCCGCGCTGGCACAAACCAGTCCTTTTTCCCCGTGAGGGGATGGTAGCCCTCCACCCAATAGTTGTATTTGAATAAATCCCCCCCAAAGCCATCGCGATCGCCCTGCTCCGGATCCCCCACCCCCCAATGCACCAAAAAATCTAAAAAATTAACATTGGTATAGGGGGTATTGCGCCCAAAGGCCATCACCGCATCAATAAAAAAGCGCATCCCCAACCGATGACAGGCCGCCACCACCGCCCGCAGATCCGCCATCCCCGTGGCCACCTTTTGCCCCAAGGCCTGGCCTAAATCATGATCGGGGGCGAAAAAGTTCGCCGTCCCATAGCCCCATTCCAGCACATCATCACTATCCGCAGGAGGCAATAATTCTAAGCAATTCACCCCCAAAGCCTGAAGATGGGCTTGGCCAGGCCCTAAAACCGGCACACCGGGAAAATCCGGAGCCACCACCGCCGCATCTAACAGCGCCAAAACATCCCGAAAACACCCCACCCCCATGCCATGCTCCCCCGCCAACGTCCACCGCGTCGGCAACTCATAGATCACCAATTGGCTATTGGCGGGCAAGTTTAGATCGGGATGGTCTTGGGGCCAGGGTGTTGGCTCCCCGGTGGGATCGCAGGGGATTAATTGCCCATCCCGATAGCTGATCACACTGGCGGGATCTTCGCTATTCACGCCCCCCGCTTCTGGCGGCATCGGTGCAATACACACCGCCCGACGGTCTACTGTCGTCGCTAAGGGGTCGGTGCAGTAGAGAATTTCGTCGTCCCCGCTGAAGGGATAGGGGTTAGTATTTTTGACCTTAAACCAGTAGTAATAAATCTCACCGTTAATCAGCCCACAATCCGCCGCTGCCACCTGCCAAAGGTCGGGAAAGTCGGGGTCGGGGCTGAGGGGGATTTCCCGCAGGCCCGCTGGGGTCGGGTAAAGGCTGAAAAATAGCCCTAAAACCAACGTGGGAGCAGGGTCAACACAGCCCGGCCGCCAGAGGACAAAATGGGTTTGGCGGCGACGGAGCAGATCAGGAATCATAATCGGGAGGGCCTAACGGGGGGGATGAGAAAATTTTACGGGAGGGAGGGGCAGGAATCGGCATTTTTTTGCAGCAAGTTAGCAACAGGATTCCTTCCGTATTCGGTTGCTGGCTAAAATCTTCGCCAGTGCCCTTGGCCTAACGGGTTGATTTGATCTATACTGAGGGGATACATGGGGCCGTAACGGTTTCGACGGGTTGGTGAAAGCCGCCCTGTGATGCAGGTCGAGAGCGAACTCCCTCTCGTAAATCAAGAGTTCAAAACAAAAAGTAACTGCGAACAACATCGTTCCTTTCGCTCGTAAAGCTGCACCTGTTGCTGCTTAATCTTTAAAACCGGCCTCTGCGCCAATTTAGGATTGAAACGAGCATTCATCTGCTGACTCCGTTAACGCTGATGGATAACCCCTAACGGATATGCCCGTGGCGTGCATCTGGTCACAAAACGGCGCGAGAACTCTACTAGAGAATCCGTGCTCACCCGGAATAATTGGTAGCTCCCGCCTTGAGGATTAGAGAGGATAAACCTGTGAATGAACAGAAGGTCAATAGCCAGTTCGGACAGCAGTTCGACTCTGCTCGGCTCCACTCAAGAAGATCCCCCCTGCCCCCCTTAAAAAGGGGGGTTCTTTTTTTTGGCGTGATCGGAGTAGGGGCGAAAGTTTTAACTTTTTCGCCCCTCCCCCGCTTAGAGTTTGAGCCGCCATTGGTGGAGTTTTTGGGGGCGATCGCCACTCACCAAAGCCTCAATTAACTCCTTCAGCAGATGGGGAATCGCGAGAAGGCTACCCAAATGGACGCGCCATTTACTCCAGGAGGTGAGGCCGCGGCCTAGGGGGACGTGCCAGAACCGATTCACCGAACAGGTAACATCATCCCCCAAGGCAATCACCTCATGCCACCAACCCGCCGGGATATAGAGGGCATCCCCCCGTTCCAGGAGAACATCGTAGCGGTGGTTGAGGGCTTCCTGAAGGCGGGGGAATTGGGCAAAATCCGGCTGATCGGGGTAAACGCGACTATGACCAGCCCGGAGTTTGGGGCCATGGATCAGTTGTTTTAGCAGCGAGAAAGGGTAAAGGTTATAAAGTTGGGAGGGGGGAAAGAGAATGACATGCTTTGCGCCGTGGAATTGCATTAATACCCCATCCATACAGTCGTAATGAAGATGGGTGACATGGCCACTCGGCCCCATCCAAAAACTCCAGGGGGTGACGGGTGCGCTCATCCCTAACCGCTGTTCAATTTCACCAAATTCCGGAGCCTGCCCCAAGGGAGTCTGATCGAGGGCGCATTTGCCCATATACCAATCCTGCGCGTGGGCGGTGCGATCGCCCAAAGCTGCCGCATAATCCCGAAAAGGCATCACCAGACTATCCACACCGCTCCCCGTTCCCTGCCATTGCTGTTTATCTTCTCCCTGGTGGCTCTTCCCATGATCCTGAATCGGCAGGGGGGTATCCCCCAATACTTCAGTGAGATAGTCCAAAGTCCAATCGGTTTCGCGAGGAATCGCCCCTTGGATTAAAAGGGGACGGCCGGGGTTGAGATAATCCTGGGCAAACTGTTGGGGGTTGAGGTCAGCGGCGGGGAGGGTGGCAATGGGCGTTCGCGCAGCGTCTCCGCAGGAGGTTCGCGCCTCTATGGTTCTCTCATCGGGATTAGATAAGGCTGGAGATTCGGAAACAGGTAAGGGATTCATCACAATCTTGATCAGCAAAATTAGGCGAATACAACGCTCATCCTAGCATTGTGGCTGATGAAACCATCAAAATAAGCAACGAGATTGGGTTAAAACTGCGGGTAAGTTGTCAATTTGCCAAATCAGAGATCACTTCTACTAAACCAGAAACAATCCTGGTTAACTTTTCAAAATCAATTTTATCAAAAGTATCGTCGATGGTGTGATAGTAAGGATAACGGAAAGGAGCCGTGTCAGTAATCATAATCCCTGGATATCCCTGTTGCCAAAAAGACCATTGATCAGACCAGCCCACACCCGGAATCCAAGCGGGTAAACATGCACCTTCCGAAGGAAATTGAGCATGACGGCGAAAGGAGGCGATGGATTTGCGAATCAAGTTTCTAGATTGAAGATTGCCCACAAACGTAATAAAGTTACCCTGATTGGGGTAGAACCAATTCAGAATCGAAGGATATTGTTGGCTACCGGGGACATCGGAGAAATACCCCATCGTTTCCAGACTGAGCATGGCCACAATCTTTTCTTGTTGCAGATCAATTTGTTTAGCATAGACCAAGCTGCCCATATTCTCTGTCCAAAAGAAAGGCGGTTCCTCATTGGTAAATTCAATAAAGCGAACGGTACGCTTAGGGGATTTCTTTGCAAATATTTTGGCTAACTCTAATGTAGCGGCTACCCCTGTACCATTATCATTAGCACCAATACTCGCAAAAACAGAGTCGTAATGAGCACCAACAATAATGACTTCATTGGGCAACTCAGTCCCTTTTTTTTCAACCGCTAGGTTGTAATAGGTCTTGTCATCAATTGTGTAGGCTTGCTCAGTGACTTGATAACCGGATTGCCCTAAAGCAGTTTCCAAAAATGTCTTGGTTGCATTGAGTTGATCGTATTGGTTGGCATTTCTGGGGCCAATGTCAACGGCAATTTTTTGAATATCCTGTTGTAATAAATTTTCCAGCGTTATTTCTGCTGGCTGTAACGGGGGCAACGGCCCTTGATAACTTGCTCCAGGCATCCACAAAACCATTGACCAGAGCCAAAGCAATCCAATCATTAAGATCGCCAAAAGGATTGCTAGGCGAATCATGGCAGCTTTGCTAGCCAACCGGATGCTCACTTTTTTTCTGTTCAGAGATTCACCCATGACTGACAGACTTTATGGATAACATCGCCTATCTAACACATAAATATTGCAGTGTCAAACTTTGATCAAGGCTTGGATTCAAACCCGTAGGCATCCCGGACGAAATAGAGGGGGCGAGCCTTGACCTCTTCATAGACCCGGCCCAAATACTCGCCAATCACCCCCAACGTAATCAATTGGATGCCGCCAAAAAATAACGTCGTCACCATCAACGACGCATACCCTGCCAAATCTACCCCAAAAATCAGCGTCCGCAGGATTAAAAAGCCCGCATAGATCAACGCCAAAACAGAAATAAATAGGCCCAAATATGTCCACACTTTCAGGGGCAACGTACTAAACGATGTGATGCCATCCAGGGCGAAATTCCATAATTTCCAATAATTCCAGGTGGTTTGCCCCATGAGGCGAGGATCGCGATCAAAGGGGATGGCAATTTGGCGATAACCTACCCAGGCAAACATCCCTTTCATAAACCGATTCCGCTCCGGCATTTGCTTCAATGCCTCCACCACCCGCCGATCCAAGAGGCGAAAATCTCCGGTATTGGGGGGAATATAAACGGGACTCATGGAGTCAATGGTTTGATAAAAGGCGTTGGCGGTGAACTTTTTCAGCCAGGTTTCCCCTTGGCGCGATCGCCTCGTCGCATAAACCACATCGTAGCCCTCCCGCCACTTCTCCACCAACATGCCGATCAATTCTGGGGGATCTTGCAGATCGGCATCAATGGGAATGACTGCGGCCCCGGTGGCGTAGTCAATCCCGGCACTGAGGGCGATCTCTTTACCAAAATTGCGGGAAAGATTTACCACTTTAATGATCGGGTTCCGCTCGTGATGGGCCACCAGGCCGGCAAGAGATTGATCCTTACTGCCATCGTTAACACACACCAATTCATAGGTTAATGCCAAAGGTTCCAGCGCTATTTCTAAGCGTTGGAACAGTGTGTTCAGGTTGTCCTGTTCATTGTAGATGGGGATGACAATCGAAAGATCAACGGCCATGGTTTCTAAGCTGTGCAAAAAAAAGCGATCGCACCATGGCCGAAAATAGGAACTAACCCGTGCAACTGAGCAGTTGACCCAAGCTCGCCATGGCTCGGTGGGTGATGGGCAAACTATCGACCACCATCCCCGTACACAAGAGCATCATATACAGAATGGAGTATTTAAAGGTTGCCTTTGCTAAGGGTAAATCCGTGGGGTTGCGGTAGAGTTGCCAGACTTTTTTGAGAAAACTGAAACCCAAGAGGGTGGCGATCGCCCCATACACCGCCCCTAACACCCCGAGGGGATAGATCAACAAAAACGTACAGGGAACCACTAGCAGCGTATAGATCAAAATCTGCTTCACCGTTTCGGCTTCCCCTGCCACCACCGGCAACATCGGCACATTCACCTGCGCATAATCTTCCCGGATCATCAAGGCCAACGCCCAAAAATGGGGGGGAGTCCAGAGGAAAATAATCGCAAACAACAGCCAAGCCGACCAACTCAGATCCCCGGTCACTGCTGCCCAACCGACGAGGGGGGGAATTGCCCCCGCTGCGCCGCCAATGACGATATTTTGAGAACTATTGCGCTTGAGAATATGGGTATAGATCACCATATAAAAGGCAATGCCCGCCATGGCCAGGAATGCACTGAGCAGATTCACCCACACCGCCAAAAGGATGAAAGAAGACGCTCCCAAGGCGATCGCAAAAAGCAGCGCATGGCGGGGCTGGACTCGGCCCGAAGGAATCGGCCGCTTGCGGGTGCGCACCATGTCGTAGTCAATATCTTGGTCGTAGATGCAGTTGAGGGTTTGGGCCGAAGCTGCCGCCAATGTGCCCCCCACCAATGTCACCACCAGGAGCAGCGGATCAACGCTCCCCTCGGAGGCAATCCACATTGCCGCTGCGGTGGTGATTAATAGGAGGGGAATAATCCGAGGCTTGGTGAGTTGAAAATAACTTTTCAAGACAGCCTGCCAATTGTCGTGTTTCGGGGTGTAGCTTGTCCCAATCATGAAGTTCTGTCCTTAGGTTGTTGTGTTGAGTTGAGGGGGAGGAGTTGGTGCAAGCAGGGGATTAAGACGCGGGAGTCAGATCCCGCCAGGCAAAAACAGTTAACAGCACGATCGCCCCCAACAGCGCCGCGCCGACGGCCTGATGGGTGACGGTGAGGAGTTCTACTTGAAGATGGAGGCGATAGGTTCCCACCCCTACGAGGGCCTGTAGTCCCACCAGCACCCCGGCAGTAGTGGCGAGTGTTCGCAGGCGCGGATGGAGGGCGGGGGTGCGCAGGGCCAGCACAACGATCATTACCGTCACCAGGGTGGCAGGAATTACCCCGAACAGGTGGCTATTCATCACGCCGCACCGTTGCGCCCCATTCAGGCATTGATGAAGCGCCCATTGGGAGGCCACTAAGCCACCGAGCAAGCTCTGGCCGTAGATTAAACCCGTGGCCACGATGCCCAAGCTGCGGAGTTTTTGGGCGGTTCCCATCGGTTGATAGGGTTGGAGGGCGGCCCCAATTACCAGCAACGTGCAAAACAGCAGTAGGGCTGTGCCTAAATGGGCGGTGACGATATCAAACCGCAGCATTTGGGTGACGGTGAGGCCCCCTAAGACCCCTTGGAAAAGGATTAACCCCAGGGCGAAGGCACTGGCCCAGGGGAGCCAGGTGGGGAGAACGCGCCGCCACCACAATGACATGGCGACGAGGGCGATCGCACTCAAACCCACCAGGGCCGCATCAAGGCGATGGAACCATTCTAAAAAGACTTGTAGGTTCATCTGTTGGGTGGGAATCAGTTGCCCGTAGCAGAGGGGCCAATCGGGGCAGGCGAGGCCGGCATTCATGACCCGAGTGGCACTGCCGATGGCCATGAGCAGGAAAACGGCGATCGCCATTTTCCAAACAAAACGCCGTATCCACACCTGAGGACTCGCACGCTCTGGATCAGGCGTTAACGCGGGTGCGGTTTGAAAAACAGAATCGGTCATGGCAGCAGGATGTAACAGTGTGTTTACAAATATAGAGCCTAGACTTAGCCATTACCGATACATTGACTACCCTCAAGGGGTGACTGATCGGGGCAGAGGGAGCCTCAACCCTTAGCTGAGTCTGTTTCCCTAACACTGTAACGAGCTTCTTGGATTTGGGCGCAGATTTTAACAAAATTGGCGCGAAGTTCCTCCCATCCTCTAGGGCTTGGCTTTGATGGTTTTGATCCCTTGCATTGGGCCAGAGACGAGGCGCATGCCAATAAAATCGGTGTATTGGTCATAGGGATGGAGATGATAGCGGGCGGCGGAACGGCACAGCGTCGGGCTGCTATACCAGGAGCCACCCCGTAAAACGCGGTCATGGGTGGGCTGACTGTGGAGCCATTTCAAGCGGAGGGTGGAATAGTCCTGTTTTAGGAATTCATCCCAGATCTCGCCGTCGCTAGGGGCGTTTTCGTAGGTGTCGTGCCAGCGATCGCCACACCATTCCCAAACATTGCCATGGCAATCATAAAGGCCAAAACCATTGGCGGGAAACTGCCCCACAGGGGTTGTTTGCTCTCGCCATTGACTTTGATGGTCGGGGTCAAGGGGGCGGTAGTTAGCCAGATTGGGGGAGAGGCGATCGCCCCCCACAAAATCCGTCGTCGTCTCGGCCCGACAGGCATATTCCCATTCTGCCTCCGTCGGCAAGCGGTACAGTTTCCCCGTTTGCATCGACAGCCGCACGCAAAATTCCACCCCATCGAGCCAAGTAATATTCTCAACGGGACGGTTAGGATCTAAAAAATTAGCCGGTTGGGGATTGAGTTCCCGCACCACCTTGGGCCAGCGAGCGACAACTTCCCATTGGGCCTGGGTGATGGGGTATTTACCGATGCTAAAACTGGCCAAACTGACGGGATGGGCAGGGCTTTCTTCCTGATGGCCGGCTTGGGCATCGTTGCCCATCACAAACTCGCCTTCAGGAAGACGCACCATCGTAATCGCAAACTCCGGGCTAAGAGCCTGATCCCATTCGGAACATTCTCCACCAGTCAGAATCGAATCGGGCAATTCAGAGGAAATCACTGACATACTCACCTACAAAAACCATGATATGCCGATTCTATCAAGGGATTTTCGGAGTTGGTTTTGGTGAGGTGTTAGCGATGAAAGTGATCCCGCTGAAAATTCTGAAGTGCTTTTGTATCACTGAGATCGTACTGAAGGGGGGTGATCGTGATGTAGCGATCGCGAATCGCCTCCACATCGGTCAAAATATCAGGATTAACACCATTATGGGGGGGCTGTTCAACATCCTCCACCGCTTCCCCCGCTAACCAGTAATAGCCCTTACCACGGGGATCATAGCGTTGTTCAAACTGCTCAATATAGCGGCGCAACCCTTGGCGCGTCACCTGTACCCCGGCAATTTCCGCCCCTGGCACGGGGGGAACATTGACATTTAATAACATCGGATGGGGTAGGGGGTTAGCCTGAAGTTGCCCTAAGAGTTTGACGGCAAATTGAGCCGCCACGGAAAAATCCTGATGGGCAAAGCTGCATAAACTGAAGGCAACACTGGGAATCCCTTCAATCGCCCCCTCCATGGCCGCCGAAACGGTTCCGGAATAGAGCACATCGGTTCCCAAATTCGCCCCCTGATTAATCCCTGACAGCACAAAATCCGGTGGTTGGGGCAGCAGGGCGCTCAGTCCCAACTTGACACAATCGGAAGGCGTACCGGAGCAGGCCCAAGCCTGGATCGCATCATGGTAAACATCCGCCACGGGGTCAATACGGATCGGCTGATGGATGGTTAGGCCGTGGCCGGTGGCGGAGCGTTCGCGATCGGGGCAAACCACCGTCACGGCATAGCCCGCAGCCGCCAGGGTATTGGCGAGGGTGCGTACCCCCAGGGCCAAAATCCCATCATCATTGCTGATCAGAATGCGACAATTTTCCTGCATGATTTTTTTCCCGTTCGGGCTTCATCAACTCATCCTTAAGGATAACGGGCGATCGCCCTTCAATCATTCCAGTATTTCCGGGTAAAGTCCTTGAGAAGCGAAAGCTTGACGCAACTGGAGGCGGCGTGGCTCATTGATTTTTAACAAAAAGACCGTTGTGCGCCCGATGGCTGTTAATCCCACAATCAATCCCTCGATCGCCTGAAAATGGTCTGACCAACGGTGTAAGCGTGGGTTAAACAGGGGGGTGATTTTGCCTGTGAGGGGATCAAGGCTGGTGAGGTCAGAACCTTTGTAGCGATTACAGGGTAGGCAGGCCAGGACAAGGTTTTGGGCGTGGGTTTCCCCGCCATGCTTCATGGCGATCGCATGATCAATTTCATGGCGGTAAATTGAAAAGGTTTGATGGATTAAGCAGTATTCGCAACGACTGGCTGCTCGCTCAATAACCTGTTGGCGAAGGGATGCCGGGATGTAGTGGGCCATGGATAGACTAATTTTGGGGAGCAGTCTTCAGGGCGGTGTAGGCCCGAATTTTGAGAAAACCGATGAGGGTATCTAGTTGCTGATAAAGGTCTAACTCTGCGATTTCACCCGGGGTAAGGGTTGCGGTGCGGTTTTTTTCCAGGAGCATTTGGAGACGGTTTTGCGACGATTCAGACACATTGAAGGCCATGATCTGCGCTGAGGTGGGTTGGCTGATCAGGAAATCGAGAATTTCTTGATAGGTATCGCAGTGATCGAGAACACCAACCACTGAAGGGTCTGTAATGGGTTGTCTGATTAAGGTGGTCGTGATCAGTCGGGTGAAAAGCTCGGCAAATTGACTTTGATAGGGGCCGAGCTTTTGTGCCAGATCGTCGGGGATATCGATGGTAATTTGAGCCATGGCTGTTAGTCCGTGAGGTTAAACGAGGGAATCGAGAAAAGCATCGAAGCGAACCAGTTCGAGGGGATAGAGGGGGCGCAGTCGTTGGGCGTGGTTGAAAGCGATCGCCATCCGTTCTGGATCTAACTGGATCGTATAGGCATTCCTTCCCCCGTTGTTTCGGCCCCACCAATCGCTACACTAAAGGGCGGGCCACTTGAATTCATTTATCCATCCTCCATAATGTCTGGTTTAGAAACGCAATTACAAGCCTTAGCCACCGAAGCCGCCGCCGCGATCGCCGCCGTCAGCGAGTTAGACGAACTCGAACAGCAACGGGTGGCCTATTTGGGCAAAAAAGGGAAACTCTCGGAAATCTTGCGGGGTATGGGGAAGCTCTCTGCTGAGGAGCGGCCCAAAATTGGGGCGATCGCCAATGATGTCAAAACCGCCATTCAAACGGATTTAGAGGAGAAGCGCGATCGCCTCGCCCAGGCCCAAATTGCCGCCCAACTGGCCGCCGAAACCCTCGACGTGACTATGCCCGGTGTGGCCGCTCCCCTTGGCAGAATCCACCCCCTCAACAGCATCATCGATCGCGTCATTGAAATCTTCGTCGGCATGGGCTACACCGTCGCCGAAGGCTACGAAATGGAAAGCGACTACTACAACTTTGAAGCCCTCAACACCCCCCCCGACCACCCAGCGCGGGATATGCAGGACACGTTCTATCTTCCCGACGGCAACCTCCTGCGCACTCACACCTCCTCAGTCCAGATCCGCCACATGGAAAACCATGAACCCCCCCTGCGGATCATCGCCCCCGGCCGGGTCTACCGTCGCGATACCGTCGATGCCACCCATTCCGCCGTTTTCCATCAGGTGGAAATTCTCGCCGTTGATAAAGGGTTAACGTTTACGGATTTAAAAGGGACGCTCAAGGAATTTGTCCGCCAAATGTTTGGGGAGGAATTGGCGATGCTATTCCGAGCCAGTTATTTCCCCTTTACGGAGCCTTCCGCTGAGGTGGATGTGCAATGGGAGGGGAAATGGTTGGAGGTGTTGGGCTGTGGGATGGTTGACCCCAATGTGTTAAAAGCGGTGGGCTATGATCCGGAAATTTATAGTGGGTTTGCCGCTGGTTTAGGCGTGGAGCGATTCGCCATGGTGTTGCACCACATCGACGATATCCGCCGCCTCTACAGCAGCGATCTCCGCTTTTTGCGCCAATTCTAACGGGATTAACGCAAATCCCCGCCCCAAATATCCCGAACGCGGTAGATGGGGCGACCTTGGGATTCGTGGTAGGTGCGCATCAGGAGTTCTCCTAAGAGGCCGATGCTGAAGAATTGCACGCCGATGGAAATGAGGATGACAACGAGAATGAGGAGGGGGCGATCGCCTATCTGCTGGCCCAAACCAAATTTTAAAATCGTTAAATAGAGGCCCAAGGCGATTCCTAAAAACATCGTAATAATCCCTGCCAAGCCAAAAACATGCATCGGCCGGGTTAAAAACCGCTTCATAAAAAAGATCGTCATCAAATCCAACACGACCCGAAACGTTCGCCCCAACCCGTATTTACTTTTGCCATAGCGCCGTGCTTCATGACGCACCGGCAACTCGGCAATTCTCGCCCCTTCAATAAACGCCAACGCGGGCAAAAAGCGGTGTAATTCCCCATACAAATTCAAATCCGCCACCAATTCCGCCCGGTAGGCTTTGAGGGAACAGCCATAATCATGCACTCGCACGCCGGTAATGCGGCCAATCAGCCAATTGGCAATTTTTGAGGGCAGTAAGCGGGTGAGAGCGGCATCTTGGCGGTTTTTGCGCCAACCGCTCACCAGGTCGTAGCCTTCTTCTAATTTGGCTAAGAGCAAGGGAATATCCTGGGGATCGTTTTGTAAATCGCCGTCGAGGGTGACGATGGTGAGGCCTTGGGCGTAGTTAAACCCGGCGGCCATGGCGGCGGTTTGGCCATAGTTGCGGCGCAGGACGATCGCCCGTAGGTGGGGATGGGTTTGGGTGAGTTCCCGCAGTTGGTCGGTGGAGCCGTCGGTGGAGCCGTCATCAACACAGAGGATTTCGTAGCGAAGGCTGGTGGCTTCGAGGCTGGAGGCGATCGCCCCAATCAACGTCGGCAAGCTCTCGACTTCGTTATAAATCGGCACAACGACGGAAACATCAGGGGCTAAGGGGGAAATGTCCATGGCAATGGTCACAAAGGCCGTTTTCTACTGTACTCCATCGTTAGTCTAGGGATACCATGGGGGGGAACTGGATCTGAATCTAGGTCTAAATTTAGGATGGGCGTGGGGGCGTTGGCGCAAGCCTGCCGGAGGCACAAAAATTTTTCGCCCCTACATTAAGGGTTTCAAGATTGTAGGTTTTGTCGATGAGGAAAAATTATGATTGCTGCTAAGGAAAATTTGCCCACGTTCACCCCGGAAGAATATTTTGCTTGGGAAGAAAAGCAGTTAGAAAAGCATGAATTGATTGATGGTCGTGTTTATGCTGTTGGTCAATTTTATGCGAGGCAGGATAACAGCGTTAACCATAGCCGGATTGCCGTTCGATTAACAACAATATTTGATAGCCATGTCGATCCGAGTGGTTGCATAACAGGTAATTCAGATCTACGGATTAACCTTTTAGGTACGAATGATTATACCTATCCTGATGTTAGCGTCACCTGTGATGATCGGGATCACACCACGACCCAATACATTAGCTACCCCTGCTTAATTGTTGAAGTGCTTTCACCCAGCACTGAAGCCTACGACCGAGGCGGCAAATTTCGCAGATATCGCGAAAACCCAGCCTTGATCGATTACCTATTAGTGAGTTCCACAAGCGTTACTATTGACCTCTATCACAAAAACGATGCAGGCAACTGGTTGATTCTCAATTACAAAGCGGGAGATATGATCGAACTCAAAAGCATTAACCTCAGTTTTCCCATTGAGCAACTTTATCGTGGCCTTAATTTAACTGAAATTTCACCGATTGACGAATAATCATGCTTACCGGAGGGGCGAAAAATTTTTCGCCCCTACCGATGGAACCATTGGATGAGCCAGGCTAAACCCGCTCCCACGGCTTCCGCTAGGGTATTGCTGAGGCGAAATAGACCAATGGGGAGCAAAAATTGGGGCGATAATAACCCCACCGCCACCGATTCAAACACCCCCAACCCCCCCGGCGCACCGGGCAACACCAACCCCAACACCCAAGCCACGGCAAACCCACTGATCACCTGGGGAATTTCCGCCCCCCGCAAAGGCATCAGCGCCAAAATTGTACAGAGGAAACCAAGCGATCGCCCCCCCACAAATAGCAATTCTCCCCCCAACGGCCCCCAAGGATAGGCTTGGATTTTCAAGGGTTGCGGGCTGAGGCGGGCTAAGGCCCAATTGAGGGGGCGGGGGTGGAGGGTGCAGAGGAGAGTGATGAGGAGAGGGATTTGCCAGAGGCGTAGACCCCCCGGCCAGGTGAGCAGGGCGAGGATCAACGCCGCCGCCGCCATTAATAGCGGTTCGCTCAACGTCGCCACCGTTGCCCCAGCCAACGGTACGCCTTGGCCTTGGGCGGCTTGGATGCGGCCGTAGAACTGCCAGACATTGCCGGGGATGTATTTGGCGATCGTTGTGGTCAGATAGGTGCGAATCGCCCAAGGGGGGGAGAGGGGCTCGGGGGCAAAGGGGGCTAAAAGCCAGGCCCAGACCCAACCGGCCCAGGCATGGCTCAATAGGGTCAAGGTAAAACCGAGGGCTAACCACGACCAGCGTAAATCTGCGAAGGAGAGGGAGGCGATCGCCCCTCCATGGCGGCGCACTGTGGCCACCAGGAAAAAGACCGCTACCCCCAAAATTAACCCTCGAATCAGCCCCTTAGCCCAACCCTTCACCTAGGCTAAAGAAGCCTTATAAGCGGCCCAACTGCCAAACTCGGAAACATCGGGGAATTGCTGCTCCTCAATCAGGGCTTGGGGATAGAGCATGGCGATCGCCTCCGTGCCATCCTCCAACGTCACCGGCCCCGGATACAGGTTAGGCGGTTCATTGGCCAGCAGATGGTCATACTGGGGCGGGGTCATGGCGTAGAGTTCCCCCGCCAAAGCAATGCCCCCGGCTTCCACGGCATAGACCCCCGGATGTTGGTCATTGACGGAATGGAGACGGTAACGGGGTTGAGTTTTGATGGCTTGGAGAAATTCGGTGTCGGCGATCGTGCCGTGATCCGGCTGACCCCGGAGGGCAGAGCCGCAAATAAATACCCGGATGATCTCAGAATCGGTCATGGTGCATTGTTGAAAAGGTTTCTCCAGATTAGCGAAAAAGCGTCATCAAGCAGGCATCTAAACCACCTGGAGCGCAATTTTCCCCGTTGAAGATCCCCCCTCAATCACCCGATGGGCCGCAACGGCTTCGCTGAGGGGAAAGGTTTGGGCTAAATGGATTTTTAAATCCCCCTGATCGAACCACAGCGCACATTGCCGGAGGATTTCCCCCTGATGGCGTTGGGCTTCCAGATCCCCGGACATCATCGGTGTGAGCATCAATTCTAGGCTAATCCGTAGATTGCGCTGGCGAGCCGCCTTCAACGTCCCTGCCTCTAAATTCGGCTCCAAAATCGTCACCAAATCCCCATAGGGCCGCACCGCCGCCACCGTCTCAAAAAACGTTTTGCCCCCCACCGTATCAAAGGCCACATCCACGCCGCGCCCCTCTGTCCAGGCCATCACCGCCGCCGTCACATCGGTTTGCGGATAGAGGATCGTTTCATCGGCCCCCAATTGGCGGGCAAGGCGGGCTTTATCCGGTGTGCTGACGGTGGTGCAAACCTTGGCCCCTTTCAGTTTGGCCAATTGGATCGCTACATGGCCCACACCACCAGCCCCCGCCAATACCAGCACCGTTTGGCCCGGTTGGAGAGCGGCGCGATCATAAAGCGCTTCCCAAGCAGTAATTAAGACGAGGGGGGCCGCCGCTGCTTCAGCAAAGGTTAAAGATTGGGGTTTGGGGGCGGCAAAATGGGCGGGAACGATCGCATATTCGGCATAGTTGCCACTTCCCGCCATACCAACGCCGCCGTAACAATAATAAACCGCATCACCAGGCTGAAAATCTGTCACCCCTTCCCCCACAGCTTCAACAGTCCCCGCCCCATCACAGCCTAAAATCGCGGGCATTTGATCGGGGTAAAATGTGCCCCGTTGCCGCAATTTGGTATCAATGGGATTAACTCCGGCGGCGTGAATTTTTACCAGTAATTGATCGGGGGCAGTGATGGCAGGTTTAGGGAGAGTTTGGGTGTAAAAAACATCGGGGCTACCAGGTTGGTTAAAAAGAATGGCTTGCATTTTGGTAAGGAATAGGGAACAGGATTAGATCGGAAGGGCGAAAAATTTTTGTGCCTCCGGCAGGCTTGCGCCAACGCCCCTACGCAAATTTAGGATCTCATCGAACTCCTATTTTAGCGGGTTGAGAGTCGCCACCCTACGAGGAAAAGGGCTTGGGTTTGTCGCCAGAAAATCATCCGGGTTTGGGGTAGGAATGCTCCGGCAAGGTAGGCGGCGATAATTTGGGCGATGACGGTGGCGATCGCCGCCCCCACTCCCCCATAATTGGGAATCAACAGCAAATTTAACCCCACATTCACCGCCGCCCCCAACGCCGTCATCACCGCCGAAAGGGTCATCAATCCCTCCGTCGTCAGCCAAGTTTCCCGCGCTACCCCCGACGAGACAAACACCCCCGCCCAAATATGGATCGTCAACACCGTAGCCGCTGCGCCATAGTTGGGGCCATAGAGGAGGTTAACCACCCAGGGGGAGAGTAATGTAATCGGAATGGCGACGGCATAGCTGATCACCGCCATCAGGTTAAACATTTTTTGAATGCGCCGCAAATATACCGTTTGTCCCTCGGTTTTGCCCTGCACTACAGCGGGGAAAATTGAGTTAATGATGGAAATTGGGATGAAATACCACAATTCAGAAATTTTCACCGCAGCGGAATAAATCCCCACGGATTCCGCCCCCTGCATTTGCGCCAACATGACCTGATCAATACGCATATAAATAATGATCACAATTCCCGATAAAATCAGCGGCCAGCTATCTTTTAACAACTGTTTAGCCCGTTGCCCCCGTAATCGCCATTGTTGTAACCGTTCGCCACTGCGTTGATAGGCGATCGCCAACCCTATCCCCGTAAATACCTGTTCTAAAGAGAGAATGATAATAAACGCCATGAGGGGGGCTTGGGCTTGAATCATCACCACTTTAAACAGGGTAATTGTGAGATACACAGCATTACGAGTCCAGACGACATATTTCGAGGCAATTTGGGATTGAAACCAATATTCCACCACATCCATAGCCCGGAAACTGGAGGCGAGGGCAAAGATGCCGATCAGCATTTGGGTTTCTGGTTCTTGGGGTTTGAGAAAGATGACCACGACGACGAGGAGAATGGTTGTGATCAGAGAGGCGATCGCCTTCAACACAAAACCCGTCCCCAATATTTCCCCTTTTTGCTCACTATCCTGAGCCAAATCCCGAACAATAATATTATCGAGTCCCAATTTTGCAATTGGTGCAAATAAACTCACCATCGCCAAAATATAGTTATACCGCCCAAAATTCGCCGGCTCCAAATACCGCGCCACCCACACCCCCACCAATAGCCCCAACGCCATTTGCAGAATTTTTTCACTAAAGAGCCAGGCAGTATTACCAAGAATTTTTTGAACGTAGGGGCTGAGGGATTTAAACATAAAAATTCCGGGGTTCAAGTTGATGAGGATGGATGAATCTCAATATAATCAGTTGCTGGCCTTTTTTAAAGCGATTTCTGGGTTTGGGGTGATCAAACGGGAGGCGGTGGCGGGGAGGGTCTGAAGGTGTAGAACGCGGGCTATGGGGGCAAGGGGTAAGCTTGAGGTTCTCTCTTGGGATAAAATCAGATCATCGCGTTCTCTGTGTCCTATGAGCCAATGTCTTAATCCTGTCTGTCGTCAGCCGAACCCCGACGGCTACCAGTTTTGTCAGCAGTGCGGGAATCCGTTGTTACTGCGGGGCCGGTATTGGGCGAAGGAGATTATTGGTCAGGGGGGGTTTGGGCGTACTTTTTTGGCGGTGGATGAGGATAAGCCCTCGAAGCCTTTGTGTGTAATTAAGCAGTTTTTTCCTGAAAATATTGACCCGGATACGTTGCAAAAAGCGATAGAACTGGTTAAGCAGGAGGCGCAACAGTTGGAACTGTTGGGAAAGCATCCGCAAATTCCGGAGTTATTGGCTTTTTTCGAGGAAAATAATCAGCAGTATTTGATTCAAGAGTTTATCAATGGGGTGACGCTGAAGCAAGAGTTAGCGGATCAAGGCGTTTTTTCGGAGCTACAAATTCGCTCGTTATTGGTGGAGTTGTTGGTAATTTTGGAGTTTATCCATGGGCAGAATGTAATTCATCGGGATATTAAGCCGGAAAATATTATCCGTCGGCAAGGGGATCAAAAGTTGGTCTTGGTGGATTTTGGGGCGGTGAAGGTGTTGAAGCGGGAGCAAGGCACGACGACGGGAACGAAGATCGGGTCGGCGGAATATTGTGCGCCGGAGCAGGCGATGGGTAAGCCGCGATTGAATAGTGATCTCTACAGTTTAGGGCTAACCTGTTTGTATCTTTTAACTCAGCAGAATCCTTCTGATTTATACGATGTGCTGGAGGGGGAGTTGTGTTGGCGGGATCATTTGGTGGGGAATTTGGTGAGTGATGATTTGGGGAAGGTGTTGGATAAGTTGGTGGAAACGAGTGCGAAAAGGCGTTATCAATCAGCTTCGGAGGTTTTAAGGGATTTGAATGCTTTGGATGCTTTGGTTGATTCACCGATTGATCAAGTGTTGTCGATGTTATTAAATCGCAAGGTTGTTGATGTTCAACTGCAAGCTGTGTCTACACCGCAAGTTTCTGCACCTCCTTCTACTGTGTCTAAGTCTAAAGTTGTTGCAAAAATTGAC
>JAABSU010000054.1 GCA_011390265.1 Spirulina sp.
GTCGTTGCCAGGGGTTGGGGGGCGGCTGGCAGGCCAGCTATAGCCACAAAGGGGAAGTGCAAAATTTGGAACCCGTAGCCCTTGCTCCCGGCACGGTGATCACCGTTGGCGATCTGTTTGGCAATATTCCAGTGCGGCGGCAGGGGTTGCCGTCGGTGGCCCAACAGTTGAAGGAAATTCAAACCCTGATCCACCATTTAGCCCTTTGCCATCCCCGCATTCATTGGAGCGTTGCGGTGGAAGAAAAGCCTTGGTTGA
>JAABSU010000055.1 GCA_011390265.1 Spirulina sp.
TGGTTGACCGTGTTGCCGAGGGCAACGGTGCAGGGGATTGTGCCGCAACTGTTGCGGCGCGTGCAGGAGCCGGATCTGGCCTATTGGGCAGAGGATGAGGAAATTGAGTTGCTGTTGGGTTTGCCCGATCGTTGCCATCGTCGCCGCCCCGATTGGTTGAAGGTGGCCATCAATGGCCGGGTGGTGCGATCGCCCGCCCTAGAGCAAACCCTCCTCGCTAGCCTCAGCCGCACCCTCCCCCGCGATCGCTATCCCCTCGCCTTCCTTCACCTCCACCTCCCCCCAGAACAAATCGACTGGAACCGTCACCCCGCCAAAAGCGAGGTTTATTTACACCATTTGGATCAATGGCGCGATCGTGTCTCCCAAGCCGTGGATCAAACCCTGCGCCTCAGTCCCCTCGAACTGCAAACCACCAGCCAAGATCAACGCTTAGGAACCCTACTCAAAACAGCGGAAACCCAAGGAGCCTATACCCTCGATCGCCGCGTTCATCCCCTCACCGAAAAACCCTTAGGGCCGTTAAATTTGCGCGTGGTGGCCCAAGTCAATCAAACCTATATCGTCGCGGAACATGATCATGGTTTGTGGTTGATTGAGCAACATATTGCCCATGAGCGGGTGTTGTTTGAGCAGTTGCAACAGGCTTGGGAATTGGTGGATTTGGATCCCCCGATTTTGTTGCCGGGATTGGGCGATCGCCAAGTTGCCCAATTACAACGCCTGGGGATTACCGTCGATGCCTTTGGGGAAAAGCTTTGGGCGGTTCGGCAGATTCCCGCTCCCTTGGCAGAACGGGGCGATGGGTGCGCTATCGCGAATCGCACTGATGCCTTGCTGGAATTGAGCCGGGGGGGAGATTTAGAAACCGCCCAAGTGGCCACCGCCTGCCGCAGCGCGATCCGCAACGGCATCCCTTTGACGTTGCCAGAAATGCAAACCTTGGTAGATCAATGGCAACAAACCCGCAACCCCCGCACTTGCCCCCACGGCCGCCCCATCTACCTCCCCTTAGAAGAAGCAAATCTCGCCCGCTTTTTCCGCCGCCATTGGGTGATTGGCAAAAGCCATGGGCTGTAATGGGTGAGAAATTCCCTAGCGAGAAGATCCCCTCAGGCCGTAGACTAAAAAGATTGTCAATCCAACCCTACCTGTTAAGCTGTGCGCAAAATTTTGATCGCGGGAAACTGGAAAATGTATAAAACTCAGGCAGAAGCGAAAGCGTTTCTCCAGAGCTTTTTACCCCACGTAGAAAACACCGATCCGGCACGGGGGATTATTCTCTGCTCACCCTTTACGGCCCTTGATCCCATGTCCCAAAATCTCCACGGGAGCCGGGTGCGCTTAGGGGCGCAAAATATCCATTGGGAAGAAGTGGGAGCTTACACGGGCGAAGTTTCCGGTGTGATGCTGAAAGAAATTGGCGTGAGTTATGTGATCGTCGGCCACAGTGAGCGGCGACAATATTTTGGCGAAACCGATGAGACGGTGAATTTGCGCCTCAAGGCGGCGCAGCAGTATGCGATTACGCCGATCCTCTGTGTGGGGGAAACGAAGGCCCAACGGGATGCTGGGGAAACGGAAGCGGTGATCCTCGCTCAACTGAAGGCGGATTTGGTAGGGGTGGATCAAAGCAATTTGGTGATTGCCTATGAGCCGATTTGGGCGATCGGCACGGGGGACACCTGCGAATCAGCCGAAGCCAATCGGGTGATTGGTTTGATTCGGGCGCAGTTAGACAATCCCGATGTGTCGATTCAGTACGGCGGTTCGGTGAAGCCGAGCAATGTAGATGAAATTATGGCCCAGCCCGAAATTGACGGGGCGTTAGTGGGGGGCGCAAGTTTGGAATCGGGGGATTTCGCCCGGATCGTTAACTACGAATAAAAGATCCCCCCGGCTACGCCGACCCCCTTAAAAAGGGGGTTTTCTTGAACCCCCCTTTTTAAGGGAGGCAGGGGGGATCCTCCTCAATGTCCTTCACGAGCCATCATGACCGATCCACGCACCTTAACGCCATTGGTGATGGGCGATCGCCTTTTCCATTGGGGCGATCGCACCTATATTATGGGCATCCTCAACGTCACCCCCGATAGCTTCAGCGATGGGGGCCAATTTAATGCCCCCGATCAAGCCATGGCCCAAGTGGCGCAAATGGTGGCCGCTGGTGTGGATATTATCGATGTGGGGGGGCAATCGACGCGGCCCGGTGCGGTGGAAATCAGCCTTACAGAAGAACTAGAGCGCACGATCCCGATCATCGAGCAGATCCGCGCCCAATATCCCATCCCCATCTCCATCGACACCACCCGCGCCGCTGTTGCTGAGGCAGCAGTAGCAGCGGGGGCGAATCTCGTTAATGATATTTCTGGCGGCACATTTGATCATGAAATGTTCCCCACCGTCGCCCGCCTAGGCGTTCCCTATGTGTTAATGCACATCCGAGGCACACCGGCCACAATGCAAACCCTGACGGATTATCAGGATTTAATCGGCGAAATTACCACTTTTTTTCAAACCCAGATCGATTTAGCGGTACAGGCAGGGGTGGAGCGATCGCACCTCATCCTTGACCCTGGCATTGGTTTCGCCAAAACCCCTAGCCAAAATATTGAACTCCTGCGCCGCCTCCGGGAATTCGATCCCCTGGGTTGCCCCCTGCTCATCGGCCCCTCCCGCAAAAGCTTCATCGGCCACATCCTCAACCAACCCGATCCCCAATTGCGCATCTGGGGGACAGCAGGGGCAGCGGCAGGGGCGATCGCCACCCGTTGCGATATTTTGCGCGTCCATGATGTGGGGCCAATGGTGGAGGTGTGCCGCATTGCCGACCAGATCCTGCGATCAACGCCACAAACTCCGTAATAATGGTATTCACCTCGCGCTCTTCTTTTCCCCGTGGGGCTAATGATCATGACTGAGCTACAATCTTCTCTGTGGGCAATTGAAAAACACGATTTTCTTGAACTCCACTACCGCGCTACCAAACAACTGTTTGCTGATCAAAGTCCATTCCAACGGGTGGAAGTCTTTGATACCGAGAAGTATGGCAAAATTCTCCTCAATGATGGCTATGTCATGCTCACCGAGGCAGATGAATTTATCTACCACGATATGCTCGTTCATGTCCCCCTATTTGTCCATCCTCAACCTCGGCGGGTGTTAATTATTGGCGGCGGTGATGGAGGGACAGCGCGGGAAGTTTTACGCCATAACACGGTAGAGCGTTGTGTGATGGTAGAAATTGATCAAATGGTCGTGGATGCCTGCCGGGAGCATATCCCCCAAACCGCTGCCATGTTGGATGATCCCCGCCTGGATTTACAGATTGCCGATGGGGTGGAATATGTCGCCCAAACGGACGAAACTTTTGATGTGGTGTTGGTGGATTCTACCGATCCCATTGGCCCAGCAACGCCTTTATTTGGCATTGATTTTTATCGCAATGTCCATCGCGTTTTAAACCCTAATGGACTGGTGGTTTCCCAAGGAGAATCGCCCTTTTATTTTGCGGAAATGCAAAATAAATTGCTGATGGTATTGGGGGAATGTTTCCCCATTGTGCGGCTGTATAATTACTCGAATTTAGGCTATCCGGGGGGATTGTGGTCGTTCACCTTTGCAGCAAAATCCCTCGATCCCATCGCTGATTTTGATCCCCAACGGGTGACGGCTTCGGGGCTGGAGTTTGAGTATTATAATGCGGCCATTCATCAAGCGGCCTTTGCCTTACCCTCATTTTTAGCGCGACGGGTGGCGGCGTTGTAGGCGTGATCCCCCCCTGCCCCCCCTTAAAAAAGGGGGGTTCAAGAGTACGCCCCCTTAAAAAGGGGGGATTCGTTAGAGTAGAGTTTGGGAATCAAAGGAAAAGGATATGGGTCAGTTAGAACAGTTGCGATCGCTCTTTGCCGATATGGGTCAGGCTCTCATTGCCTATTCTGGGGGGATTGATAGCACGTTGGTGGCGAAGGTGGCCCATGATGTGCTGGGCGATCGCGCCCTCGCCATTACCGCCGTTTCTCCCTCCCTTTTGCCGGAGGATTTAGAAGAAGCGCAATTGCAAGCCGCCACCATGGGCATTCGCCATGAATGCGTCACGACCCATGAACTGGACAATCCCAACTACAGCAGCAACCCCGTCAACCGCTGCTATTTCTGCAAAAGCGAACTCCACGACACCCTCAAACCCCTGGCCCTAGAGCGGGGCTATCCCTACGTTGTTGATGGGGTGAATGGGGATGATTTGCAGGATTATCGCCCTGGGATTCAGGCGGCAAAAGAGCGGGGGGCGCGATCGCCCCTAGCGGAATTAGGGATCACCAAAGCCCAAGTCCGCCAACTGAGCCGCGAGTTAGGCCTGCCCTGGTGGGATAAGCCTGCCCAACCCTGTTTAAGTTCTCGCTTTCCCTACGGGGAAGAGATTACCGTGGCGAAGTTGCAACGGGTGGGGCGGGCAGAAGTGCATTTACGGCGTTTGGGGTGGCAGCATATCCGCGTCCGTTCCGCAGGGGATACGGCTCGCATTGAATTGCCGCCGGAGCAAATTAAAGATTTTGTCGCCCAGACCGATTTACCGGCCTTGGTGGCGGCTTTTGAGAATCTCGGTTTTCTCTACGTTACCCTCGACCTCGAAGGCTACCACAGCGGCAAATTAAACCGCGTTCTGAACCAAACCCAATCCTCTCCCCCCTTACCGGTGGGCGCTTCCCGCTAACAGATCTGAGTGGAAAGTGGGAAGTCGTAGGGTGGGCACTGCCCACCTACCACCGGTCTCAATTCTACAACCAGATTTTGTACTAATGATCTACCAAGGACTGCCCACTAAACTAAAGGCGCTCCAATAGAAGGGATGGGAAAAATCTTCGTTGGGCAGAACATCCACGGTCATGCCGCCGGGATACTCCTGATTGAGTAAAGCCAGTTGAGCGCGGCGGACGGCTTCCGCTTTGATCGTCACCTCCGGCTGTGCCAATTGGTAGTACAACTCATTCATCAGCACCGCTGTCCCCGCATCGGAAACTTGCCACAAACTCGCCAAAACTGACTTCACCCCCGCCTGTACTGCTGCCCCAGCAAAGCCCAATTCGGCCTCTTGGTTCCCCAGAGCGGTTGTACAAGCACTGAGGATCAACAGTTCTAGAGGTGGCTCGGTATAGAGCCGCAATTCCCGCAGGCTACTCAGGGCGATCGCCTCCTCTCCCCAGAGTTGGATATAGGCGGTTTCGGTACGATTCGGGTCAAAAAAAGCATGGGTGGCAAGGTGGAGGATTTGGAATTGGCGCTCCTGGCTTTGGGCCTTGAGATTGCGCCAGGTAAATTGCTCGTTGAGGTAAACCTCTCCCCGGCGTTGACGGGTAATTTTGTTTAATTCCTCTGGTACAGCCGGCAGGGGACTGAGGCCGCGGGCGGTGAATTCTGATGCCCCCATCGCCAAAACAGGCGTATTCGCGGTGATTGGTTGATAGTTGAAGTTGGTGAGGGAAAGGCTGGGCATTTGCCCCAAACTATAGCGTTCGACTAAAAAGCCGTTGCCATCGTGGAGAGCCGCAAGGGGGAGCGATCGCAGCCCCTCATCCCCAATCATGATTAGATTGTCAATTCCTCGCTCTGTGAGCACCGCTTCAAAGGGGGCAATCAACTGTTGATAAAGCTCTTGGGCGGGGGTGAAATAGGCGCGACTCCGCAGATTACTCACCGCCCGCCGGAACCGCCCCACTAAAGCCTCTATCTCCCCCCGGGTAATCGCCAAGGTTTCAACAATGGGGGAGCCACTGGCAGTCATGAGTAACAGTTGCAGGCGGTCATTTTCTTGAGGTTCTAAGGAGAAAGCAACATCTGTGGCGGTGGCTTGGAGAGGATCAAATTGCTGTACCCCTTGGCTTAAATTTGCCTCCAACCGCTCCACTGTCGGGGTAGCCACCACCCCCGCCGGCACGAAACCCGCATAGAGAATTGCCGGTTTTGCCCCCGTGGCTTGGGCAATGTTCCGTAAAATCCCCTGAGCGAGATTCTCATTCATCAAACTGGGTTGACTGGTTCCCTCTAGGGTGGAGGTAGTTTGCTCACAATAGGGGGGACAAACCGTAGCATTATTGGCCGCGACCGTAGTTCTAATTTGAATATTGCCTAAGGTGTGATTGCCCTCAAAGGTTTGTGAGGGTGCGATCGTAAAATCCCCATTCGTAATTGCGGCGGCTGTACCATTGCGATCGCGCTGACTGATATTGGCATCTCCCACAATAAAAGGTACAGTCCCATTCCCACCATGGGTGATCGTAATATCACCACCCCCCAGCGCCCCGGCAGCAGAAATACTCGCTAAGACTCCATTGCGGGCGGTAAAAGATCCTGTCGCTTGGAAAAAACCTTGGGTGGTAACAGTGATACTTCCCCCCCGGCCTGTATCGGTTTGGGAGTTAAGGGTTGTGACGAAAATATTGTTGGGGGCGGTAAGAGCGATCGCCCCACCATTTCCACTTAGAGGACTACTACTAATTTCTCCACTGAAAGCAATGCCGTAATTATTGACAGTTTCTCTCCCTGAATAACTCACATTAATATTTCCCCCAGAAGACAACAAAGGAGTACTAAAACTAATGACCCCAATCACGCCTTGGCTATCACCAATTAAATCAATATTTCCGCCAAAAGAAGAAATGGTATCGCTGGTGATTGCAATACCTGCACCACCCACGGAATTGCCAACAATACGAATATTTCCCCCCAGGGAATTAATCGAACCTCTTTCAATTTCTACACCGGCATTCTCAACAATAAAAATAATTTGTCCTGATCCATCCAACTCTGTTGGAACGTTTTGATTAGCACTGGTTCCATTGAGGGTAATATTCCCCCCACCCGAATTAAGATCCGTTTCAATTAAAATGCCGCTACCATTGACACTTGAACCAGTAATACTAATGTCACCACCCCCAGAATTAAGGGAACCATTACCTTGTAACAATACGCCTGATTCACTCCCTAAAGTTTTTCCGGCAATTACAATCGCTCCACCATTGGTGTTAATCGCCTGATTGATCACTACCCGACCTTCACCATTATTATCGGAATCGCCGATGAGGGATAGGTTTAAAGAGGATAAACCTGATGAAATACTGTTATTAATAAAAATGGAATTATGGGCTTCTAAACTGAGGAAGCCTGGACTCGTGCCAAAATGGGTTAGAGGAGTAGATAAGGTAATATTTCCTGATTGGCTATTGGTTCCACCATTGCCTGTCACCACTCGCACCGATGCACCGGTATTTAAGGCAATGGTAAGATCAGTAATACTTAAAAATGCCCCATCATTGGTAGAGGTGAAGGGATTCGCACCAGTCATGTTAATGCTTACACTCGGGCCAATTCCAATGTTATTGGGGTCAATGAGCCAGGTTCCGGCTTGACCTTGGGGGGCGGCAACATCGGGACTCCCTTCAATCTCTAAATTGTGTAATCCACTGGTTTCAACAAAGCCCCCATCACCTCCAAAATCTCCACCCCTGGCACTGAGGTTGCCGAAAATTCGCGCTGTATCGCTGGCAAACAAAATCACCCGACCGCCATCACCATTACCCACGCCATCGGCGGCAATTTTGCTCTGCTGATCGACAAATAAATGGGTAGCATTAGGAACCGGCCCCTTACCCTGCTGTTCCCCCCCGATGAGAATTGTTCCCCCTTCTGTGCCGCCATTGGCCGCAATGTTCGCATCCACCAACGCGATCTGACTCCCAAAAATGCCGATGTTGCCCGCCAAGTTAGGATCACTGGTGCTAATTGCGCCGGTCATGATTGCCGTTCCCCCTTGGATGGGAATCTGCAAATCTGAGCCGCTGAGTTGCAATTCCCCTGTGGGCGTGACGGTGAAGCCGGGATCAATGCCTTTGCCCGTGAGTAGTTCAGGAAGATCCTGGATCTTGAGGGGACTATTCACCGGGATTTGCTCCGGTTCCAATTCCAGACTCAACAAATGACCCGGTTGCGATAGCCGCACCCGCTGACTTCCCTCTACAGCGGTAATCACCACCGTCCCCCCTGGAGCCGTTAAGCTGCCCGTGTTGATCACCTGCCCCCCGATCAGGCTGATACTTTCACCGGGATTAACAGCCAAATCCCCTTGATTGAGAATCAACCCCCCTTGATCGAGGAAGGAGATTAAAAAAGGAGAGCCGGTTAAGTTGGTGTAATCGTTGGCCCCCGTGGCATTGAGCCAACCGCCAGGAAAGCCGATGCGATCGCCCGTTGTTGCCGTAAACGATCCTGGCACATCCAACCGCGCCCCTGGGCCGAAGATGATCCCGGCCGGATTCATCAGGTATAAATCCGTGTTACTCCCCGTCACCTGAATTAACCCATTAATCACCGAGGCATCCCCCCCCGTCACCCGCCCCAAAATATTGGCAATCTCCGGCTGACTCAAAAATTGGGCAATCTCCCCCCCACTCAAACCAAATTGCTGAAAACTATGAAACAAATTCGCCCCGGCCTGAGTTCCCCCTTGAATTTGGTAGGTTTGGCCCTGGTATTGAATAACCGTGCCGGTACCGTCGTCAGTGGCAGTAATGGATTGGGCGGTAGCAGGGAGGGCAAGGCTGCCCCAAGCGAGCAAAATGAGGATAAAACGGGGATGCAACATCAGCCAAAAGGGGGTAGACAACAAAAGTCTTTGCCTATTGTCTAGCATGATTTCTTGCAAAGATCGAAAGATTTGCAAATTCGACAAAATTTGCAAACTCTTTTGACTCAGGCCCGCCGGGATAAAACCCGCTGTAACCGCGCTAATTCGGGAGGGATGGGGGCGATCGCCTCAATCCTTTCCCCCGTTAAGGGATGATCCAGCCGTAAACAATGGGCATGGAGGGCTTGGCCGGTGAGGTTGACTCCGAGCGATCGCCCCGGCCCATAGAGGGGATCGCCCACAAGAGCATGGCCAATATGGGCCAGATGAACACGGATTTGATGGGTGCGGCCGGTGGTGAGGTGAAATTCCATCAGCGTATAGTTGCCCAAGCGGGTCAACACTTGCCAATGGGTCACAGCGTCCCGGCCATTGTCACAGATCGCCATCTTCTTCAACCCCGCCGGATGATGGCCAATGGGCGCATCGACGGTTCCCGTATCCGTAGAGGGCGCACCGTAGACAATGCCGTGATAGATGCGTTGGGCGGTTTTGGCTTTAATTTGGGCTTGAAGATGGTGTAACGCCTGCTCAGTTTTCGCCACGACGATCGCGCCGCTGGTGTCTTTATCCAAACGGTGAACAATCCCCGGCCGCTCCTCGCCACCAATGCCCGCTAAATCCTGGCAATGGTGCAACAGGGCATGAACCAGCGTGCCGTGGCTATGGCCAGGGGCGGGATGTACCACCATGCCGGCGGCTTTGTTGAGGATAATTAAGGAACTGTCTTCGTAGAGAATATCTAGGGGGATGGGTTCCGGTTCAAGCTGGGGAGGAGTGAGGGGGGGAATCGTCAGGGTGAGAGAGTCCCCCGGTTGAAGGGGGGTCTTTTTTTCGAGGCAGGGGGAGCCGTTGCGGTGGATTTGTCCTTGTTCGATCAGTTTTTGGAGGCGGGAGCGGGAGAGATCGGGGATTTGATCCGCCAGCCAACGATCAAGACGGGGGGCGGCTTCGGTAACGGTGTAGATCCCCCCCTGCCCCCCCTTAAAAAGGGGGAGTTCTGAGGGGTTGGCTTCAGTTTCAGAAAGGGGCTGGATCCCCCCCTGCCCCCCCTTAAAAAGGGGGGGGTTCTGCATTTCAGCCCCCTTTTTAAGGGGGCCGGCGTAGCCGGGGGGATCTGAGGGGTTAGAGGATGGGTCGGGGGGCATCGGTTGAGCTAGTTTCCATTTTGGCCTTGGCCTTGTTAGCACTGCGGCGCAGGGCTTGGAGGCGGGTTTCAAATTTTTTGCGTTGGCGGCGGTTGGGGGTTTGTTCGATCAGGGTTTTTAAGGCGCTGCCGAGGCTTTTGTAGGCGTTGGGCATACTGTAGCCGAAACGGGTGGCAAGGCCGATCGCCCGTTGATCCGCTTCCAACGCTTCCGCTAATCGCTTATCACCATTATTTTTCTGCCAGAGCCGAAACCCCGACACACCACAGAGGGACAGAGCCAAAACCAACAACAGGCCATCCTGTACCCACAATTCCCCCACGGCTCCCCCTAAACCAATGGCCAAGGCTGCCATTTCCCAGCCTTCTTTGGGGATCGTGTCGTTCTGAATTCGGCCCACTTCATGCCAAAAGAGGAGATTGCGTTGATCAATGGCGAGGTTATCCCATTTGGACAGATCAATTTGAATCTCAATCTCATCCCGGCCCAATTCTTCACAGCGAACTAAGGGAGGATTGACTTCAGTAGAAGCTTCTACCATCACCCAACTTTGCAATTCTGGGGGAAGGAGGGTTTTTAAACGCCGAAGCTCACTCATTTCGGCGCGGGCAGAAGCGGCGGCATAGGAGGTCATAGCGGTTTTAGGCAGATTCTTTAAGGTTGGGTTATTTTCCCATACTATCGTTTCTCTGGGGAGAGATGGGGGTTAACCGATGATTACCCGCTCCATCTGTTCGAGGGCGCGGTCAAAATCATCATTGACGATCTGCACATCGAATTCATCACGGGCAGCAATTTCTGCCTTGGCATGGTTTAAACGCCGACGGATTACGGGATCGGCATCGGTGCCGCGATCGCGCAGTCGTCGCTCCAACTCATCCAACGAGGGAGGCATTATAAACACCCGCAGCGTATCGGGGAAGGTCTCCCGCACCGTCCGCGCTCCCACCAGTTCAATTTCTAAAATCACCGTTTTACCTTGGGCAATTTTCGCCTCTACCGCCGGCCGGAGCGTACCGTAAAGATTGTCCGCATATTCCGCCCATTCCAAAAGTTGATCCGTGGCGATCAGGGTTTCAAATTCGAGCCGGTTGAAGAAATAATATTCTTTGCCATGGGTTTCGCCGGGCCGGGGGGCGCGGGTGGTGGCGGAAACCGATAGGTGCAATTGGGGATGTTTCGCGAGTAAGGCTTTAACTAAAGTCCCCTTACCGACACCGCTTGGCCCCGTTAACACCACCAAACGACCGAGGGAGGTGTTGAGGGCAGAGGTGGAGGCCGCCAGGGTGTCAGATCGCTTCATGGGTCTTAGGGGCAGAAAAACTACGGGGCAGAGGTGGGTAAGTCTTTGGGGTGGAGATAGCGATGGGCAACGGTTTCCGGGTGGATCGCCGAAAGGATAATGTGGTTAGAATCGGTGATGATTACAGCGCGGGTGCGGCGGCCATAGGTGGCATCGACGAGCTGGCCGCGATCGCGGGCTTCTGTAATGATACGCTTAATGGGGGCAGATTCGGGACTGACAATGGCAATGATCCGCTGACTGGCGACGATATTGCCAAAGCCGATATTAATCAAGGGGCTATCCATAGACAGGGGGAAAACCGGGGATGAGGCCAGGGGCAAAGGATGATCTCTATCCTAGTACGGAATCCGGTTGTCGCGTTGATGGGTGGGGGGAGGGCGAAAAATGTTTGTGCCTCCGGCAGGCTTACCCCAACGCCCCTACGGATTCGTGATCACTGAAAACCCGCCAACAGTTGAACAGGTTGAACGATGCAAGCTTTTGATTACACCACGCTGATGGCGGTTTGCCACGAATTACAACGGGATTGGGTTCCGGCTAAGTTAGAGCAGGTTTATCAGCGCGATCGCCATACCCTTTGTTTAGCCCTGCGCACGCTCCAAGGCCGGGCCTGGCTGACGATCTGCTGGCATCCAGAACGGGCCAGGCTTTGCATCGGCACAGCCCCACCCCGTCACCCCGATACGTTCACCCTTAGTGATCAACTGCGCCATCAACTTAATGGCTTGGCGTTGGGGGCGATCGCCCCTCTCCAACCCTGGGAGCGGGTGGTGGATTTGCAATTTTCCCAGCGGCCGGGGGAGCCGGCCCTGTGGCATCTCTATGTAGAAATCATAGGGAAATATAGCAATGTGGTCTTAACCGATGCCGATCAGCAAATTATCACCACTGCCCATCAGGTCAACGCTCAACAATCCCGCGTCCGCACCGTCCAAACCGGCCAAACCTACGAACCGCCGCCGCCGTTATTGGGAGCCATTCCCCAACGGGACGAACCCCAAAGCCGTTGGCAAGAGCGGGTCAGCCTCATCCCCGGCCCCCTCCATAAGCAACTACTGAAAACCTATCGCGGTCTGAGTCCGATGGTGAGCCGCCATTTAGCCACCATGGCCGGCCTCGATCCCCAACAATCCACCCACAGCCTCACCTCTACCGAATGGGATCAACTTTGGCAGGAATGGCAACGATGGATTGAGATCCTCAATACTGGCAACTTCACCCCCACCCGCTTACCCGCAGGTTATCGCGTCCTACCGGGCGAAGGCGGCGAACCCGTCGCGCTACAGCCTTTAATCGACGCATACTACAGCCAACAGGGGGAACAGCAAGCCTTTCAACAACTCCACCACCAATTAAGCCAAACGGTAAAAACCCGCTTGGAAAAATTGCGCCAAAAAGCGACGGCATTCCGCGATCGCCTCACTCAATCCGCCGATGCCCAAAGCTACCGCGATCGCGCCGATCTGCTCATGACCCACCTCCACCGCTGGCAACCGGGGACCAAAAAAATCAGCGTCCCCGACCTCACCACCGGCAAATCCGTCAATATCCGCCTCAATCCCGAAAAAACCGGCCTCCAAAATGCCCAAGCCCTCTACAAACAGCACCAAAAACTGAAGCGGGCGCAAGGCGCTGTTGCTCCTCTGTTGGCGGAAGTGGAGGGGGAAATTGCCTATTTAGAAAATATTGAAACGGCCTTAGCGGGCGATCGCTACCTTGGCCCCGATGATCTCCTCGCCCTGGAAGAAATTCGCAGCGAGTTAATCGAAGAAGGCTATTTAAACGCCGGGAAAGACCGCCCCGCACCCCCCAGCCCCTCCGCACCTCGCCGCTACCCTTCCCCCTCTGGGTTTGAGGTGTGGGTGGGGCGCAACAATCGCCAAAATGATCAACTGACATTCCGCACGGCGGGAGAATATGACCTCTGGTTCCATGCGCAGGAAATTGCTGGAAGTCATGTGCTGTTGCGGTTGCCGCCGGGAGCCGTTGCCGATGGGGAAGATTTGCAATTTGCGGCCAATTTAGCGGCCTACTACAGCCGGGGTCGCCATAGTGATCAAGTGCCGGTGGTGTACACTCAGCCCAAATTTGTCTATAAACCGAAGGGGGCTAAACCCGGTGTGGCCATCTACAAACGGGAGCAGGTGCTATGGGGGCGATCGCACCAGGCCGAAGCTTTCCTCTCGTAGGGGCATTGGGTAAGCCTGCCGGAGGCACAAAAATTTTTTGCCCTCCGGTTTTCACCCCGATCGCCAAGATTTTTTTAGAAAGGTTTGTGATTCCTGCTACACTTATCCCGTAAAGAAATATTACAGGCATCGCCCCCGACGCGACCTGCTTGGATTTTCTCGACAAAACGACAGACGAAGAGTTTATTTAGCCTACAGCCCGCCTGTAGGCTGTTTTGTAGCCATCTAACCCGCCACGGGGGCTAAATGGGCGGCGATCGCCCGTGCCAACACCTGCTCCAACACCATCGCCACCCAATCCATATCCGCCGCCGTCGTCTCCCGCCCCAAGGAAAAACGCAGCCCCGTCTGAGCCTGCCTTGCCCCATAACCCATGGCCGTTAAAACCGGACTAGGAGCAGCTTGGCCGCTGTGGCAAGCAGAACCGGCACTGATGGCAATTCCCGCTAAATTCATTTGCCGCACCAATTCCCGCCCCGTGATTGTGGGGGGAACATCGCTTAAGACAAAACTAAGGTGATGGGGGAGGCGGTGGGTAAAGTTGCCGGTGGGGATGAGGTGGGGATTGTGACGCAATTGAGCCAGGAGGCGATCGCGCAACGTCGCTAATCGGCTTGATTCTGCCTCTAGCCGTTCCGCCGCTAACGCCGCCGCCACCCCCAAACCCGCTAGGGTGGGAACCGCCTGAGTCCCCGATCGCAATTTTCCTTCCTGACCCCCCCCAGCCAAGAGTGGAACCAATGCCACCCCCGGCCGCACATAGAGCGCCCCGGAACCTTGGGGGCCATAGAACTTATGGCCCGATAGGGATAGCAAATCCACCCCCAACGCCTGAACATCCACCGGCAACCGCCCCACCACCTGCACCGCATCCGTATGAAATAGCGCACCATGGCGGCGGGCAATTTGGGCCAGATCGGCGATCGCCTGGATCGTCCCCACCTCACTTTGGCCATAAATCATCGACACCAACACCGTATTCGGCCGCAACGCCGCGACTAAATCCAACGGATTCACCCACCCCGTCCCATCCACCGGCAACACCGTTAGTTGCCAACCCCTCGCCTCTAATTGCCGAGCGGGGGCGGCGATCGCATCGTGCTCCACGGCAGAAATAATTAAATGTTGGGGGCGATCGCAACCATGAGCCACGCCAAAAATCGCCAGGTTATTAGCCTCCGTTCCCCCCGATGTGAACACAATCGTTTCAGGACTAGGGGCCTGGATCAGTTGCGCCACTTGCCATCGCGCCGTTTCCACAGCTAAGGCCGCCCGCTCCCCCCAATGGTGGAGACTAGAGGGATTGCCCCAGCCCGTTAAAGCTTGGCGTTGCATCGTTGCTACCACTGCCGGCTCCGGGGGAGTCGTGGCGCTGTAATCCAGATAAACCTGCATAATGCTTCCTTGCCCTTAACCGCCGGGTTTACAGACATTGTAGTCTTCATGGGAAATCACCGCTTCAGGAACCACCAGACTGCCATGATCCCGACAGAGGAGCCGGTAATGGCGCGTCACCGGAATGCTGATCACAAAGCGATTGTGGCGGAGTCGCTTGCCTTTGTAGCGGCGATAATCCTGTTGTTCCTGAAGGCCGTTGATAATTTGGCGGGCTTTGAGCACCACATTTTTCGGCAAGTGGGTGAGGTCGATGACATCTTCCCTAAAGCTTGCGGCCCAGTGGGCTTTTTCCGATTGTCGTTCGGTGCGGGCCTCTGCTTCCTGGGCGCAACGATGACAGACTTGACCTTGGCCACGATGACCACAGGGAAAAAGTTTTCGTCGTTTCGCCTTCGCCATTGCTCTGTCCAGTGGGGGGAGAAGATCCCGGCGTTGTGGTAGATTACGGCGGGGATCGTCATCCTATTGTGACCGATTTTCTGGCCAGATCACCAGTGTCCCCCGAATATTGCTAGGAAAAGACCTGTGGAAAACGTTGCGGAATATGCTTGCGCCTGTTGCGGCGAGGTCAATTCTACCTGGATTGACTTGAGCCAAGGCTTCACCCAGTCCTATATTGAGGATTGCCAAGTGTGTTGCCGGCCCAATACCCTCTACGTCACCATAGACGAGGAAACCCTAGCCGTAGAAATCACTACGGATTTCCTTGAGTAGGGGCGTTGGCGTAAGAGGCACAAAAATTTTTCGCCCACGCCCATGAGGTTATCAAGCTAATTACACCGCTTCACCGTTGAAAGAGGTACACCATCCCGCTCCACCCCATGAACGATGGGACATTGGGGAAACAGCAAAGGCAATTCAATATAGGGCATGGCGACGTAGTAATCGGGCGGTGATCCCTTCGCCCCATAGTCTAAATCCGCTTCTAGATCCAACAGCGTTAACTCAGGACTGATGAACATTTGGGCAATGTATTGGGGGCCGCCTACTGCCACCGTTGACTCAGGGGGGGCCTGGTCATTCACCCATTCAATGGCTTCCCGCAGGCTCAGGCCCCAATAGTCCGTATCGTAGCGACCATAGGCGGCGGGCAACCCTCCAGAAATGCGGTTGAAATAAACGTATTGGTGGGGATGGAGCGTGATCATGGTGACGGCGATCGCACTCATCGCCACCGTGATCCCCGTCAGGGCCAAAAACCGCTGCACCCGCCCCACCAACTGCTGATAACTCCAGATCAACCCCGCAGCGGCGATCGCCCCCACCCCCGGTAGGATAAACAAAAATTGGCGCAGGCCGTTATAGATGGGGGAACCATGGGCGATGGCCAACCCTGGCAACACGAGCATTTGCAGCAACACCAACACCGTTGCCCCCCGTTGCAAAGGCGTAAACCGCCGAAAATTAATCCCGATAAACAGCAACCCCAACCCTAAACCCACCTGCCACACCAAAGGCGTTGTTTGCCACAGCCACACCGGCAAATAGGAGCGGGGAATTTCCGTAGCCGGCAGCGTTTCCCCCGCAAACACCACCACCCCCGGCCAAGTATGTTGAGACAAATAGGCCAAGGTTCCCAAAAACCAACCGAGGGGATTCCCCCAGGCCGCCGGGTGCAAGACCGTCGTAGTCACCCCCCAAGTGATCCCCATCAGGAGATAGCTAGGAGCTGCCTGGCCAATCATCCCTAACCAACCGCGACGGAAACCTTGGGCAATGATATGGGCGAAGGGAAAAAAGCCCAACAACACAAACCCACCAATGCGCGTGCTACACACCACGCCAATTAATACCCCATAGAGGGCCGTATAGAGGGGGAAGCGATGGGGGCTTAGGGGGTTGGGGCGAGGGCGAAGGTCGTAGTCAATCAGGGCAGCGCCCACCGCTGTGGCAAGGGTAAAGAGGGCGGCAAAGGGGATATCTTTGGGGTTATAGAAGCCGTGGGCCCAAAAGCGGGGGATCAGGGCTAACACCAAGGGGCCAAACCAAGCGTATTCAAAGCCCGTTAACATGGCCACCAAGGCCGCCACTGCCCCATAGGCGATCATCGCGGTTAAAAATGTGAGGGGATGTTTGATTTGAATGCGGCGGTGAATGGCTTGGGCAATGGCGCGATCGCCCTCCTCTAAACCCTGCTCTGCCAAGGGGTTATAGTTCAAACCCTGCTCAATCAGGGCTTTGCCTTGATAGGCTACCTCTGCCGTCAGGTTAAAGAGTAAACCGTAATGCTCAAGGTCTTTGGGAATTTTGCGTCTTTGAGTGACCCACTCAAAGTTATATTTCACCGTTGAAATCTCGGTGCCTTCATCCCAAGACACACCATAATCCCCCACCGTCCCGAATCCAATGCCCAGGAGCAGGAGCAAAATCGTTGCTAACTTGAGGGCGGGGGCAACGGTGGGAAATTGAAAAGCGAGGGTGGGTTTCAAAGCCATGGCAGTCGAGGGAGGAAATGATGCCCTTTGGGGGTGAGTTTAACCGATACTGGCGCAATTCTCCCGATCGAGGCCAACGGTCGGTCTGAAATCTACACCAACCGGGGCGAACAGTTTACCCTCAATAATTGCGATAATATTTGCCATGATCAGAACCTTCCCCGTTCTCCTGCAATTACCATGACGGCTTTCCATAGACGACAACCTTCTGGATCCTCTGATTTAGCGTCTATCCCCAGTGATCACATTAAACTCATCGAAAAGCTGCTTTCCATTGGCAGTGCTTTGTCCATGGCGCAGGATTTGGAAGAATTACTGGCCTTTATTTTGACGAAAAGTCGTGAGATTACCTACAGTGATGCAGGGAGTGTCTTTTTAGTCCAACAACCGGAAAGGGAAAAGCATTATTTGTTATTTAAGGTGGCTCAGAATGATTCTTTGCCCCATGTGCGGCTACGAGAATTTGCAATTCCCTTGACGCGCCATAGTTTAGCGGGTTATGTGGCGTTGACAGGGCGCACGTTAAATATTCCCGATGCTCAAAATATTTTACCGGGATTGCCCTATCAATTGGATCGCAATTTTGATCAGGATTTTGAGTATCAAACCTGTTCGGTTTTAGTGTTACCGATGCAGGATAATACCGGGGAAACCATTGGTGTCTTGCAATTGATCAACCGTAAGATTCGGCCGGAGTTGAAGATTACGCCAGAAAATGCCGTGATGGTGACGCAACCCTATTCGGAATGGGAGGAGCGGGTGGTGCGATCGCTGGCATCCCAGGCGGCGATTTCCATTGAGCGAAAACTCCTCCATGAGAATATTGAAAATTTGTTTGAGGGGTTTGTGCGGGCTTCGGTGCAGGTGATTGAATCCCGCGACCCGACGACTTCGGGCCATTCGGAGCGGGTGGCGGATTTAACGGTGCGGTTGGCGGAGCAGGTGGGGGATGTGATCAAGGGGCCTTTACAGTTGATCTATTTCACGCCCCCCCAAATTCAGGAAATTCGCTATGCGGCGCTATTACATGATTTCGGTAAGGTGGGGGTTCCGGAGGCGATTCTGAACAAGCGCAAAAAGCTTTATCCGGAGCAGTTAATGGTGATTCAACAGCGGTTTGCGGTGGCGCAACGCACATTGGAGCGGGATTGTGCGGAGGCAAAATATGCCTATTTGGTGAACCATGCCAGCCATATTCATCGTGATGGGGAGCATTGTTCCCATTGCCAACATTTACAGGGTTTGGAGGCGCAGTTGGAGCGGGCGATCGCCACGCTGCACCGCTATCAATCCTTAATTTTGGAAATTAATGAGCCGGAGGCGATCGCCCCGAAGCAGTTTGAAGCCCTTTCCGAGGAAGCTTGGGGAGAATTGACGGCGTTGGCAGAATATCGTTACCAGGATGTTAATGGGGAGTTACAACCCCTGCTCACGCCCCAGGAACTAGAGCAACTCATGCTCCCCATGGGCAATCTCACCCAAATAGAATGGCAGGCCATTCAAGCCCATGTTACCTATTCCTATGAATTCCTCAAGCAAATTCCCTGGACAAAACCCCTCCAAGGTATCCCGATTATTGCCTACGGACACCATGAAAAGCTGGATGGCAGTGGTTATCCGAGGGGATTAAAGGGGGATGAGATTCCGATTCAAACCCAGATGATGGCGATCGCGGATATCTATGATGCCCTAACGGCGGCGGATCGCCCCTATAAACGGCCGCTGTCTGTGGATGTGGCGTTACGAATTCTTCAGGAGGAG
>JAABSU010000056.1 GCA_011390265.1 Spirulina sp.
GGCAATGCCCACCGAGGCGTTAGTTAGGTGGGCATTGCCCACCCTACAGATCTTCCCACTACCCCCAAACCTGATCATGGATTTAACCACTACCTATCTCGGCCTCAATTTGAAATCGCCCTTAGTGCCTTCGGCGGCGGCTCCTTTGACGGAGAGCCTCGATAATATTAAACGCTTGGAAGATGCGGGGGCGGCGGCGATCGTCCTGCACAGCATTTTTGAAGAGCAACTGGAGCAAGAACAGCATGAGTTGCACCATCACCTCAGCTATGGGACGGATAGTTTTGCCGAAGCCCTGAGCTATTTTCCTGAGCCGGAAACGTTCCATCTGGGGGCGCAAACCTATTTAGAGCATATTCAGCAGGCCAAGGCGATGACGGAGATTCCGATTATTGCTTCCCTCAATGGTTCGACGGTGGGGGGCTGGACGGATTTTGCCCAACAGATGCAGGAGGCGGGAGCCGATGCCATTGAGTTGAATATCTACAATATCCCCACCAACCCGGAGCAATCGGGGGCAGAAGTGGAGGCGGAATATGTGGCGATCACCCAAGCGGTGAAATCCGCTGTCACCATCCCCGTAGCCATCAAGCTCAGTCCCTTTTTCACGAACATGGCCTATATGGCCAAACAGTTGGATCACACGGGCATTGATGGTTTGGTGTTGTTTAACCGTTTTTATCAGCCGGATATTGATATCGATGAATTGGTGGTGCGCCCCAATATTTTGCTGAGTACGCCCCAGGCGATGCGTTTACCGATGCGGTGGATTGCGTTGCTGTTTGGGCGAATTAATGCGGATTTGGCGGCAACCAGTGGGATTGGCCACGGCCGGGATGCGATTAAGCTCCTGATGGCGGGGGCGAAGATCACCCAAGTTTGCTCGGTGCTGTTGCGCCATGGCATTCCCTACCTGAGCACATTGGAAACGGAAATGCGCCATTGGATGGAGGAGCATGAATATGAATCCGTGCGCCAAATGCAGGGCAGTATGAGTCAGATTAATTGCCCCGATGAAAGTGCTTTTGAGCGGGTGCAATATATGAAAGGGATTCAATCGTACCATCCCGATGCGTTAACGATGATTTCTTAAAAATCAACAGCAACGTAGGGGCGTTGGCGTAAGCCTGCCGGAGGCACAAAATTTTTCGCCCCTACACCCAATCATTCATTTTTTTGGTTAGGAGTTTAGGGCCATGAGTGGTTCACAACGGGATCTTCGCCTCGGTCATTTTAAAATTGGCACCAGGTTGGGTTTGGGGTTTGGGGTAATGGTGACGACGCTGTTTGGGGTGAGTCTGTACACCATTGGCAATATGAGTTATTTGGCAGACTTGACGGAGAAACTTTATTATCATCCTTACACTGTGAGTACTTCAGCTTTAAAAGCCAGGGTGGGGATTTTGACGATGCATCGGGGCATTAAGGATGTGGTTTTGGCCCGTAATGCCCAAGAGTTGGATATGGCGATCGCCACCATTGATGCCCAAGAGGCGGAGGTTTACGAGCAATTTGAGATCATCGAAGCAAGGTTTCTCGGGGATCAAGCGGATGTGGCTGCGGCCAAAGCGCTTTTTGAAGACTGGCAACCCATTCGTAACCAGGTGATTGCCTTGAAACGGTCTGGGAATGATGCAGGGGCAGCCCAAATTACCCGTCGTGAGGGGCGGGGTGGGCAACAAACCCAGTTGATTTTTGCGGAGATGGATAAAATCGCCACTTTTGCTGATAATCGCGCTGCCCTGTTTATGGAAGAGGCCCAAGCCTCGCGAAATCTGGCGTTGCAAATGACCTGGGGAGTGGTGAGTTTGGCGGTATTGGGGACAATTGGGGTGGCGATCGCCATTACCCGCTCCATTGTCCTGCCGTTACAACAAACCGTCCAACTTCATAACCAACTGTCCCAAGGTGCGCTCAATCTCCATATTGAGGCCGAGAGTGAGGATGAGGTGGGGCAGTTGCTCCAGTCTTTGGCCCATATGGTCGCCACGTTCCAGAAAATTGTCCGCCAAGTACAAACCACGGCTGAGGCGATTACCGTTGGCAGTCAGGGGATGAGTAGCAGTGCGGTGCAAATGTCCTCCGGCGCGACGGAACAGGCCTCCGCCGCTCAACAGGCTTCGGTGGCGATTACGAAAATGACCGACGAAATGCGCCAAACCGCTGATCGGGCCAATTCCACTCAGGCGATCGCCCAACAGGTGGCCCTTGATGCTGAAGCCACCGGTAAAGCAATGCAGACAGCGGTGGATGCGATGACCGCCATTAGTCAACGGATTACGCTCATTGAAGATATTGCCACCCAAACCAATATGTTGGCCCTCAATGCCAGTATTGAAGCGGTGCGATCGCAGGACAATACCAATGGCTTTGGCGTGGTGGCGATCGAAATTCGCAAACTCGCCGAACACACCCGTAAAGCCGCCCTGGAAATTAATCAACTTTCCCACAGCAGTTTAAAAAGCGTCCAAACCGCCGGCCAAATGCTCGATCAATTAGTGCCGAGCATTCGCGAAACCTCAGACCAGATCGAGTTCATCGCACTTTCTAATCAGGAACAACTGCAAGGCTCTAGCCAAATCAAACAAGCCATTCAACAACTGGAGCAGGTGATGCAGCAAAACAACCGGATGGCGGCCCATCTGTCGCAAATCTCCACCAACTTAGCAGAGCAGTCCCATTCCCTGCAATCGGGGGTTGCGTTCTTCCAAGCTTAATCGCCTAAGTATCTGGGCCTTCGTATTCCCAGACCTCCCCCCCGGTTTGCCGCAACATTAATTGTGTTGACAAGGCGTAGGAAATCGCCCCAATTTCAGAAACATGGGGGATGTTCTGAGTTTGAATCGCCAGTAATTCTAAACGGCGGGCTAGTTCCAGATTGGGCTGGGGGGAACTGAGTACGGTATGACCAAAATCGCTGATCCAGTTAACCCAATCCGTTACAGTGGCGCGATCGCCCACCTGTTTAAAAAACTTTTCCACCCGTTGGGTTTGCCAACCATGGGCCACACCCTCCAGCAGTTGATTAAACATAAACTCATAATCCGTTGCCGTCAGGGGTTGCGGGGTCGCCACCACTTCCGGCAATGTGACACCCCCCATCGGTTGAGGAGATTTACCCCATAACCGTTGCCATAACTGTTTCAGCCAATTCCAGAGGGATTGCCACATCGTGAATCACTACTCCGAATCACGAATCAGAGCGGACAAACTATAACGACGGCGAATGTCCAATTGATCCGCTAAATTGAGGCTGTCATCGGGGGGCAAGGGCATTTCATCCAGCGGCGTGAGTTCCTCCGGGGCCAGAATCGTGACGCGGGGCTGTCCCATCGATGGCAAGCCTTGATGATGATTGACCTGGGGGGAGAATTGCTGTTTTTGGGCAAAACTGGGAGCAGGGGCAGCGGCCACCCGTGGCCCCTGAGCAGCGATAGGTTGAACACGGGGCGCGGCTGTCGGGGGTAGAATCAGCCGTTTTGGGGGCGTGAGGGGTCGGGGGGGTTGAGGCGGTAAAGCGGCCGGAGCAGAGCGGAGAATCCAGGTGATCACCAAAGACAACGAACCACAACCCACAGTCAATAACACCAGCAACCCTAAGGGAAACGGTGTTGGATTCGTTGATGATTGAGCAGGGGCAGCAATGGGTGCGCCATCGCTAATCGCCTCAGGCTCAGGAATGACCTCTAAGGCCACATCATCTTCCCCAATGATCCGGTCTTCTGGACGGATCGGTAATTCATCCTCCAAACCCATGGGTTCCGGTAACGTTGCCTCCGGTTTTCCTGGACTGAGCAAACTTAAGGTCGCCAATACTGTCACCGACACAGAAACCAGCCAAACTCCACTCCACAGCAGTGCGGGTAGCCAAGAGCGAGTAGCCTGGGCGAGAAATGACTTCGGTTGGCGGGAGTCGTCGCGAGGAGAATCTACCATTAAAAAAATCCAGAAGCACAGGGAATGAAGACGACTCGCTTATTATAGGGGACATCTCTAAAATCTGTTGCTTGGCGTGGCAATAAATTGTTCAAGGCAGCTTACTCGACCTGATCACTAATTTCCGCCACCCAGCGCCGCCGCTCTTGATGACCCAAGGCGAGAATATCATCCCGCGACCAATGAAAATGGAGGGCGATATAGGCTACCTCTTGGTAAAGCTGCTCCAAGGGGTAGCCGATAATTCCCCCGGATTGGCCCGCGCTCCATCTTCTTGATTAATCAGGTGATAAACCCATTGCAGATAGAGCATATCCCGTAAAAATAGGTTTTCTAAATCCCCAGGGGTGAGCAATGTCCAATGGCCTAGGCCCGTAATCACCTGGGAGAGTAGCACTAAGGGCAAATATTGAGGATCTGCTAAAACACGGGGATCACTCTGAGCGATTAATTCATCTAAACCGGTGGTGGGGCGGATCGTTCCGGCTTGGAGTAGTTCACCCTCTGGGGTTAGCCATCCCTTGGGGAGAGTAAAGGCTGATTCACGCAATAACATGACGGTCATCCCTCCTCTTCCAATTCGTTAATTTGCCGGTAAAACGTTTGGAGGTAGTTTAAATCGGCGGCAAATAGTTCCTCAATGACCATAGGTGTAATTTCATCCAGTGCGCCGAGGCGAATAATCACCCGTGCGAGAATAATCACTGTTGCATAGGCAGGATTACCCTTAACCCTTGGGTCCCGCATCGGCACAATTTCATCCATGGCCCGGGCTAAACGCATCACCCCGGTACGGTGGAGATTGCCATCGGGGTCTAGGTAGCCTTTGGGGAGGGTAAATTCAAACTCGGTTTCAATCATTTTTAAGAAGCAACGCGATAAAACTGAGCCACGGTGAGTTCTAATTCTTCAATATTTAATTCACTACTGTCGGCACTGAGGTCGCCAACGGTGTAGCTGCTGGGCCAAGCGCCGCGAAACCGGAACCGGGCTTGCTCAATATGGCCTTGGTCGTAGATCGTGATATCGCCATCCCGGAATTGATCATTCCAGTTGCCGTTTTCAATGGCGGTAAACCATTGCCAGAGGTAATTGGAATTGGTGAGGCCGCGCTTGAGGGTAATGGTATCACTCTTGGCGTTACCAGGGAGGACGGTGCGACGGACGCGGCCGTAGGTGGCGACCCCCTTTTTACCCCATTTTTGGGGGGTGACTTCGGCGAGTTCAATCACTTCGAGCGATCGCTTCAACCCCTGGCATTCTTTAAAAAAGGCATCAATTTCTTGTTGTCCATAGAGAGAGAGTTCCACATAAAACTTACTGCTGGCGAGGATTTCGGGCAGTTGACCCAGTTTTAACTTCTTCTTTGCCATTGGCTGAATCTCTCTCCCTAGAACATGATCAAAGCTGAGACAACAAGGGAAGACTTCCCTTGTTGCAATTTTTTTCGGTGCGTTGAGGTTTTATCTACTTAATCCGGTGTAAGCCTTCATAGGCAAACTCAATGGTTTCGACATAGAGTTCCGCCGCATCTGGACTAAACTGACTCCCAGAATACTTAACCGGAAATACCCCTGTCATCTGCCATTCTGCCGCTGACTCACCCCCTTGGTTATAGAGGGTAACGGTAGCGGCTTTGCGTTCTCCCTTGCTGGAGGAACCCCCACCACTAATCTCCCGGGAGTGGGATTGATCCCACCAATCAAAGAGACGTTTATCGTCAGCAGTGCCCACAAAGGATACCGTAACGTTGGAGTTACTGACCCCAGTTACCGTCGCTTGCACAAAACTTTTACCATCTTTGGTGACACCATAGGAGCTATCGGAACCCGCTACTTCTAGGGTGATACTAATCCCACTCACACTTTTAACAATTAAGTCTTCATATCCTTCAATGGAGATGTAGAATTTTGAATTTGCTAGTAGTTCGCCTTTTGCCATGATTTTGACTCCCAGTACAGTATGCCCATTTGAAAAATTGCCCGCTCAAGATTTTCTAGAACTCTTGACTGGGGCGATCGCCATCTCAATCGTTTTTATGAAGTTCTCTGAATATCCTCGCAAACAATTTCAAAGGTTTCTTTGACGAATTCACTACCATCGGCTGCAAGGTCAGCAAGACTATAGCTCTTAATCCAGGCGTTGGTGATTTTCCATTGCATCACCACTTCGTCCATACTGTTGTAAACCGTCAGGGTGCCATCTTTGCGGCTTTCCTTCCACTTACCTTCGCCCCCTTCGCTCTTGGGCATCGTCGCTTTCATCCAGTTATACCAATCCATATCTCCTTCAGCGATATAGGTTTCGACAGAAAAATCGGGGTTATCGGTAAAACCGGCGGAGCTACTCTGCCAGAGAGTTTTGCCGCCCTTCGTAGAGGCTAAAGGCTTTTCATGGCCGGTGGTTTTGCCCTCAAAGGAAAACTCTCCGACGCTGGCAATCATTTTTTCTTCTAAACCATTAAATTCCAGATAGTATCGACTAGTAGGAATTGGATTTAACTCTGGCATCACAGCCTCCTTTTAAACACTGACTACAGCAAGATTTAACAGACAAAAAACGGGGCAAACCAACAAATTTTTGAGGGTAGGTTGCCGAGGATGTTAGGGGCGATCGCAACAGATCAAAGCACTCAGGCTAGAGACTCCCCTTTCCCCCCTAACCACGGGGGGAATAAAGGAGAAATCGACTCCAGCCCTTGCGATCAGCCCAAGGGATCCCTGATCAGGATCAGCCCCCCGGTGCCCATTGGCTCACCCGGAAGATGACAAATTCAGCCGGTCGCACCGGGCAAACACCCACCTCAACATAGAGGCGACCCATCATCATTGTCTCATGGGTGTTCAATTCCCCATCGCACTTGACATAGAAGGATTCCGCAGGCGATCCCCCCTGTAAAGCACCGGCACGCCAGAGGCCTTCCAGGAAGTTGCTCACCGTGCGTGTCACCCGCGACCAGAGATCCGTATCGTTGGGTTCAAAGACCACCCACTGCGTCCCGATTTCAATGGATTTCTCCACATAGCTCATCAAACGGCGCACACTGATATAACGCCATTGGATATTGGTGGGATCCACCAAAGTACGCGCACCCCAAATCAAGTAGCCTCGGTTGTAGTTGGCGAAGTTACGGATGCAGTTGATCCCTTTCGGGTTGAGCAATTCTTGCTCACGCATATTGGTTTCATAGGCCAAGCCCAACACACCGCGAGGGGTTTCGTTGGCAGGAGCCTTGAAGACACCGCGAGAACCATCCACACGACACCACACCCCCATCATGTGACCGGAGGGGGGCACATGGAGCGGCCGGCCAGCGTTGGCTGGGTTAGCCACTTTGATCCAGGGATAGTAGAGCGCACCAAACATGGAGCGGCGGTTAAAGGCGGTGAGCCACGCATCCACATCCTGGGGTTTTTGCTCTTCAGGGGCAACGGGGTCGGGGCCTTTGCCGGGTTTAACCGGCGGCGGGTCAACGACGGCCATGCGGTAGGGGGGGCCAGGGAAAGAATTTTCACAAAGGCTGACCATCATTTCCATCACACCATGGACTTGATCAAGATCCAAAATGCCAGTTTGGAACAAGAGCATCAAATCCGGGAAGGCGAGCATGGCGATTTCGTCCACCTCAAACATCCCCTGCATCCCTTTCTTCTCATTACGGCTGCCCGCGATGTCACGGGTGGCATTGCCTAAGGGGGAAATGTAGGGGGGCGGAGCGATTTCAAACAGGCCATTGGCGGGCCGGCGGGAAAGGGCTTGACCACTGACGGAAATATCTGTGAGGGTGACGTATTCCGATTCGGCAACGGCGGTGATGACGTAATCGGCAACGGCTGCATCCACCTCAGGATTCATGCTGAGGTTGTTGTATTCTTCCAGCACATTGTCCCCGAGGACGACGCGGAGATCGAAGAATTGCCCGTCATCGATGGGGGGATCTGCTTCTGGATCTTCGGGAGGTTTAGGGGTGCTTTCGGTGATCACCACCCGGAGGCGGGGGCCATCGGCGGGAACGATCGCCCCCTCTTCAGCCACAGCCAAGTTAAACGCCAAAGAAGGCTTACCGCCAGCGGTCATGACCGGGGTGGCAGTTGCTTCGGGGGGGGGTGGGGGGGAGCCGGGCAGTTTCGTGCCAATGCTCGTCACCCAACAGCGACCGCCGCCATTGAGGAACCAACCCTGAACCGCAAAGGGGAGATAGGGGTAGTGGGTCGTTTCGGTGCCGTCTTCGGCTACCTGTTTAAATTCGGTAAACCCGTCTGAGCCGGGTTTGCCAAAATACTCTAGGTATTGCTCAAAGTTGGTGATCATAATCGGCTTGAAGAGTTCGGCATCGCCGCGCACTTCTTCAGTAAACCCGATAAATCCGGCGACACTGAGGCTGACTCCCTCAATAGGGCGACTACCACGGTCAACTTCTTCGACGTAGACACCAGGTGCAAAATAATCCAAGGCCATGGGTGGCTATCCTCCGTCTGGAATGAGCAAGAATTTCAGTGCTCTTTAGGGTTGCTAAAGAATCTGCTGAGGTGGAAGGGGCGTTGCGTCTCTGGCCCAGGTGGGGCTGTATTCCACCCCGCTACGCTCCGGTTAGGTAAGTTTGAGGGTTGGAATGAGAAGACTTATTGGCGTTTAGCGTAATCCACTCGGGGGGTAGAGGGTTATTAGACTTTGGTCTAAATGTTGGGAAAACCGAACGTTGGGGGGATGGGTTGAGGGGGGCGATCGCCCCTTTGATCTTCCCGTCCCTCCTGAGGAGAGATCCGGATCGCCGCCCCCAGGGACAGAAGAAGGAAGCCACACCTCAAGATCAAAGGTGCAACTGAGCATTTCTTGATTTAAAAGCGGGCATTATTTCTTGTTGAAAAAAAAAGACGATCCGCGATGGGCAAAGCCCGGTCGGAGACCATCGCGGCCCGATCACCTTGAGCCGTCCTTGCTATCTTGTTAAGATTTGCCCCCAGAACCGAAAGTAATGTATAAAAAATCACAATTCTTTCCAAACACACGCGACACAATGGGACAAAATCCGTGAGTACCTTTGCAAAGCCAGTGACCGATATCCTGTGGATCATTGTTTCAGCCGGGTTAGTTTTCCTGATGCAACCCGGCTTCATGTGCCTTGAATCTGGTTTAACACGTTCCAAAAATAATATTAACGTTGCGGTTAAAAACCTAGCGGACTTCGGGATTTCAGTGGCCCTCTTTTGGGGATTTGGCTATGCCTTAATGTTTGGTGTTAGCCAATTTGGTCTGTGGGGACACTCCGGATTTTTGCTTGATTTTAACGGCAACTATCGCAACGCCACATTTTTTCTCTTCCAGATGATGTTTTGCAGCACTGCCACCACCATCGTTTCCGGTGCAGTGGCAGAGCGCCTTAAATTTCAAGCCTATTTGCTCATTTCCGCCATTTCCTCCGGTCTGATCTACCCCATCTATGGCCACTGGGTTTGGAATGGAGCAGATCAAAGTCAAATTTTGGGCTGGTTGGGGCAACTAGGATTTACAGATTTTGCCGGCTCTACCGTGGTTCACAGCGTCGGAGGCTGGATTAGCCTAGCAGTCTTGCTCGTCGTCGGGCCTCGCCTCGGCCGCTTCCCCAAAGATAAAGCACCCCAAACCATCCAAGGCTCCAACCTCCCCATGTCCGTCCTCGGAGCGATGTTGCTGTGGTTCGGTTGGTTGGGATTTAATGGCGGTAGTACCTTCGCCCTTAATGCCCAAGTTCCAGGCATTATCGTTAACACCGTGATAGGTGGGGTGGGGGGGATGATTACCGCTGCGGTCATTGGTTGGCAACGCCGCAAATTGCCCAAGGTGGAGTTGTTAGTGAATGGTTCCATTGCTGGCTTAGTGGCGGTCACGGCGGCTTGTAATGTCCTCACCACACCCCTTGCCTTCATCACGGGCGGAATCGGGGCAGCGGTAATGATCTTAACCATGTACATCCTCAATCGTTGGCAGATTGATGATGCGGTGGATGCCATACCGGTTCATGCCGGGGCGGGGCTGTGGGGAACTTTAGCGGTGGGGGTGTTTGGCAATTTAGAATTAATCGGCAACGGGTTAAGTCGCTGGCACCAGATTGGCGTACAACTATTGGGGATTGGTACGGGATTTGTGTGGGCGTTTGGGGTGACGTTTGTGATGCTCTGGCAAATCAATCGGCTGTTTCCGCTGCGGGTTTCTCCTGAGGATGAGGAACGGGGCTTGAATGTGTCGGAGCATGACGCGAAAACCGAGCTTTATGATTTGTTTGAGGTGATGGACTACCAAGCCCGCACGAAGGATCTCAGTGCGCGGGTTCCGGTTACTCCCTTTACAGAAGTGGGCCACATTGCCGATCGCTATAATCAAGTGATGACCGCGATGGAAGAAGCGGTGACGCGCACGCGGGCGATTATTACCACCGCTACCGATGCAATTATCACGTTCAACACGACGACGCTGCAAATTATTTCCGCCAACCCCAGCGCCGAACGGGTGTTTCAATACCCCGATCATCGTCTGCCGGGCCTTTCGATTACGGCGTTAATTGGCTGGTCTACGGAAACCTTGAGCGATCGCTCCACCCTGATTAAACGCCTCCTCGACAACGGCCCCCAAGAAGTGATCGGCCATCGCGCCGATGGTTCTATTTTTCCCGTCGAAGTCACGCTCACCAAAGCAAACTTGGGGGCGCGGTCTTTTTTTACCGGCACGTTTCGCGACATCACCGAGCGCAAACAGGCCGAAGAGGCCCTTCGCCATAAACAACATAGCGAAAAACTACAACGCACCCTCAACGAACTCCAACAGGCCCAAACCCATTTGATCCAAAGTGAAAAAATGTCCAGTGTGGGGCAGATGGTGGCGGGGGTGGCCCACGAAATCAATAACCCGGTGAATTTTATTTCTGGCAATTTGGTCTATGCCAAAAACTACACGAAGGATCTATTGCGCCTCATAGAAGCCTATCAAACGGAATTCCCCAACATTTCTGAAGACTTAGAAAGTCTGATTGAGGATGTGGAATTGGATTTTCTCAAGGAAGATTTACCCAAGCTCCAGGATTCTTTAGTGTTGGGGGCAGAGCGGATTCAGGAAATTGTCCAATCCCTCCGTACCTTTTCCCGGCTTGATGAGGCGGAGGTGAAGCGGGTGGATCTCCACGAGGGGATTGAAAGCACGTTGATGATTTTGCACAATCGCCTCAAATCGGCGATTCCAAAATTGGCGTATCCCATCGCTGTTGTTAAGGATTATGCTAATTTGCCGCCAGTGGAGTGCTATGCGGGCCAACTCAATCAGGTGTTTATGAATTTGCTCAGTAATGCCATTGATGCCCTGGAGGAATCTTGGCAACGGGGGAAGTTTGTCGATGATGAGCATCCGACGATTTGGATTTATACCCAGATTATTCATCGGGAATGGGTACAAATTCGCGTCTTAGATAATGGCATTGGCATTAAACCGGATTCGGCCTCAAAACTGTTTGATCCCTTTTTCACGACGAAGGATGTGGGCAAGGGGACGGGGTTGGGCCTCTCGATTAGCTATCAGGTGGTGGTGGAGCGCCATCGGGGTAAGATGTATTGCAATTCTGAGGTGGGTCAGGGGGCGGAGTTTGTGGTGGAAATTCCGATTGTGCAATGTCCAACGCAGGCGATCGCCACCTCCGATTAAGGGACAAAATCGGTTAATCTAAACGGCAGTCCCTTCAAGAACCCATGTTTACCGGATTAGTTCAAGCCCTGGGGCAGGTGGAAACCGCTGGCCCGACGCAATTAAAGATTGATGTGGGTGAGCCGAAGGCTGGCCTCCTCCAGGATTTGGCCTTGGGGGATAGTGTGGCGGTGGATGGGGTCTGCCTAACGGTGGAAAGTCAAGGAACCCAGGGATTTATTGCCACTGTTTCCCCTGAAACCGTCGATCGCACCTGTTTAGGGCAACGCAGTAAAACCAAAATGCCAGTGAATTTGGAACCCTCCCTACGGGTGGGGGGGAAGATGGGCGGCCATTTTGTGACGGGCCATGTGGATGGGGTGGGGATGTTGCAGGGGGTGGTGAGCAGGGCCACGGCTTGGGAAATGACGTTTGGCCCGGTGCCGGATTTATGGGGCCTATGGGAGGAGGCGATCGCCCCCTATTTGGTCAACAAGGGCAGTATTGCCGTAAATGGAATTAGCCTCACGATCGCCCGATGCGATCGCCACAGTTTCACCGTCGCCGTCATTCCCCACACCTACACCCAGACGAATTTAGCCCACCTCACTCCTGGGAGTTGGGTGAACCTGGAAGGGGATATCCTAGGGAAATATGTGGAAAAATTCCTCAGCAGCGGCCGAGGAGAAGCCCCCTTAAGCCTCGATTTTCTCACTGAACATGGTTATCGCTAACAGGGTAGGATCATGCAGGACACCCGCTTAAATCGACTGTTAAACAATGCGGGCGATCGCGCCACCCAATGGGCCAGCAATCCCTGGCGACGGCTCTCTTTGGTGATGCTCGCCTTACTGTTGGGCTTTTTCCTGGCCAATGGGATTTCCACCACCGCCGGCCAATTGGCTTTTTGGGATGTTTCGCTGTCTGCCCTCTGTGTCTTCTTGATTGAAATCGTCAACCGTCTCGCCTATGGCCTTTCCCGCCAACGCACCCGGCCGGGGTTGCTGTGGGGAGATGTGCTCAATGCCCTCAAACTGGGGTTTATTTATGGATTTGTCCTCGAAGCCTTCAAACTGGGATCTTGATCAATCCCCCACCCCCTGGCCGTCCCTGTGGATTACTGGCCCCAGTCGGAGCGGTAAAACGAGCCGATTGATCCAGGTGTTGGAGCAACGGTTAACCCCTCCCCACGGGGGCGCGATGCGGACGAGCATCCCCCCCATTACGCCAGCGGTGTTAATCCTCACCGCTAACACTGGCAATCAGCGGGATTTGAGCGATCGCCTCCTTCTCGAAGTGGGTTGCCGCGATCCCCTCGTGTTTAAAACCCCCAGCGGTTTTATCATTGATGAAGTGTTTTTATTCTGGCCGTTAATTTTCCAAGCCCTCCATCTTAAAGCCCAATTTCCCCTGCGCCTCCGCCCGGAAACGGAGCAGGAACTAGCCACAACGCTCTGGCGGGAAGCGTTGGATGATCTAGGCCTGGATACCGCTGGCGTGATGGAATATCGGTTTGTGCGGGATACGTTGGATCTGTTGCAATTGGCGGGGGCGGGGGGATTTGCCCCGGAAGAGATTGCCCCCCGATTAAGCCAAGGATTGGCGGGGGATACCTGGGAAACGAAGCCGGAAATTAGCGAAACGCGGGGGGATCTCCTGCACCATTGGCAACAGTGGTGTTTGGAGCGGGGGTTGTTGAGTTATGGGTTAATTTATGACCTCTATGGCCGTTATTTATTGGGCGATCGCCACTATCAACGCCAACTCCTACGCCGCTACCGGGGCATCTTTGCCGATGATGTGGATGATTACCCGGCCCTAATGGCGGATTTTTTACAAACTGCCCTCGCCGCTGAGATTCCCTGTGTGGTTACGTTCAACCCCAACGGCCAAAACCGTTTGGGGCTGAATGCTGATCCCAAGGCCCTGGCTCAAATTCAGGGGGATTTTGCCCACACCGAAACCCTCCCCATTCCGGAGGGCTTGGGGGAAACTCTCGCGCCTTTACTGCTTCAGGTGATCCAGGAGCCGGCCGAACTCCTGCCTTTGCCAACCATAGTAGAGCTATTACAGATCTGCCGAGGGGAGGAGGAACCGGAATTTTTACCCATTTCCCGCGCTGCCCTGCTGCGGGCCACGGCGGATCGGATTATTAAAGCCGTGAAACAGGAAGGGATTGCTCCCGGTCAAATTGCCGTGATTGGGCCGGGGTTAGATGCGATCGCCCGTTATACCCTGATGGAAATTCTCAAAAAACAGGACATTGCCGTTGAACCCCTCAATGAACAGCGGCCCCTGATTACCTCGCCGTTGGTGCGGGCTTTGCTCACGCTGTTAACGCTGGTGTATCCGGGGTTAGGGCCGCTGATTGATCGCGATCGCCTTGCGGAAATGCTCGTCGTTTTGAGCCATCCCCAACCGGGGCAAATTCCCCCCACAGCCATCGATCCCGTCCGGGCTGGGCTACTCTCGGATCACTGCTACTACTTCCACCGACAGCATCCCCGCCTCCTCCCCGTCACCGATTATCCCCGCTGGGATCGCTTTGGCCATCAGGTGGTGACGGCCTACGATGGGATTCGCGATTGGATTGAGGCTAAAACGCAATACATCGAGCAGGCTGACCCCCATGCCCCGCCGCCGCCTGTGGTTTTAAACGCAGCTATTGAGCATTTTTTCGGCAAAACCCGCACCCTCTCCTATGGGGAGTTGGCGGTGTTGCGGGGTTTGATGGAAACCGCCCAACATTTTTGGGAGGTGGATACTCGCCTGCGGCAAAACGAAGGGGCGCAGCGATCGCCCCTGGAAACCCTCACCCAATTTATTCAACTACTGCGGCGCGGCACAATCACCGCCAACGCCTACCCCGCCCACCGGGAAACGGGAGATCATGCCGTTTTGTTAGCGACGATCTATCAATACCGGAATTTGAGGCGATCGCACCCTTGGCATTTTTGGCTTGATGTGGGGTCAAACCTATGGCAATCCGGGGGATCTGCCGATCTCTTTGCCCACCATTGCTTTCTCCGGGAAAATCCCGGCCGGCCCTGGACGCTGGAGGAAGCAACGGAACGCCAAACCGCCAAACTCAGCCGTGTTCTCGCTGACCTCACCGCCCGGATTGGGGAGCGGCTGATCCTCTGCCACAGTGAGTTAGCGGTGAATGGCATGGAGCAGCGCGGCCCCCTTTCGCCGTTGATTGATGCCGCCCAAATGCAAGTTTTAGCCCGTTAATGGCGCACCGCTTCAATCAGTTGGGAAAAATAAAAACTGGTGCTCGTTAGGCGCGATCGCTCAATGTGAAAACCCTGATCGATCAAAATCGTGATCACATCTACGGCCCGATGGAGATAGGCGCGGGTGGCCTTGCTGGGGCCGGGGAAAAATTCCCCCACCTTTTTGAGTAACGTCAGGCCGAAGGTTTTCGGGGCAAAACTGAGGATAAATCGGGATTCGGCCAAACTCGCCAAATGGCCAATCATCTGCTCAATATCCTCCTGGGGATAGTGAATCAAGACATCCAAGCAAATCACCGTATGATAGCTGCCCTGGATCGCTTCCAGATCCCGCACTTCCAACGTCAAGTTTTCCGGATGGCTTAGGGTTGCCGCCGCTCTTTCCTGAGCTTCCCCCACCATTTTGCCAGAAATATCACTGGCGTAGACCTTGGCCCCCGCAGCCGCTAGGGGTAAACTCAAGCTACCCACCCCGCAGCCCGCATCACAAATCGTCAAATCTGCTACATTACCATCGGCGTTTAACCACCCCAAAACCTGATCAATGGTCTGTTGATGGCCGCTACGGATATCCAATTGAACACGGTTAACCTCCCCATCACCATAGATCCGTCGCCAGCGGTCAAATCCTTGGGTATTAAAATAATCTTTAACAATGGTTTTATCATCGAGGGCAGTCATAGCAATTTCAGTCCACAATAGAGTTGAGGTCAAGGATTTAATGTATCAGGTCTCCGGTGAGGCCGGGTAAATCCCCAAAAATACTCCGGATTACTTGACTGGAAAGCCGAACTCAGTCAATAGATTTTGATAGATCTGCCCTGCGATCGCCTTATTTACCTGCATTTTTGCCGCATGTCCAAGCCTGTCATTCTTTGCATTGCCTCTGAACATGAGACGCGCCAGCACTTCCAAGCGCATCTCGAGGGGGACTATGGCGACGACTATCATTTAGCTGCCGTGGGTGATTATGACAGTGCCCTGACCCAATTGAAACGGCTGCGGGCCGGCGGCAGCGAAATTATTGCCCTGCTCTGTGAATATGAGGAACCGACGGCGGCAATTGCCCTCAAAACCCTCGATCAACAGTTTCCCGCTGTGGTCAAAATCCTCCTGCTCACGCTTGAGGCCAATCTCCAAGCCAACCCCTGGCTGATCAGTCATCACTCCACCCGCTATCTCTACCACCCTTGGCAACCCCAGGATCTGCGCCTAACACTCAAAGCCACCATTGAGCATTACCACCAACGGCAAATGATCCAACAGCAGCAACAGATGCTCAATGCCCTGCAATTGCAAAATGCCCAACTGTTGAATACTCTACAGGAATCGAAGCAAACCATTTTGAAATCCCAAGCCCAACTTTTGGAGCAGGATAAAATGGCAGTTTTGGGGCAAATGGTGGCGGGGATTACCCATGAAATTAATAATCCAGTCAGTTTTATTGCCGGTAGCCTCAAGTATGGCCGGGAATATTTAGATGATATTATTAGTGTGCTCCGTCTTTACCAAGAGCATTATCCCGAACCCCACACCACCATTGCTGAAAAAATTCAAGATGTGGATTTTAATTATTTATTAGAAGATTTTGCTAATTTGTTCGATGCCATGCAGGAAGGGACGGATCTATTGCGGCAAATCAGCACATCGGCGCGGGTATTTTCCCGCTCTGATCGGGAGCAAAAGATTGAATATGATGTCCATAAAATTATTAATAGTGCTTTGATGTTGCTTAAGCATCGCCTCAAGGCTAATATGAGTCGGCCCGCTATTGAAGTGGTGCGGCAATATGCAGAATTGCCGATGGTGCGCTGTTATCCGGGGCAACTGAGTCAGGTTTTTTTAAATATTTTAGCCAATGCCATTGATGCCTTTGAGGATCACAATCAAGACCGCTCCTATGATGAGTTAGAACTGCACCCCAATCAAATCACGATTATTTCTGAATATGATCAGGAACAGGATTATTTACGGATTGTGATTCGGGATAATGCTGGGGGTATTGAAGATGCGATCCATGAGCGCATTTTTGATAAGTTATTTACGACAAAAACTGTGGGGAAAGGGACGGGTTTAGGGTTGCCGATTTGTCAGCAAATTATTGAATCTCAGCATCGGGGGCGGATGCGATCGCTCAATTGTTGGCATGAGGGGATGCAGTTCACGATTGAGCTACCCCTAGAGGGGAAATTTTTGGGTTGAGTCCCGAAAAAATCCCACGGCGGGACTGAGGGGGCGGGGGCGGTTAGGATGGGCAGAGCCGGGGGAAGGGTCTAATGCCATTTTTGATAGAGAATGGATCTGAGGAAACGTTTATCAGGAAGTCCATGGCGGAACAAGCTCAATCATCCCATCATCAGGAGTTAGTCGGTTTTATCTGGGGCATTGCCGATAAGTTGCGCGGCCCCTACCGTCCTCCCCAGTACCGGCGGGTGATGTTGCCGTTGATTGTGCTGCGGCGGTTGGATGCGGTGTTGGAGCCGACGAAGGCGGCGGTGTTAGCGGCTAAGGTGAAGTATGAGGCGGCGGGGTTAAAGGGGGAGGCGTTGGAAAAGGCGATCGCTAAGGTGGCCATTGGGGGCGATCGCCAACAGCCGCTCTACAATCTGAGCCAATTTACGTTTCGGAGTCTATTGGATGATTCGGAGGGCATCGCCAGTAATTTACAGACCTATATCAACGGTTTTTCTCCGAAGGCGCGGGATATTTTCGATAAGTTTGAGTTTTTCAAGGAAATTGAAAAGCTGGATGAAAACAATCGTCTTTACCTTGTGATCAAAGAGTTTTTCACGAAGGGTAAAGAGGTTGATCTATCACCTCAGGCTATTTCTAATCTCCAAATGGGCTACCTGTTTGAGGAGTTGGTGAGAAAGTTTAATGAGCAGGCGAATGAGGAAGCGGGGGATCACTTTACGCCCCGTGAGGTGATTCGCTTGATGGTGAATTTGGTTTTCTGTGAGGAGCAGGATATTTTCCAAAAGGGGATTTCTCGCACGATCTATGATCCGACGGCAGGGACGGGGGGGATGTTATCGGTGGCGGAGGAGTTTATTAAGCGACAAAATCCCGATGCGAATTTAAGGTTATTTGGCCAGGATTATAATCCTGAAGCCTATGCTATTTGTTGTGCAGATTTATTGATTAAAGATGAGGCGATTGATAATTTAATTTTTGGGAATACGTTGGGGGTCAAGGATGCGAAAAATAAGGGTAATAATTTTACTCCCCACGATGGCCATTTTGATAAAAGGTTTCATTATATGTTTGCTAATCCGCCTTTTGGGGTGGAATGGAAGCCGGAGGAGGGTTTTGTTAAGGATGAGTATAAAAATCAGGGTTTTAATGGGCGGTTTGGGGCGGGTTTACCGCGTATTAATGATGGGTCGTTGTTGTTTCTTCAGCACATGATCTCTAAAATGAATTTGCCCCCGGAGCAAGGGGGAGAGGGGTCACGGATTGCGATTGTGTTTAATGGGTCGCCTTTGTTTACGGGGGATGCGGGGAGTGGGGAAAGTAATATCCGGCGTTGGATTATTGAGAATGATTGGTTAGATGCGGTGGTGGCGTTGCCGAATCAGATGTTTTATAATACGGGGATTTTTACTTATATTTGGTTGGTGACGAATAAAAAAGCGGCTTATCGTCGGGGTAAGGTGCAGTTAATTGATGGGACGGCGCATTTCCAGAAGATGAAGAAGAGTTTGGGGGATAAGCGAAATGAGTTATCGGAGGATCATATTGCTGAGTTGGTGAGGCTGTATGGAGATTATCAGCACGATAATACGAGTTTGGTGATGGTGGATGGTGAGGCTCAATCGCGGGTTTGTGGGAAAATTTTTGAGAATCGGGAGTTTGGGTTTTTGAAGGTGACGGTGGAGCGGCCGTTGCGGTTAAATTTTCAGGCTACGGCGGAGCGGTTGGCGCGGTTATGGGAGCAGTCGGCTTTTGTGAGTTTAGCGGTGAGTAAGAAGCGGAAGGATCAACAGATGATGTTGTTTGAGGTGGAGTCGGGGAAGACGCTACAGGGGGAGATTATTGAGGCGTTAAGGGGTCTTGATCCGGATCGGTGTTATTTGTGCCGTGATTTGTTTGTGAAGGATTTGGATCGGGTGTTAAAGCGGGGGAGGGTTAAGGTGGCGGCGGCGGTGAAGAAGGCGATTTTGGCGGCGTTGTCGGAGGCTGATCCTACGGCGGCGGTTTGTCGGGATAAGCGGGGGAATCCGGAGCCGGATAGTGGTTTACGGGATACGGAGATTATTCCGTTGCCGGTGGGGATTGGGTTGCCGTTGCCG